>NZ_JAGIKX010000005.1:0-111636 GCF_017874635.1 Virgibacillus alimentarius
TCGCAATGGACACCCTTGCTTTCAGCTAACAGTTCCTACTGCCAAGCCTGTAGTGGACTTTCACCACCAAGTTATAGCCCATGCTGGGCGCACTAAAAAACCTCTAAATCCAGTATGAGCTGGATTTAGAGGTTTTTGACGCGGTCAATCCGTTACAAAAGGTAATAATGCCATAGTACGAGCACGTTTGATTGCTTTTGTAAGTTTACGCTGATATTTAGCAGATGTTCCTGTTACACGACGAGGAAGAATTTTTCCACGTTCTGAAACGAAACGTTTTAGCAAATCAATATCTTTATAATCAATATGTGTAATTCCATTTGATGTGAAATAACACACTTTACGACGCTTTGCACGTCCGCGACGAACTGCCATTTATAACTCCTCCTTTAAATGAAATTTTAGAATGGTAAATCATCATCTGATATATCGATAGGCTCTCCGTTGTTCTTAAACGGGTCCTCTTCATGTTGAGTCTGGAATTGGTTCTGGTTATGATTTGGCTGAAATCCTGATGGATCTTGTCCTCTTGTTTGAGAGGAACCTTTTGATTCCAGGAATTGTACACTATCTGCAACGATCTCCGTTACAAATACAGTCTTTCCATCTTGTCCTTCGAAAGTACGTGTTTGAACACGACCGTCGACACCTACCATACTACCTTTTTTCATATAGTTAGCAAGATTTTCTGCGGGCCTGCGCCAAACAACACAATTAATAAAATCAGCATCACGATTCCCTTGCTGGTTTGTAAAAGGCCGATTAACTGCAACTGTAAAGTTAGCTACAGCAACGCCATTTGATATGGATAGGTAAGCCTTTGAAGTTATCTCCAGCTTTTCCCCCCATTAGTACCGCACGTGCGACTTTCATCGCATACGGCACGCCATCGTTTCCAATCCGTCATGTTTTACCATGACAGAATCAAATTGGATCCGTAATTTGACGAGATAGTGTTATACTATACGACTTAGCTAAATGCCACTTTTGAGTTTAGCTTTATATTTCTCGACTCTCTCAGCTATTTTGCTGTCACTAGGTAGATCATTAGCATGAATTAGCTCATGACATCCTTTGTGCAGGCTAGCTAGATTGCTTACTTTGTTAACTTTGTCGAGGGGTAGTTTTGGGTTAACGTGATGACAATGCAGGTCTGACGGTAAAATATCGTCGACACATATTTTACATTTCCCTCTGTCTCTGTTAAATGCATACTCTCTGTTCATGTAGAACTCGAAGTTATATTTACGGATATTCTCTCGGTTAGAACTATTTAGATTATGTTTCGCCAATCTAAAAATATCTTCATTTTTGTCATACAATGGTGGTCTGTTAAGTCTTCCCTTCATTTTCGCCTTCTTATAGTAGAGTTCTCTTCCCTTTTCGGTAAAAGGTGTCATCTTTTGATTAAAATTTTTTGGGTCTTCAGAAGATGTGTGTAAGAATTTTGTAATTCCTATCCATTGCCCCTCTACTTCAACAGCATGAGTTTCAGCAGTATATTTTGCATGTCTCGATTGTCTGTTGGAAAGCTGGGAAAACTTTTTCAGGTTCGCCTTATCTTTTCCATTATTTTGGTTTCGATAAAGCTTTTTCCAAGTGTAATGACAAGTCGTAAAGATTTTATTATCAAATGAATCGAATATTTTTGTCCAGACGGCTATTTTATAATATTCAGCCATACCTATAATTTTGGAGTTCACTTTTTCAATGATTACTGCTTTCTGATAATCGCATTGTGTTCTCCTAATCTGTCTAATATCCTTGAGAATTTCCGCCATTTAGGCCTAATATTATTTGAATCAGGCAATATTTTGGCATATAACTCATGTTTCTTTTGGTTTCCAGTCCTTCCTATTGACCTACGAGGTCTTGCAAGTCCTATTTCGAAACCAAGAAACTTCATTCTACTTTCCTGTAAGTCAGTGATTAGTGTCTTTTCTTCCGATAACTCTAAGTTCAGCTTTGCACTAAAATATTTCTTTAAATATTTTAGATACCTTGTAGCCTCTTCTTTGGTTTTCGTGAATATGACCCAATCATCTGCGCATACCTTACAAGAAAAACAGGTTGTCTGCCTACCCTCCGAAATTTCCTACGGGCATTTTTGACATTAGCAAATTCCTCTGAGAAATATGGATTCTCATATCTGCTTGAAACCATCCAGTCAAAGTCATTTAGATAGACGTTTGCTAAGATAGGGCTAATGATTCCACCTTGTGGAGTACCTTTATCTATGTCATAGAATTTGAAATCTTCTTCTATGATGCCAGATTTAAGCATTTTCTTGATAATCGCTAAAACTCTTTTATCGATAATGCCTATTTTATGCAACTTACGCATTAGTACTGCATGGTTTATATTATCAAAATAGCCTTTAATATCTCCTTCAATGACGTATCTGTATCTTCCAATATTAATAAGGTGTGCTATCCTAGCAATAGCATCATGGGTTGACCTATACGGTCTGAATCCATAGCTATGTTCGTATAGCTTAGCCTCAATGATTGGTTCAATAACAGTTTTTACGCATTGTTGGATAATTCTATCAAGCATAGTAGGAATGCCCAGCGGTCTGGTTTTTCCCGTATTTCCTTTCGGTATATGCTTTCTTCTCGCTGGCTTCGGATTGTAATTTCCACAAGCCGTTAACACCGTGCGAATAAGTTTTTCTCTTGGCATTTATAGAAAATGGTTTATGGTTTTTCTATCGATACCCGCCGTCATACTGCCTTTATTTGACTTGATGTCATGAATAGCAGTTATGATGGTATGTTCATTGATGATAATTTCATAAAGACCATTTAGGGATTTCCCCTCTCTGGAATGTTGGTATAATCTGTCCAGAGTCTGCTTCAAGTCCTTTTCAGACTCGATTTGGTAATTAACCTCCACTTTGTTCTCACATCCTTCTTAGTAAGAAAGATATAAAGCTTACAAGAGTGGATTAGCAATTATTATAAGTACACGCCTGTACCTATAACGTTAACCAAATGACGTTTTGTATAATCTCTTGTTTTAATAACCATCTCTTAGAAACGACTAGTTCCCTTCGCTCCACAGGCATTACCCTGCTTCCACACTACTATGGAACTCCTGACTTCCTATCAAATCTCTACAGACTGACATCCTCCTCTTGATAGGCTCTCCCACGTTCCCTAACAACTATCCCTTCATTTACTTATCCTTAGACTCTCACCCTATCCCGGTAATTCATGATACAACTCTGAATCTTAGTTAGTATTGTATCTCCCATCCTGTTTCAAGGTATGGGGCAGTAAGTTGAACACACAACAACAAACCGCGAATTACATTTTACCCGTTTTCACGGATAATACTACGTTACGAGACTGCATGAGTTCCCACTACTGTTGGTAGTCATAGAAAAGTTTTTAAGGAATCCCGCACCACATTCACCATATTTTCAACAATGAAAACTTAGGTTACTCGGGTTACGACCTCACCTAGCTTCATACCATTCCAATTGTCAGATTGAAATAGCATGTAGGGGTTTTAGACTGCACACATATAACATTACGAACGCTATTGAGCTATTAGCTCAAATCCTTAAGGAGGTGTTCCCTGTTATATTAGATTCTGTGTGACCTCTGACTTTCACAGAGGAGTTCATTGTTAGAGTTTTTTACTAACATTAATTAGATGCTAGCACGCTGCTTTTTCCGTCATATCAACGGTTATGCAGAACGTGGCGCACGTGTATAACGTAGATCAGGATCCTTCGTCAACCTGCCGACAAGTACGACTCGATTTAACATCAGAACCACTCCTTAATTATTGATCATCTTCTCGAATTGCCATATGACGGAGTATATCATCAGAAAACTTCGCTAGGCGGTCAAATTCATTAACTGCTTCTGTATTGCCTTTGAAGTTAATAAGTATATAGTATCCATCACGGTAGTCATTGATTTCATAAGCAAAACGTTTCTTGCCTTTTTCATCAACTTTTTCAATTTCCGCGCCATTATCAGTTAAAACTTTGTTAAAACGCTCAATCAAAGCTGTTTGAGCTTCCTCTTCGATATCTGGGCGGATGATGTACATGATTTCATATTTTCTCATCCGTTACACCTCCTTTTGGTCTTAGCGGCTCCTTTGAAAAAAATAAACAACACGAATGTGCCTATTTTCATCAGAGCAAGGAGTAATCTTGAAATTTAATTACTCACAAGAATTAAGTATACTAAATTTTTTTCTGAAAAACAACTATTCGAGAATCCTTTTCTTCGTTATATCATTCGAATTTTAAAAAACTTATACATTAAAGCGGAAGTGAATAACATCGCCGTCTTCGACAATATAATCTTTTCCTTCCAGACGGACTTTTCCTTTTTCACGTGCTTGAGCCATTGATCCATTCTGAGCAAGGTCCTCATAGGATACCGTCTCTGCACGAATAAAACCACGTTCAAAATCAGAATGAATAATACCTGCCGCTTGTGGTGCTTTAATTCCTTTACGGAAAGTCCATGCACGCACTTCTTGTTCACCAGCTGTAAAATACGTTGCCAGTCCTAACAACTCATATGTTGCTTTAATTAGCTGATCTAAACCAGATTCAGGGATTCCTAACTCTTCAAGGTACATTTCCTTTTCTTCTTGATCCAACTCTGCAATTTCTGCTTCAATTTTTGCACAAACAACAATCACTTCTGCGTTTTCTTCAGCTGCATATGCTTTCACTTTTTGCACATTCTCATTAGCGTCTGGGGCTGTTATTTCATCTTCACTAACATTTGCAACGTACAATACAGATTTGCTTGTTAATAAATGAAGCTGTTTCACATATTTCATTTGCTCGTACGTAAATTCCAGCGAACGTGCAGGTTTTTCTGCTTCCAAACCTTCTTTTAACTTTTTCATTACATTAAACTCTGCTACTGCTTCCTTATCCTTTTGACGTGCAAGTTTTTCTACACGCTCATACCTTTTGTTAACCGTTTCTAAGTCTGCTAAGATTAATTCCAAATTAATAATTTCAATGTCATCAATTGGATTAATTTTTCCAGAAACATGCGTAATATTGTCATCCTGAAAACAGCGGACAACATGACAAATTGCATCTACTTGGCGAATATGCGATAGGAATTGGTTTCCTAACCCTTCACCCTTGCTTGCTCCTTCTACAATACCTGCTATATCTGTAAATTCAAATGCTGTGGGTATGGTCTTTTTTGGTTTTACTAATTCTGTTAATTTATTCAAACGATCATCAGGTACTTCTACAATACCTACGTTTGGATCAATTGTACAAAATGGATAGTTTGCCGATTCTGCTCCTGCTTGGGTAATCGCATTAAATAAGGTTGATTTCCCAACATTAGGAAGACCGACTATTCCTGCTGTTAACGCCATTCAACTTCCACTCCTTAAGGATTTCATTCACGTGAACTAAGATAGTCATCCCAATTATAGATTTATTATAATTAATTGACAAGCATTCAAAAGTTAAAAATAAGCATAGATCTATGCTTATTTTTAAACCTTTATCTATTAAAGTATCTTTTTTCATGTTGAATGATCAATTTTATTCTTGAAAAGCGGTACATTATTTCGTTTCATCCGCTTTTTCCAATATTTTTTTCACCTTTTTTGTAAATTCCTTACGCGGAATCATTACACTATGGTCACATCCCTGACACTTAATACGGATATCCATTCCCATACGAATGATTCTCCAGCTATTTTCACCGCAAGGGTGTTGCTTTTTCATTTGCACAACGTCATTTAATCCAAATTCTTTATCTGCCATGAAATGTTCTCCCTTCTAAAATGTTAACGTTATTGTTCTCTTTCCCGTTCCATTTCTAATCCAGTAGCATTTTCATTCCGGGAATACATGACGAGACGAGGTGATGGAATTTCGATACCCTCATTGTACAATGCTTCTTTTACTTCTTTTCGGATCATACGTGCACCTGCCCATTGATACACTGGCAGTGTCTCAGCAACTACACGAATAACATAGTGAGATAATTCTAATGTTTGCACTCCCAAAATCTCTGGAATCGTTACAATTTCTTCATATTTATCAGGTAACTCGCCAACTACTCTTTCAATCACTTTTTCCGCTGTTTCAATATCACTTTCATAAGGGATATTAATATCAACGACGGCTAATCCATTATGAATCGAATAGTTCGTTACTTGTGTTATACTTCCATTAGGAATTACGTTTTGTTCGCCTGTCCAACTTTGAATTTTTGTCGTTCGAAGACCAATTTCCTCAACAGTTCCTTCTACTCCAGAGGTGAATACATAATCGCCGACAGAAAATTGATCTTCAAAAATAATGAAAAATCCTGATATAATATCGCGAACAAGGTTTTGTGCTCCAAAACCAATTGCTAGCCCGGCAACCCCTGCACCAGCTAAAAGCGGGCCAATTTTAATTGTTAACGTATCCAAAATCATCACAAGAGCCATAAAATAGATAATGTAGGATATCATGTTTTGAATTAATTTTTTAAGTGTTGCCTCTCTCCGCGCTGTAATTCGAATTGGTCCGCGTTGTTTACTTTGAAAAATTTGCTCCGTTATCTTTTTACCTATTTTAATAACTAATTTAGCTAAAATAATAATGATTACTATTTTTATAAAACCTTTGCTTAACGTTGCCCATAGTTCAGGTCCTGTTATATAATCCCATAGTTTCATGAATTGATTGTTAACTGCACCCAAACTAAAAACCTCCAAAAACCTTTTTTTCACAACGTGTAAAATCTTCATATAACAATTAAATTTTACACCATACACCCTAGTTATGAAAGTAAAGTGACTTTTTATTCGTGTTTTCGACTAGCCCCCCAAAATGGATAAAGTAATAGGCGTGTTAATACATATAAGTTCAATATCCCGTAAATTGGATAGATATATGCTACGAGTGTTGAAAAACCAAATATCGTTAACGGAACCATGGTAGTTAAAATAATAATCACTAACATCCATAAAGGAATATTAAAAAAATGCTGCAGACGAGTTACAATTCCTAATATTCCTGCGGCGGCTGTTGTAAAAACAGCAAACCACAACAAAATCGATATAAAAATCAACATTTCAATTGGATAATTTTTTAAAATTGCAAATAAGGGGATTTCATATAAAAGAATTTCATCTGCAATGTAAATAAGACTATTATTGTAAATATAGGATATAACTCCTAGTATGAGCCCACTCCCCACACTAGCAATCCATATTTCTTGTTTGGAATGAATTTTATTTCCAATTGCCCCAATGACCGCTATTAAAGGTAATACATTTAATGCTGAAAATGAGAAAGCGGCAGTCCAATTACGCTGTTCATGCCAATGGGAAAACAAGGACAAATCTTGGTCAAAGGTGAATAATAACAATACATATAATAATCCGCTAAGCAAAAGCGGTAAAATATACTCATTAATAGACAGCAGCCCATTTATATCTCGAAAGAATAAAACAATTAAAGCAATAACAATGACGGCAACCCCCCACCAATAAGATAGGTTAAAAGATTGTCCCGTTGCTCCACTGCCTGCAATCATAACAACAGTGGTCGTAAATAAATACAAGAATATCATAATATCATATATCTTCGTTAATTTATCTCCAACAATCTTGCGCAGCACCGGTAAATAGTCAGATGATTGCCGTTGGTAGCTAATATTCATAATGACAATGCATGATATGGTAAAGAAGATAACAAACAAAAGAATGGCCAGTCCACTTTCATGCCCAAAAAATTCCCACAACTCCCTACCAGATGCATACCCCGCTCCGATTGTTGTCCCAATAATTAAAAACATCCATTTAAATCCTGCTCTCCACATTGCATTTCCTCCATTTATTCAGTATCTATGTATAGAAATTTAAATTTGACCGTATACTATACCAATATGTTTGTGGAGGATAAGCTATGAATCTAAAAAGGAGAACTTCAGAAAAAAATAAGCAACTACGATTACCGCATACCGATCCTCATTTTTTTGAAAAAGTGAGTGAGCAAATCATTTCATGGTTTCCTGCAGTTCCACGGGAGTATGTGGCTATTTTTATAGGGACAGATCGATCTACTGGAGATGCTTTAGGGCCACTAGCCGGCACATTTCTCTCTGAAAAAGAACCGAAATATATGTCCATTTATGGGACCTTACATCATCCGATTCATGCTACAAATTTAGAAATATCGATGGATACCATCAAAAGGAGACATAAAAACCCCTACATTATAGCCGTTGACGCCTGTTTGGGCAAGACTACGTCTGTTGGAGACATTATTACGGGGTTAGGTCCCTTAAAGCCGGGGGCAGCACTAAATAAACCCCTCCCCCCTATTGGTGATGTCCATATTACAGGTGTAGTTAATATTAGTGGATTTATGGAATACAATGTATTACAAAACACAAGACTATCAGTAGTTGTCGATATGGCTAATCAAATTGCAGATTTGTTAGATGTCATTGATCAACGTTTAACATATGATCAAACATTATCAGCTGTTGTAGCCCCTTCAAAACTTAAACGTTCTATATAACCAACGAATTTTTAAAAAGGCTCTCCTTCTTTAAAGAGAGCCTTCTAATAAATACAATGTCTTCACTAGACGAGTTGATAAATATAATAGATAAATCCTACGGTTACGATCGCCGGCAAAAGATTCCCAATTCGTATTTCCGTCACTTTTAATATATTAAGTCCAATTGCCAGAATGATAAGTCCTCCTACAGCGGTTAATTCAACAATGAGACCGTTTAAAAGAGATTCCGGCACCCATTTTTCTATTTGTGTTGCAAGCAGCGCAATAGAGCCTTCATAAAGAACAACAGGGATAACTGAAAACATGACACCAATTCCAAATGTAGTTGTCAATACTAAACCTACAAAACCATCCAGCACACTCTTCGTTAGTAAAACTTCATGATCACCACGAAGCCCACTATCCAATGCCCCTAAGGTAGACATCGCCCCAATTCCAAATATTAATGAAGCCGTAACAAAACCTTGCGCAATGCCGGAATGATCATCTGCAGATGCAAATTTACTCCCAACCCATGTACCCAGACGATTTAGCTTTTCCTCAACATCGAAAAATTCGCCGATTATTGCCCCTGAAAGCATACTTAAAAGAACAACGATAATTACTTCAGTAGAAAAGGCCATTTGTAAACCGATTAGTATAACGGCCAGCCCAATCCCATGCATCACTGTCGTTTTATACCTTTCTGGTATTTTCGTAAAAAAAAGGCCTAAAATGCTTCCTGCGATAATACAAATCCCATTTACAATTGTTCCGTATAGAACCATCTCAACAACTCCATTTTTTATTATATAGCCTGATATGCTTCAACGATTTCTTTGATAGCACGTAAAAATAAATGGATTTCTTCTTTCGTATTAAATCGATTTAAACTAACTCTGACTATCCCTTGGTCGATTGTTTTTAATGTATCATGTGTTAATGGACTGCAGTGCAATCCTGCTCGAACAGCAATTTGATAGTGTGTATCTAATATCATAGCAACTTCCTGCGAATCAATGTTATTGATATTAAAGGCTGCGATTGGCATTCTATTTTCATCAACATTTGGTCCAAAACACTTGATTCCTTCGATTCTTTTTAGACCTGAAACAAGCTGACTGATTAACATTGTTTCACGTGGAACAATTTTTTCTCGATTTTGTTCATATACTTCCAAGGCGGCATGTAAACCCGCTACACCAGGCGTATTTAATGTGCCGCTTTCTAATTTTTCCGGCCATTGCTCTGGCTGGTTTGGATCTTCTGAAAAGCTTCCTGTGCCGCCGTGATGTATTGGTCTCAAATCTAGATTACCTTCCACTAACAGCATTCCAGTCCCTTGTGGCCCGAGTAGTCCCTTATGTCCTGGAAATGCCAACATATCTATTTTTTGTTTTTTCATATCTAGCGGTATATGTCCTGCCGTTTGAGAAGCATCAACAAGCGTTATTAGGTTCTGTTCCTTTGCAATGTTTGTTATGTCATCTAAGGGGAGGATAGACCCAGTAACATTTGATGCATGTGTAATAGCAATTAACTTTGTTTCGCTTCTTATTTCTTTCTTAACAAGCTCCAAAAATTGCTCCCTATTTTCTCTCCAAGGAATATAAGAAACAGAAAGATCATATGTATGTTTTACGTTCTCAAGTGGGCGCCGAATCGAATTATGCTCCACAGAAGTTGTGATAATATGATCACCCTTCTGCCAGGTCAAACCCTTGATTGCCTGATTTAAAGCAACGGTAGCATTTGGATAAAATAAAGCACGTTTGGGATTACTACAACCAAATAAATTGGAAGCTTTTTCCCTTGTTTGCTGAATAATATTCGCTGCTTTCCTTGCTAAAGCATGTCCTCCTCTGCCAGGGTTTGCTCCTATTTCATTGAGTGCTTTTACGACTGCATCCGTTACTTCGGACGGTTTTGGAAAGGATGAAGCTGCTTGGTCAAAATATATCATCATTACCCTGCCTTCCTTCAGTGAATTTTTTGAATATTTTAGCATAAAAAAGGCTGACATGGAAATATCATTTCACTACGTCAGCCTTTGCATTCATTCTCTTGAATTAGGTCAATGTTCCAATACATTGATAATACGATCAAGGTCATCATCTGTATAAAATTCTATTTCAATTTTCCCTTTTCGTTTTCCGCGCTGAATATTTACAGAAGTTCCTAACCGATCTCTTAATACCGATTCTCTTTCCTGAATAAAAATATCCTTTTTATCTTTATTTGCTTTTTTAACTGCCTTTGGCTTTTCGTTTAATCGAATTACTAATTTTTCAACTTGACGTACATTTAATTTTTCATTGCGGATTTTATTGACAAACGGAATGACTTTATCCTTTTCTTTTAAACCTAATAAAGCACGTCCATGGCCCATGGATAACTCCCCATTATTAATATAAGCAATAACTTGTTCTGGTAATGTTAACAGACGTACGATATTTGCTATATGTGACCGGCTTTTCCCCAGCCTTTTAGATAATTCCTCCTGCGTGACCTTTAATTCATTCATTAAATTTGCATATGCCTGCGCTTCTTCGATCGGTGTTAAATCCTCTCGTTGAAGGTTTTCTAATAAAGCCAGCTCCATCATTTTCTCGTCAGACAATTCCTTTATGATAACAGGAATTGTATCAAGGCCTGCCTCTTTAGCTGCACGAAAGCGTCTTTCTCCGACAACAATTTCATAACCTTTGATACTCTCCCGAACAATCAAAGGTTGGATGATACCATATTCTAAAATGGACTCTTTTAATTCTTCAATCGAATCTGCATGAAACGTTTTTCTGGGTTGATAAGGATTTGGTCTGCATTTATTGATCGCTATTTCTTGAATTGAATCATGATCTTCTGCTTCCAAATCAGGGAAAAAAGCATTGATACCTTTACCTAACCCTTTCGCCACTTTCCATCACTTCCTTCGCTAATTCAAGATATACTTCAGCACCTCTTGATTTTGGATCATAGACAATAATCGGTTTACCATGACTAGGAGCCTCTCCCAATCTAACATTTCTAGGAATGACCGATTTATAAACCTTATCCTGGAAATATTTTTTAACTTCCTCAATTACCTGGATTCCCAGATTCGTTCTAGCATCCAGCATTGTTAACAAAACACCTTCAATCATTAATTGCTTATTTAAATGTTTTTGGACAAGTCTTATTGTATTTAATAATTGACTTAATCCTTCCAAAGCATAAAACTCACATTGTACAGGTATTAGTACACTGTCAGATGATGTTAATGCGTTAATTGTTAACAACCCTAAAGAAGGAGGACAATCGATGATAATGTAATCATAATTCTCCTTTAGGCTATCTAACGATTTTTTTAAGCGAATTTCCCGAGAAATTGTTGGCACCAATTCAATTTCTGCTCCAGCAAGTTGGATTGTCGCAGGAATAATATCTAGCCTGTCTATATTTGTTGGAACACAAACGTTTTCTGCCGGTAAATCCTCTACTAATACATTGTATACACACTGATCCATGTCAGCTTTATTAACTCCTACCCCACTTGTCAAATTTCCTTGTGGGTCTGTATCCACAACCAGGACTCGATTTCCTAATTGTGCGAGACATGCACTTAAATTCACTGATGTTGTTGTCTTCCCTACGCCACCCTTTTGGTTTGCAATGGCTATTACTTTCCCCATCTTGACACCTACCTATTTGAAAACTTAAATTCTCGCAAATTGTGAAATTGTAGCGATTCATATGTCTCTATTTGTTATGCAAACATCCTATTAAACGAGTATATTTTCTATCATGGAAAAAACCAAAATAGATTCTATTACATCGTATCATTTTTTTAATAAAAAATACGATGAATCGCCTTTTTGTTAGAAAAGCTTAATTTTTGAATATCTATTGTGTAAAAATACCCATCTTCCGTTAAAGATGGGTACTGAATAAAGCCAGTGTGTTCGTTTTTAAAAGTTTTTTTCCGATTTATTACGAATAAATGAATAATATTATGATTTCTTTTTTGGTATTTTTATTGTAATTTGATAATAATCATCTAAATCTTTCTCATCTGATTCTACATCAATTCCTGTATCAGAAACCATTGTTAATGATTGACGGATCGTATTCATTGCTATCCGTATATCTTTATTGACCCCTTTTAATTTAGGGCGCTTTTTCTTCTTACTTTCTTTTGGAGAGTTTCTTTTTGCAATTTGCTCTTCAGTTTGTTTAACATTTAAATCATGTTCCAATATATCTTCTAACAGTTTTATCTGTGCTTCTGGATCTTGTAATTTTATCAACGCACGGGCATGCCGTTCTGTAATTTTTTTATCTAATAATGCTTGTTGCACTTCTTCTGGCAGTTTTAACAGGCGCAATTTATTTGCAATCGTTGATTGGTTTTTTCCCAATCGCTGTGCTAGTGCCTCTTGAGTTAAATTATGAAGTTCCAGGAGGCTGGCATATGCATTTGCCTCTTCAACAACTGTAAGTTCTTCCCGTTGTAAATTTTCAATTAAGGCTACAGAGGCAGTTTCTGCGTCCGTCATTTCTCGAATAATCGCAGAAATATTTTCCCACTCTAGTAATTGAGCGGCTCGCCATCTTCGTTCCCCTGCTATTATTTCATAGAAATCCTCCTCCAATTTTCGAACTACAATTGGCTGGATCATTCCGTGTGTATGTATCGTTTGAGCTAGTTCCTTTATTTTTTCCTCATTAAAAATTGATCTTGGTTGATATCGATTCGCTCTAATGTTTTTTACAGGAAGTTGGATTACTTCATCCGGATGATAGGCCTCTTTTTCCGATTCAGAATCTGATTTATCTCCCAAACCAAAGATTCGGTTAAAAGGATGTAACACCATCAGACACCACCTTTAGTTTTCAAACTTAAAAAGTATATTAAGAACAACAAATACATCTATATAAAATAAAATTGTTTCACGTGGAACATTTTAGTATAAAACCGTTTGAAGGAATATCGTCTATGAGTCTATTTTATTCTGAAAGGGAGTAAAAATGCAAATTTCCTAATTAATATGAAATTGGAGGTCACAATATAGAACGTCTAAGCTATTTTTTTCACATATGCACTAGATTTGGAAATGATAAGAAAAAACGCCGCAGGAAAACTGCTGCGTAAAGATGATATCACTTTTCAACGTGTTCTGTTTCTATTTCATTCTACCATATTTATACGTAAAAAAATATGAAATGCATCAAATCATTCTTACTCGAAGTGTTTAATTTTTATTCAATCGGACTTTTATTTGGTGTTCCTGCTTTTCTCGGATATTTTTTCGGTGTTTTCCTTTGTTTATTGATTATGATAATAGACCGTTCACTATCTTCCTGTGGTAGTGAAAATGTATGTGTATGTTTTATTTCTCCGCCCAAAACATCGATCGCTTTTTTCGCACTCGTTAATTCCTCCTGGGCTTGAGAACCTTTCATCGCCATAAATAAACCATCTTTTTTGCATAGTGGAAGACATAATTCACTCAAAACAGACATACGGGCCACTGCTCGAGCCATAACGATGTCAAAACTTTCCCTGCATTTGCTGTTTTTACCAAAGTCTTCTGCTCTGCTATGATAAAAAGCGACATGATCCAGATTAAGTTGTTCCGCTAGATGATTTAAAAAACCGATTCGTTTCTTCAGTGAGTCGACAATGGTTATATGTAAATGTGGGAAACATATTTTGAGAGGGATGCTGGGAAACCCAGCTCCTGCTCCCACATCACAAATATGTTTCACACTTTGAAAATCATGATAAAATGCAGCAGTGATGGAATCATAAAAATGTTTTAAATAGACATCTGCTTCAGCCGTCAAAGCGGTAAGGTTTATTTTTTCATTCCAATCCACCAAGGTTTTAAAATAAATCGCAAATTGGTCCAGTTGATGGTTACTTAATTCAATACCCTTTTTTTGTAATTCACTTGCAAACTGTTCTGGATTCATGGAATATCTCCTTGCTAAGCTTTATTTTAATTGGCAACACGTGCTATTTTACCTTGTTCGATATAAATCGCTAAAATTGAAATATCAGCGGGATTTACTCCAGAAATTCGAGATGCTTGCCCGATTGATAATGGACGAACTCTCTTTAATTTTTCCTTCGCTTCTGTAGCAATGCCGCTTACATCGTCATAATCCAAGTTATCCGGGATCTTTTTATCTTCCATTTTTAGCATGCGAGCCACTTGTTCATTTGCTTTTTTAATATAACCTTCATATTTAATTTGGATTTCCACTTGTTCTTTTACTTCTAAAGGCAAGCTTGGATCTGATTCAATCATCTGCTCCATTAATTCGTATTTTATTTCTGGACGTTTGAGTAAATCACCAGCTTTTACTGCTTCTTTTATTGGCGTTGCATTGACGCTTTTTAGAAGATCCTGTATATGAGCTTCGGGTTTAACTGTTAATTTTCTTAAACGTTTTTTCTCTTCTTCGACAAGTCTGTTCTTTTCGACAAATTGGTCATAGCGTTCTTGTTTAATTAACCCTAAATTATAGCCAATCTCTGTTAAGCGCAAATCAGCATTATCATGGCGCAACAGCAGACGGTATTCAGCTCGTGAAGTTAACAAACGATATGGTTCATTTGTTCCTTTTGTAACAAGATCATCTATGAGCACACCAATATATGCTTGAGAACGATCCAATATAAATGGCTCTTTTCCTTGCACTTTGGCAGCTGCATTAATTCCTGACATAATCCCTTGTGCTGCCGCTTCTTCATAACCTGAAGTACCATTAATTTGACCAGCAGTAAATAATCCTGGGATTTTCTTCGTCTCAAGTGTTGGCCATAGCTGTGTAGGCACTAATGCATCATATTCAATGGCATAACCCGGACGCATAATTTGCGCATTTTCTAAGCCCGGTACAGATTTTACAATTTCATGCTGGATATACTCTGGTAGTGAAGTGGATAATCCTTGAACATAAACTTCCTCTGTATTTCGTCCTTCTGGTTCTAAGAATACTTGATGACGCGGTTTATCATTAAATCGTACAATTTTATCTTCAATGGATGGACAATATCGAGGCCCAGTACCACGTTTCATGCCAGAATACATCGCAGATAATTGTAAATTGTCATTAATTACTTTGTGTGTAAATTCATTTGTATACGTCAACCAGCAAGGAATCTGATCTGTAATATAGTCTGTTGTTTCATAAGAGAACCCTTGAGGTTTCTCATCCCCTGGTTGTATCTCTGTTTTTGAATAGTCTACTGTATGACTGTTTACTCTTGGAGGTGTACCAGTCTTAAATCGAGTAAGATCCAACCCAAGCTCCTCCAAGTTCTCTGATAGTTTTACGGAGACACGCTGATTATTTGGTCCACTCTCATATTCGATATCTCCCATTAGAACTTTACCGCGCATGAACGTTCCGGTTGTTACAATAACTGTTTCTGCATGATATGCCGCTTTTGTCTCTGTAACAACACCTTTGCAGACTCCATCTTCTACAATCAAGCTGTCAACCATTCCTTGGTGTAAGGTTAGATTTTCCTCATTTTCGATGATTCTTTTCATTTCTTGAATGTATAATGGTTTATCTGCTTGTGCTCGTAAAGCTCTAACAGCAGGTCCTTTTCCGGTATTTAACATCCGCATTTGAATATACGTTTTATCAATAACCTTTCCCATCACACCTCCAAGTGCGTCAACTTCTCGGATGACGATCCCCTTTGCAGGACCTCCAAGTGACGGGTTACATGGCATAAAAGCAATCATATCTAGGTTTAGCGTAAGCATTAATGTTTTAGCTCCCATACGAGCTGCAGCAATGCCTGCTTCACACCCAGCATGACCTGCCCCAACAACAATTACATCATAATGTCCAGCATCATAAATCATAACTTTCACCCTTTCTGTTTTTATATTTTTATATTTATTAAATAAATCACGTATCTTAACGTTATTTCCCAAGACAAAATTGTGAAAATAACTGATCAATTAAGCTATCACTAGCAGTATCTCCAATTATTTCGCCTAAAAACTCCCATGAACGAGTTACATCTATTTGCACGATATCCAGAGGCATCTCACTTTCTAAACCTATCATAGCATCATCTAAAGCTTGTGCAGCTTGTTTTAATAGTTGAATGTGTCTGACATTCGAAACATAGGTTAGATCTCCCATGTCAATATCGCCTTCGAAAAAGCTCTGAGCAATTGCTGATTCCAGTTCATTAACTCCTTCTTCTTCAATCAATGAAGTAGTAACAACGGGACGATTGTTTGCAAGCTTGCGAACCTTTTCTAAATCAAGTTTTTGTTCTAGATCTGTTTTATTAATAATAACGATATATTCTAATCCTTGGACAGCTTCAAACAATTTAATATCTTCATCTGTCAATGCTTCATTATAATTTAACACAAATAAAATAAGATCGGATTCTTTTAAAACCTGACGTGATCTCTCTACCCCTATTTTTTCCACTATATCCTCGGTATCACGTATTCCTGCAGTATCAACTAAGCGAAGCGGCACGCCACGAACATTAACGTACTCTTCAATAATATCTCTCGTAGTACCAGGAATTTCAGTAACAATCGCTTTATTTTCTTGCACAAGTGTATTCATTAATGAGGATTTCCCTACATTTGGACGACCTATAATTGCCGTACCGATACCTTCCCTTAATATCTTTCCCTGTTTCGCAACTTGTAATAAATCCTCGATTTTTGCACGGACTTGCTTCGTCTTTTTTTGCATCATTTCATGTGACATTTCTTCGACATCATCATATTCCGGATAATCAATATTTACCTCGACATGTGCCACTGTTTCCAATAACTCTTGTCTCAACTGCTGAATAAGGGCTGATAAACGCCCATCCATTTGTTTTAATGCAACAGACATCGCTTTATCTGTCTTAGCCCGAATTAAGTCCATTACTGCCTCAGCCTGGGATAAATCGATTCGTCCATGTAAAAATGCTCGTTTGGTAAACTCACCTGGTTCAGCTAAACGAGCACCTTGACTAAGAATAATTTCTAATACACGATTTACTGCTACCATTCCTCCATGACAATTCACTTCTACCACATCTTCGCGTGTAAATGTCTTTGGAGCACGCATCACAGAAACCATTACTTCCTCAGCAACTTCGTCTGTTGTGGGGTCCATTATTTTACCATAATGAATAGTGTGTGAATCAACATCATTTAAACTTTTCCCTTGAAACAATTTGTCCACAATGGAAATAGCTTCCGGCCCACTTAACCTGACAATTGCAATTGCTCCTTCACCAGATGGAGTGGAAATTGCAGTAATTGTATCTGTCTCCACTCATGTCACCTCCCAGACGTTATTAATATATATAAACAGCATTTAATGATTATTTTATTATAGCAGCATTTCTTTCTTTTTATAGCCACTAACATAATAGATTACCACAAAATACAGCAAAAATAAACTTATCCACAAATATTTTTTATATTTTTTCTTTGGGGGTTTATCAACATGTTGATATCTTTTTACCGATGCATTCTTATAGGTTTTAGTCGATGAATTTTTATCAAACAAAAAACCCTGGCTTCCCAGGGTCTCAAATTACTCTTTTTTAAAATTATGGTTTTATAACAATATGCCGATGTGGTTCTACACCATCAGAATAGGTCGAAATATCATTTCTTCCTTGCAACGCACTATGAATAATTTTCCGCTCAAATGCTGGCATTGGTTCAAGGGATACTTTTTTATTGATGCGTACTGCTTTTTCAGCCATTTTTTTTGCTAAAGCCTCTAATGTTTCTTTTCTTCGCCCGCGATAGCCTTCTGCATCTAAAGTGACTGAATAATATTGCTTCCCATCTTTATTTAACACGAGCTGCACTAAATATTGCAGAGCATTCAATGTTTGCCCGCGTTTACCGATAAGTTTCGCTATTTTTTCGCCATTTAATTCATAAGTTACATGATTATCTATGACTGTTGTCTTTATATTGACATCCACATTCATATTTTTGATTACTTCCTGTATAAAAGCTTTCGTTTCTTCGATTTGGTTTTTCAATACAACTGCTTTTACAATTGCTGGTTTTGAACCAAATAAGCCAAGAATTCCTTTCTTACCCTCATCAATAATACTGATATCGACTTGGTCCCTAGTTGTGTCTAACTGCTCTAATGCTGATTGGACCGCTTCTTCAACCGTTTGTCCACTAGCAGTTATTTCTCTCACTTTTTGTCTCCTCCAGTACTTTGATCTTTCATCATCGGTTTACGAATAAAAATAGTTTGAGCCACCATGAACACATTACCAACTACCCAGTACAACGCTAACGCAGCCGGTAAGAAGTAGCCAATAACGGTAATCATAATTGGCATCATATAAAGCATAACCTGCATCTGCGGGTTCTGTCCTGCTGGGCTTCCAGACATCATTAATTTTTGTTGCAGGAACGTAGCCCCTCCAGCAATCAACGGTAAGATAAAATCTGTTGTTCCTAATTCAAACCAAAGAAAACTTCCTGTTTTTATATCGTGCGTACGCATAATTGCATGATACATTGCAATTAAAATCGGCATTTGTACGAATATAGGTAAACAGCCAGCGAGTGGGTTTACACCGTGCTTTTGGAATAATGCCATTGTTTCTTGTTGTAACTTCTGTTGTGTATTTGCATCTTTTGAACTATATTTTTTCTGTATTTCCTTCAATTCAGGCTGGATATCTTGCATTGCCTTTGAACTTTTTAACTGTTTAACGTTTAACGGCAGTAAAATTAACCGAACGATGATCGTAACGATCACAATTGCTAATCCATAATTTCCATCGAATAATTCAGCAAAATACGTAATAAACCATGACATTGGATAAACAAAATATTTATTCCAAATCCCAGTACTTTCAGGGGTAATATCTTCATTAATCTGCGTACAACCAGAAAGTATGGTTATTATACCAATTAAGGCCACAAGCAAAAAGACCTTTTTTCGCAACATTTTTCCTCCTAACTGTCAAAAAACAATTCACATAAAAAACGTTAACTTTTTATTTATGTAATAAATTGTAATGTCCCTACCTATTATAATGAGATTGGGACTCTATGTAAACAACTAACTATTCAATGTTATTTCCTTAATAAATGTTCACGAGATAATAAATGAATTAGACTTTTTTTTATCTGATGAAAATTCATATCTTTCGTTGGCTGCCTGGCTATAATAATAATATCTTTTGTAGGCTTTACCTTCTCTTCCAGCTCGAGGAAAGCTTGACGCAGATATCTTTTTATTTGATTTCTCGTTACTGCATTACCAATCCTTTTTCCCACCGAAAGACCTATTCGGAAATGATTTTGCTCTGGTTTATTCATATAATATAAAACAAGCTGCCTATTTGCAAAAGACTTCCCTTGTTTGAACACATACTGAAACTCTTTATTATCTTTTATGCGAAATGCTTTTTTCATACTGACCACCTATATAAGCCTGTCTAAGAATAAGCAATGGATCAAACAGAATAGTAAATCTGCCTCTCCAGCTCTATCTCAAACCCCAAAATCTTTTTATATCTAAAAGTTAAAAAAGACCACTGACATGTTTCAGTGGCCTATGCAGAAATTACTTTTCTTCCTTTTTGACGGCGACGAGCTAACACTTTACGACCGTTTTTTGTACTCATACGCGCGCGAAAGCCATGTACCTTTTTTCGCTTACGATTATTTGGTTGAAATGTTCTTTTCATCTATCTTGCACCTCCCCGAGGAATTTAAAAACTGACTAAACGTTAATATTCAGAAGACAGTCTTGATAATTATACGTAAAAATTATCGAATCTGTCAACTTCATTTTGCAGAACATCTTTTTTTTCTTTTTACAGGACCAGCTTCTACATCTTCTTTGAAATTTATAACTTCTTCACCCTTACTCCGGTTATCCACATCCAATGTTCACAACAAAACGACAATGTTTTTTTATTCACAACAATTATCGACAAGATAACCACAATATAATACAATGTGGATAATATTTATCTACACCTTGCGGACTTTGTGGATAAGTGTCTACAATTCATTGCAATAAAAGCTTTTATCTGATATTATATTCATGTTTTGTTATGTTAACATGTAATTACACTTATATTTTTATCCACAGAATGTGGATAGCGTGTGGATAAAAGTCCACACCTTGTTAAAATAGTTATCAACAAGATTGTGCGTGAAGTAGATAACTCATTCTAGCTATATAAATAAAGCCATTTTCTTGTCCACATTCTTTGTGCCTTTCCATAACAACATGTATATATAAATGGGCCTTATCATCTTTCTTTATTTATCCCAAGTTTCCTAAAGAAAGATTGTAAAAGGCTTTTTAATTCCTTTCAGGATCAAAATCATTAAAAAAGGGGTGAAAACAGTATGGAAAATATTAACGAATTATGGTCGGCAACCTTGACAAAAATTCAAGAAAAAGTTAGTAAGCCTAGCTTTGAAACATGGCTAAAACATACAAAAGCTGATGCGCTCCAGGACAATACGCTTATAATTGCTGCACCTAATGAATTTTCAAGAGATTGGCTGGAGGGTCAATATACCAAATTAATAACAGACACATTATACGAAGTGACAGGCGCAGAGCTAAAAACAAAATTCATTATTCCCGAAGTTAATAACCAAGCAGAAATGAAAGATCCGCCTGCAAAACCTATGTCAAAATCAAAGTCAAATAAAACCTATGAAAAACAAAAAACAATGTTAAATCCAAAATATACATTCGATACTTTTGTTATTGGGGCTGGCAACCGATTTGCTCATGCTGCATCCCTGGCAGTTGCTGAAGCACCGGCAAATGCGTACAACCCGCTCTTTATCTATGGTGGAGTCGGGCTTGGTAAAACCCATCTTATGCATGCAATCGGACATTACGTGCAAGAAAATAATCCCGAAGCAAATGTGCTATATCTTACTTCAGAAAAATTTACGAATGAATTTATTAATGCAATTATGGATAATAAAACAATTAACTTCCGAAATAAATATCGCAATGTTGATGTCCTATTAATTGATGATATTCAATTTATCGCCGGAAAAGAATCTACTCAAGAAGAATTTTTCCATACATTTAATGCATTACATGAAGAAAGTAAGCAAATTATTATATCCAGTGATCGGCCACCAAAGGAAATACCAACTTTAGAGGATCGATTACGCTCAAGATTTGAATGGGGTTTGATCACCGATATTACTCCTCCAGACTTGGAGACGAGAATAGCAATCCTAAATAAAAAAGCAAAAGCAGATGGATTGGACATTCCGAATGAAGTGATGCTTTATATTGCAAATCAAATTGATACAAACATCCGTGAATTAGAAGGTGCATTAATCCGTGTTGTTGCATACTCTTCTTTAGTAAACCAGGATATTGATGCAGCTCTGGCAGCTGATGCACTGAAAGATATCATTCCCAGCAATAAACCGAGAGTAATAACAGTACAAGCTATTCAGGAAGCTGTTGGAGAAAAATACAATGTCAAACTAGAAGACTTTGCGGCTAAAAAGAGAACAAAGTCGATTGCATTCCCAAGACAAATTGCTATGTATCTCTCCAGACAACTAACGGATCTCTCTCTTCCTAAAATCGGAGAGGAATTTGGCGGTCGTGACCACACAACCGTCATTCATGCTCATGAAAAAATAACAAAAACAATCGAATCAGATACACTTTTAAGCAAAAACATTGAAGAAATTAAAGAAAAATTAAAAGGTATTTAATCGATACACATGTTAATAGTGTGAACGAAGAATGACAGTTGTAAACATTTTATCCACATGTGTATAACCTTTTTATGATTCGTTATATCCCAGTTATCAACATATGCACAGTTCTTATTACTATTATTACTGTATTATATTAATAAAATATATATAATATACTTCCATATAGGAGGATTAATTCCATGAAATTTATAATTCAACGAGATAAATTAATTGCTAGCGTACAAGATGTAATGAAGGCAATTTCAACAAGAACAGCAATTCCAATATTAACGGGTATGAAAATCGAAGCGAAAGATCATGGAATCAAACTAACCGGCAGTGATTCTGATATTTCTATTGAATCCTATATTCCTGCTGAATCAGATGGAATGGTACATGTAGAAGAAATTGAAGAAGGAAGTATTGTGTTGCAGGCACGCTATTTTCCAGATATTGTTCGAAAATTACCGGAAAAAACAGTAGAAATAGAGGCAGATTCAAATTTAAAGGTAACGATACGTTCAGGAAAAGCAGAGTTTAATTTAAATGGACAAGACGCAGAGGAATATCCACAACTTCCGAAATTGCAAACAGATGATAGTTTTGAATTACAAACAGATCTTTTAAAAAACTTAATTAAACAAACGGTATTTGCAATTTCTACAATGGAAACCCGTCCAATTTTAACTGGAGTTAATCTGAAACTAGAAGGTAAACAGCTCAAATTTACAGCAACAGACAGTCATCGACTCGCGTCAAGAGAAATACCTGTAAAAGAGGCAAATATCGAATTTTCAAGTATTGTCGTACCAGGAAAAAGCTTGAATGAATTGTATAAAATTTTAGATGACACGGATGAACCTATTGAAATTAGTGTTACAAACAATCAAATTCTATTTCGAACAAAACATTTATATTTCCTATCGCGATTGCTTGATGGTACATATCCGGAAACGTCCCGTTTAATACCGGATCAGAGTAAAACGGTGCTCTACGTAAACACAAAAGATTTATTAAATACGATTGATCGAGCTTCCCTGCTTGCCAAGGAAGACCGAAATAATGTCGTCCGATTAACAACAAAAGATGGGCAAACTGTTGAAATAACAAGTAATTCTCCGGAAGTTGGTCGAGCTACGGAAGAGATTTCTGCTAAATCCATTGAGGGAGAAGAATTGAAAATTTCGTTTAGTTCAAAGTATATGCTAGATGCATTAAAAGCGATTGAATATGATGAGGTTAAAATAGAATTTACAGGTGCAATGCGACCATTCATTATTAGGCCAGTGAACAATGATTCCATTTTACAACTGATTCTGCCTGTTCGAACATATTAAAAATAGAAAGCTCTTATCATAAAGGATAAGGGCTTTTCTATTTAGCATATTTTTAGTATTTTTTCTTTCATATATGTACAGAATGATAAAAAAGGTATTTTAAGGCTTATTTTGGCGTTTTTATATATTTAAAGGGGGAATCCTTCCCTAAACACAAAAAGTTTAGTAAAATAGGTATTAGAGCTTTTAAAACCGTAAAAATGAAACCGTAAATCTAAGGTTAACAAAAAATTATAGGTAACAAGTTTTATATCTACATTATACAAATAGAATTTGGTGAATGAAATGTATGAAAAAATAGAAATTTCTACAACTTACATCACATTGGGACAATTTATTAAACTAGCAAATATTCTTGAATCTGGCGGAATGATTAAATCTTTCCTAAAGGATCAAGGTGTGATCGTCAATAAGGAGAGGGAACATCGCCGTGGCAGAAAATTATATCCAAATGATGTGGTAGAAGTAGAAGGTATTGGTTCATTTATAGCTGTAAAAAAAGAAATGTAACGACTTATTTTGCTTTCAAACACTTGCAGGGCGTGTATATTTAGCGCTAAAAAGAGGAATTTAGTATGCACATTCAACAATTAAAACTAAAAAACTATCGTAATTATCAGAAATTGGATATCCCTTTTGATGATAAAGTTAACGTGATTATTGGAGAAAATGCCCAAGGGAAAACCAATTTGATGGAGGCAATCTACCTTTTAGCCTTTACGAAGTCCCACCGTACACCACGTGATAAAGAACTCATTAGCTGGGATGAAGAGTATGCTAAAATAGAAGGAAGGGTTACAAAACGAAAGCAAAGTTTCCCCCTTGATATTATTATTTCAAGAAAAGGCAAAAAAGCAAAATTAAATCATATTGAACAAAAGCGATTAAGCCAGTATATTGGTGCGTTAAATGTTGTGATGTTTGCCCCGGAAGATTTGACCTTAGTAAAAGGCCCGCCACATATCCGCAGACGTTTTATTGATATGGAACTTGGACAAATTCAACCTAAGTACGTCTACCATTTAGGACATTATCAAAAGATTTTAAAACAGCGCAATCATCTTCTAAAACAAATGCAACGTAAAGGAAAACAAGATAAAACAATGCTTCAAGTTTTAACGGATCAATTAATTGAACATGCGGCAATTTTATTAGAAAGAAGATTTATGTTTTTAGAATTGTTAAGGAAATGGGCAAAACCAATTCATTCTGGAATTAGTCGTCAGATGGAAAACTTAGATATTCGATATAACCCTACAATTGGGGTATCAGAAGAGGAAAATAAGGAGAAAATAGAAACAATCTATTCGAATAAATTTAATGAAATACAAGAAAAAGAGATTGATCGCGGAACCACATTAATTGGGCCCCACCGTGATGATCTCGTATTTTATGTTAATGATAAAGATGTCCAAGTCTATGGATCTCAGGGTCAACAGCGAACAACAGCTTTATCTGTAAAACTAGCTGAATTAGACCTTATATATAACGAGGTTGGTGAATATCCTGTTTTGCTGCTTGATGATGTTTTAAGTGAATTGGATAATTATAGGCAATCTCATTTGTTAAATACGATTCAAGGGAAAGTCCAAACCTTTGTATCCACCACGAATGTTGATGGAATTAATCATGAAACATTAAAAAGAGCGGAACTTTTTCGCGTCCGCAATGGAATAATAGATATATAATTCGAGTACAAAAATAGTTTAAGAATCGATCAATCGTTTCCAAGTAAAAAAAAGCTAGATAAACTTGGGGGTATACAATGTTTATTCATTTAGGCAATGCTAACGTGATTCAATCACGAAACATCATTTCAATCGTTGATTATAATATCATTTCATCTTCTGTGATTATGGAGGAAATGGTTGCTGCTTCAAAAAAACAAGACAAAATTATGGGAGAAGAAACGGATGCAAAATCAGTAGTGATCACAAAGGATATTATTTATTTTAGTACATTGTCCGTTCCAACCCTACAAAAACGGGCAAGTATGATTTCTACAATTAGTAAGCTTGAGGATTATTCGGAAGAACTGGAATAAAAGTTTTTTAGTTTTAAGTATATGAAATGTGGGTGAGATAATGTCTATGAACGAAAAAGTAACAAATGAACAAGCATATGATGCGGAGCAAATACAGATTCTTGAAGGTTTAGAAGCTGTTAGGAAACGCCCTAGTATGTATATTGGATCAACGAGTGAAAAGGGACTTCACCATCTTGTTTGGGAAATTATTGATAACAGTATTGACGAAGCGTTGGCAGGGTACTGTGATCATATACAGGTAATTGTCGAAAAAGACAATAGTATTACTGTTAAAGATAATGGCCGGGGAATTCCGGTTGATACGCATGAGAAAACAGGAAAATCTGCACTGGAAGTTATTATGACTGTCCTCCACGCAGGCGGAAAGTTTGGTGGTGGCGGCTATAAAGTATCTGGTGGTTTGCATGGTGTAGGTGCATCCGTAGTAAACGCATTATCCAGTAACTTAGAAGTATATGTGCATCGTGATGAAAAAGTTTATTATCTAGGGTTTGAAAAGGGAGTATCTCAAGAAGACATTAAAGTAATTGGCGAGACGGATATTACAGGAACAATTATTCATTTTAAACCTGATCCGACTATTTTCACAGAAACTACTGTATTTGATTTTGAGACGTTAGCGCAACGTCTTCGTGAATTGGCATTTTTAAATAAGGGAATTTCCATTTCACTAGAAGATAAGCGAAATGATGAAGAGCCTGTTACTTATCATTATGAAGGTGGAATTATCTCTTATGTTGAATATCTTAACCGAACCAAAGATGCTTTACACGAGCCATTTTATTCTGAAGGTGAAGATCAGCAAATAGCAGTAGAAGTATCTATACAATACAATGATGGATATGCTAGCAATCTTTATTCCTTTGCAAATAATATTCATACGTATGAGGGTGGAACGCATGAATCTGGATTTAGGACTGGACTGACCCGTGTCATCAATGATTATGCTCGAAAAAATAATTTATTTAAGGAAGATGATCCGAATTTATCCGGAGATGATGTTCGGGAAGGGATGACTGCTATTGTTTCTATTAAACATCCAGACCCGCAATTTGAAGGGCAAACAAAGACAAAACTCGGAAACAGTGAAGTTCGCACGGTGACAGATTCTGTATTTAGTGAAGCATTTTCAAAGTTTCTTTACGAAAACCCTTCGATCGGAAAAACAATTGTTGAAAAGGGACTTATGGCTTCTCGTGCTCGTATGGCTGCAAAGAAAGCTCGAGAATTAACTAGAAGAAAAAGTGCCCTGGAAGTTTCCAATTTACCGGGTAAACTAGCAGATTGTTCTTCAAAAGACGCAGAAATAAGTGAATTATATATTGTTGAGGGGGATTCTGCTGGGGGTTCTGCAAAACAGGGACGAGATCGCCATTTCCAAGCTATCTTGCCTCTTCGCGGTAAGATTTTAAATGTGGAAAAGGCCCGTTTGGACCGCATTTTATCGAATAACGAAGTACGAATGATGATAACAGCACTAGGTACGGGTATTGGGGAAGACTTTGATATCAGCAAAGCCCGTTATCATAAAATCGTTATTATGACGGATGCAGATGTCGACGGAGCGCATATTCGCACATTATTATTGACGTTTTTCTATCGTTATATGAAACCGTTAATTGAACATGGTTATATTTACATCGCACAACCACCACTTTATAAGGTCCAACAAGGAAAAGCAGCACATTATGCCTATGATGATGCAGAATTAGACCGTATTTTAGAAGAAATTCCTAAATCACCGAAACCAGGTATTCAGCGTTATAAAGGTTTAGGTGAAATGAATGCGACACAGTTATGGGAAACAACCATGGATCCAGAAACTCGAACATTACTTCAAGTTGAGTTAACCGATGCGATGGATGCGGATGAAGTTTTTAATATTTTAATGGGTGATAAAGTGGAACCGCGCCGAAACTTTATTGAAGAAAATGCGCAATATGTTCAAAATTTAGATGTATAAGGGGAATCTACAAAGGGTTTTCCAGTAGGAGGTAATCAAATGGCGGATCAACAACGTCCCAATGTTCAAGAAGTTAATATAAGCAAAGAAATGCGTACATCTTTTCTTGACTATGCAATGAGTGTTATTGTAGCGCGTGCCCTGCCGGATGTCCGTGATGGGTTAAAGCCTGTTCATCGTCGCATATTATATGCAATGAATGATCTCGGGATGCATGCGGATAAAGCTTATAAAAAATCTGCACGAATCGTTGGGGAAGTTATCGGGAAGTACCACCCCCATGGTGATTCAGCAGTTTATGAAGCAATGGTTCGTATGGCTCAAGATTTTAGTTATCGAAATATGCTTGTAGATGGTCATGGTAACTTCGGCTCGGTTGATGGTGATTCAGCAGCAGCAATGCGTTATACAGAGGCACGTATGTCCAAAATATCAATGGAACTATTACGTGATATTAATAAAGACACCATCGATTACCAGGACAATTATGATGGTACAGAGAGGGAGCCTGTCGTCTTTCCAGCAAGGTTTCCAAATTTACTTGTTAATGGCACGTCTGGGATTGCAGTTGGAATGGCCACCAACATCCCACCACATAATTTGGGAGAAACCATTGATGCCGTTTTGGCGATTAGTAAAGATCCGGATATTACGATTGATGAACTAATGGAGAATTATCTGTATGGCCCCGACTTTCCTACAGCTGGGCAAATCCTTGGGAAAAGCGGTATACGCAGAGCCTATGAAACTGGGAAGGGTTCAATCACAATTCGGGCTAAGTCTGATATCGTAGAGCAACCGAATGGGAAATCAATGATTATCGTTACTGAATTACCATATCAAGTCAATAAGGCAAAATTAATTGAAAAAATAGCTGATCATGTTCGTGATAAACGGATAGATGGCATTACTGATTTACGTGATGAATCTGATCGAAACGGGATGCGGATTGTTATCGAATTACGTCGTGATGTTAATGCAAGTGTTGTTTTAAATAATTTGTATAAATACACAGCCCTACAAACAACATTTGGTATTAATATGCTCGCCTTAGTAGAGGGCCAGCCAAGGGTACTATCCATTAAGCAATGTTTAGAGCATTATTTGGAACATCAAAAGGTGATTATCAAGCGACGTACTGCTTTTGAATTACGCAAAGCGGAAGCACGTGCTCATATTTTAGAAGGTTTACGAATTGCACTTGATCATCTGGACGAAGTCATTTCATTGATTCGTAACTCAAAAACCACAGATGTAGCAAGGCAAGGGTTAATAGAACGCTTTAATCTTTCTGAAAAACAAGCACAAGCAATCTTGGATATGCGCTTGCAACGACTAACCGGTTTAGAAAGAGAAAAGATTGAAAATGAATATAATGAATTAATCCAATTAATTGATGAATTAAAGGCTATTTTAGCTGATGAAGAGAAAGTATTAGAAATCATCCGTGAAGAACTCAACGAAATAAAAGAGCGCTATAACGATGATCGCCGCACCGATATTGTGCCTGGTGGTGTAGACTTCTTTGAAGACGAGGATTTAATTCCTGAAGAAAATATCGTCATCACGCTAACACATCAAGGATATATTAAACGCCTGCCATCATCCACCTATCGTACACAAAAGCGTGGAGGCCGTGGTATTCAAGGAATGGGCACTAATGCGGATGATTTTGTGGAACATCTTGTATCAACCTCTACACATGACACTGTTCTTTTCTTTACAAATAAAGGGAAGGTTTATAAGGTGAAAGGCTATGAAATACCTGAGTTCAGTCGAACAGCTAAAGGCATTCCTATCATTAATATGATTCAAATTGAAAGAGATGAGTGGATTAATGCGGTTATTTCAGTAAATGAATTTAGTGAAGATGATTATTTATTCTTTACGACGAAACATGGCATTTCTAAACGGACAACACTATCTCAATTCAAAAATATTCGTAAGGGTGGATTAATTGCTGTAGGTCTTCGTGATGAAGACGAATTAATTTCGGTACGGCTAACAGATGGCACAAAAGATATGATGCTTGCAACGGAAAATGGTTATCTCATCCGTTTCCATGAGAGTCAAATAAGAGCAATGGGCAGGACTGCTGCAGGAGTGAAGGGTATCACTTTGCGTGGTGGAGATGTGGTGGTTTCTATGGAAATTATTGAAGAAGACTCTAAGATTCTCCACATTACCAATAAAGGATATGGAAAACAAACCCCTGAAGAAGAGTACCGTACTACTAATCGTGGTGGAAAAGGTATTTTTACATGTAAATTAACAGATAAAACAGGTGATGTTGTTGCAGTAAAGGCGGTTACTGGAGAAGAAGAATTAATGCTTATTACAGTTGCCGGAGTATTAATTCGCATCCCTGTAACCGATATATCCGAAACCGGCCGCAATACAATGGGAGTGCGTCTCATTCGTCTGCAAAATGATGAAGAAGTGGCGACTGTTGCTAAAGTTGAACATGAAGAAGATGAGCAAAAAGGACAAGAAGAAGCATCGCAATCTGATTCAGAAGTAAACAAGGACGAAGAAAATAGACCAGACGAAGAATAAAAACGTAAAGGATGACTCAGAAGGCCAAACACTTTCTGAAGTCATCTTTTTTGCTATCTACTTGCTAAAAGCTTTACTGGTTATTTGGAAAGATGCATTTGATAAAGCAGTTGTCCAAGTAATAGCGGAATCTTTTCAAATGTGTATGTGAGAAACTGAATGATAAATGGATAGTCTACTTCAGGTTTGGTTGTTAAAAGCTCTCCCCACCATTCTGTTTCATACCGGGATAACATACTCAGATTATATAATAATAAATAATGAATCATTACTTCCGAAATATGGATATCATGTTCTCGGAAGATTGGAAAATGAATGGTATGATCCAAACAATGGAAAAAGAAAGGACCATAAGATTCTGAGATAGGTTTTTCTAATTCGACGGACAGAAATGATGACTCACTTTTAATATGTTCTATATTTGGTAAATACGTCTGTATACGCTGAATAAAGGCTTTTTTTGTTAAATGATAGCTATCTAATAAGGATATAGGAAATTTTAAAATTCTTGAGTCAAGCTTACCTATTATCGTTAATTTTTCGCTATTTTGGAGACGGAATAATGAAGATATTTCGGGAATTAGGGATAATAGATCATACATTTTGATTTTGCCAAAAGGAAACTGGCGTATAGAAAACAGATGTTCAGAAAAATAGGGGAAAAGACCATTATGCTGTAATTTGATTTCATCTTGGATAAATGTATAATCTTTTTTTTTCCTTTTCCTAGTTGAGACACCATGTGCTAGCATAGATGTTGATTCTGGATAATTTGGCCTTTTTGTTAAAAGACAAGCCTTAATAAGATGCGTCATTCCATAAAAATATAGAATAGGCTGCAGCATGGGTTTACTGTCTTTGCCACTTGTGTAAAATTGGTATCCATGCTCCAAGTAATACATAAAAGTATTACAATTTTCATAGCTCTTTGCCTCAGCATTCGATATTTGTCTTTTTTTATAACATTGATGAAGAAAGTGTTGTGCAGTTTGCTGGGATTGTAAATAAATATAAAAGTCTTTTATGCGCTTTTTATTCATCCCATTACCTCTCTTTACTATTTAAAAAATTTAGAATCTATTTACTTTTTATCGATGAAGAATCTGTTATTGAAAAAGCATTTGTGATCACGTATTGTATATTACAATAGACTACTGTATAGTTTCACCAATTTGATTAATTATAATCATAGTTCATATATACGAAACTTAAAAAATAAGGAGGAAAAATGATGCGTGAAGATAAGTTTGCAAAAGAAGGGTTAACATTTGATGATGTTTTATTAATGCCAGCTAAATCAGAAGTTTTACCAAGTGATGTAAATGTGGGAACAACGTTATCAGATCATTTAAAATTAAATGCTCCTTTAATTAGTGCTGGTATGGATACGGTAACAGAAGCATCTATGGCAATTGCAATGGCTCGCCAAGGCGGCTTTGGAGTTGTTCATAAAAACATGTCCATTGAGGATCAGGCAGAGATTGTTGACCGTGTAAAGCGTTCTGAGAGTGGTGTAATTACAAATCCATTTTTCTTAACTCCTGAACATCAAGTGTTTGATGCTGAACATTTAATGGGGAAATTCCGCATTTCCGGAGTACCGATCGTTAACAATATTGAAGACCAAGAATTAGTCGGTATTTTAACGAATCGGGACTTACGCTTTATTCAAGATTATTCCATTACTATCGCAGATGTTATGACTAGTGAAGATCTTGTAACTGCTCCAGTGGGCACAACATTGGAAGAAGCAGAGAATTTAATGCAGAAATTCAAAATTGAAAAATTACCTTTAGTTGATGAAGCAAATATTCTTAAAGGCTTAATTACAATTAAAGATATTGAAAAAGTAATTGAATTCCCAAATGCTGCAAAAGATTCACAAGGGAGATTAATTGTTGGTGCTGCTGTAGGCGTAACGAATGATGCAATGAAACGTATTGAAAAATTGGTTGAAGCAAGTGTCGATGTTATTGTCATTGATACAGCCCATGGACACTCCAAAGGGGTGTTAGAAAAAGTAAAAAGTATTCGCGATGCGTATCCAAATCTCGATATTATTGCTGGAAATGTTGCTACAGCAGAGGCGACAAGGGACTTAATTGAGGCTGGCGCATCAATTGTTAAGGTCGGTATTGGACCTGGTTCTATTTGTACAACCCGTGTTGTAGCAGGAATAGGAGTTCCACAAATAACAGCAGTAAATGACTGTGCAAAAGCAGCTTCGGAATATGGTGTTCCTGTCATTGCAGATGGAGGAATCAAGTATTCTGGTGATATTGTAAAAGCATTAGCAGCGGGCGCTCACGCGGTTATGCTTGGAAGTATGTTTGCGGGCGTTACAGAAAGCCCCGGTGAAATGGAAATATATCAAGGAAGACAATATAAAGTGTATCGTGGCATGGGATCAGTAGGAGCAATGAAGGCGGGCTCTAAAGATCGCTATTTCCAAGATTCTTCACAGTCGAACAAATTAGTTCCTGAGGGAATTGAGGGAAGAGTCGCTTATAAAGGTCCGCTGGCAGAAACATTTCATCAGCTAATCGGAGGACTTCGCGCTGGTATGGGGTATACTGGTTCAGAAACAATTGATGCCCTCCGAAATGAATCTCAATTTATTAAAATTACCAATGCGGGACTAAGAGAGAACCATCCGCATGACGTTCAAATAACCAAAGAAGCACCGAATTATTCCGTTCAATAGACGCTTTAATAAGCATAAAAAATTCCTAAATAATAATATAGATAGGGACACTTCCCTATCTATTTTTTTACTTTTTATTATGGTAAAATAACAAAGGTGTGTCTCGTTCGTTCTAAAAATAAAAATGTTAAAGGTGAAAAGTGGAGGTAGAGAAAGTTGAAACACAACATAGGAAAGGGTTTGTCATTTTTACTCATAACTTTTGTAATGACAGCATTGTTTTCAGCACAACCAAATGCTGTACAAGCTAAAGAATTAAATCTTAATGCAGAATCAGCTATATTAGTTGATGCTGAAACAGGGAAGGTTTTATATGCAAAAAATCCAGACATCGAACTTCCACCTGCTAGTATGACCAAGATGATGACAGAATATCTTGTTTGGGAAGCTATTGAAAAAGGGGAAATAGATTGGGAGACAACAACGCAAATCAGTGACTATGCATATAGTATATCTGCAGATGAATCATTTTCAGGAGTAGGTTTGAAACAAGATAAGGATTACACTGTACGTCAGTTATATGAGGCAATGGCGATTAATTCCGATAATGCAACAACCATTGCACTTGCTGAACTTATTGCTGGTTCAGAAGGTGAATTTGTAAAATTAATGAATAAAAAAGCTGGAGAAATGGGACTGCCAGAGTATAAATTTGTAAATTCCAGCGGCTTAGATAATAAATCACTAGGTGATAATCATCCGGAAGGGACAGAACCGGATGAGGTGAACTTAATGTCCGCCCGTTCTGCCGCCATATTAGCCTATAATTTAGTAAATGATTATCCAGAGGCACTTGAAATATCAAAAATTCCAGAAACTGAATTTGATGGTCAAACCATTCGCAATTGGAACTACATGCTTCCACATGATGCGTCCTATCTGAAACAATTTGCTTATGAAGGGGTAACAGGTTTAAAAACAGGTTTTACAGACCTTGCCGGCTATTGCTTTACTGGAACAGTTACGCGTGATGGAAAGCAGCTAATTTCTGTCGTGATGAAAACAGAAAGCGAAAAAGAACGCTTTAAGGAAACTGCAAAACTATTTGATTATGGATTTAAACATTTTACAATGAAAGAGTTATTCCCTAAAAACTATCAATTGAAAGGTAAATCAACGCTTCCAGTAATAAAAGGAAAAGATGAAAATATAGATATTGCGCTTAAAGATGCGATTCAGGCCCCAGTGAAAAAAGGGGACGAGAAAAAATATAGTGTCAAATACCATTTTGATAAAAAGAAATTAAATAAAGATGGGGAATTAACTGCGCCCATTAAAAAGGGAGAAAAGATAGGGACTGCTGAACTTGTGTATGATGGTGATGATGACTACGGTTACCTTTTCGATAAAAAAGATAAACAAACGGTTGATGTAATCGCTACAGAAGAAGTGGAGAAAAAGAATTGGTTTATGCTAGCGTTAGGAGCAATTGGCTCTTTCTTCGCAAATTTATTTTCTACTATTGTTGATACTGTTAAAGGCTGGTTCTAAATGGTATTATATAAATAATCGCTTTTAAATTTTAAATTGTGAGAATACAGGGGGAAATCAAATGACAAATGCTAGCGTAGAAATACCTAAAAATGGCGTTATTATGGATGTTGTTAACGCTGAGCAAGCTAAAATTGCTGAGGAAGCTGGAGCAGTAGCAGTTATGGCCTTAGAGCGAGTGCCATCAGATATTCGCGCAGCTGGTGGAGTAGCCCGCATGGCTGATCCTACGATTACGGAGGAAGTGATGAATGCTGTTTCTATTCCAGTTATGGCTAAAGGCCGCATTGGACACATTGTCGAAGCGCGTGTGATGGAAGCCATGGGTGTCGATTATATTGATGAAAGTGAAGTGTTAACACCAGCTGATGAGGTATTCCATCTTAAAAAATCAGACTATACGGTTCCATTTGTATGTGGATGCCGTAATTTAGGCGAAGCAGCGCGCCGCCTTGGTGAAGGTGCTTCCATGCTTCGTACAAAAGGTGAGCCTGGTACAGGGAATATTGTCGAAGCGGTACGTCACTTGCGAGAAGTTAATTCAGAAATTCGCCAGCTTGTAGCAATGTCTGAAGATGAAGTCATGACCTATGCTAAAAATATTGGAGCACCTTATGAACTTTTAATGGCTATTCGTAAAGAAGGACGTTTACCTGTAAATAATTTTGCAGCAGGTGGTGTTGCAACCCCTTCTGATGCGGCATTAATGATGGAGCTGGGTGCTGACGGCGTGTTTGTAGGTTCAGGTATTTTTAAATCCGATAATCCTAAGAAATTTGCAGGAGCAATCGTTCAGGCGACAGCAAATTACAAAGATTATAAATTAATTGGCGAGCTTTCTAAAGATCTAGGTACTGCTATGAAAGGGATTGAAATGAGTACATTAGAAGCAGGAGAGCGTATGCAGGATCGAAGTGAATAAAAGCAAAGCATAAGGTTAATAATGATCATATGTACTTGCATCTTACTTATTTATTCGCTATGATATATCATAATTCTTATACAATGTTTAACAGTAGCGATAGGAATTAGTAATAGCATTAACTTCTATAGAGAGTCGATGGTTGGTGAAAATCGGTGTAGTGTGCTATGAATCCATCCTTGAACTGGTTTATTGATAGATTATTTATGTAGATAAACCCGGTTAAGTACCGTTAATAACTGTGAGCCGGAAGGGTTATCCTCTTCAACAAGGGTGGCAACGCGGGAAATACACTCTCGTCCCTACTTTTTTAGGGCGGGAGTTTTTTATTTTTATTGAGCTAGGATCTTTCATATAAGGAGGAAATAACTATGTTGGATATGAAATTTTTGCGCAATCATTTACAAGAAGTAAAGGATAAACTGAAACATCGTGGAGAAGACCTGTCGGAACTTGAGAAATTTGCTGAACTTGATGAAAAGCGGCGCACATTAATCAAAGAAACAGAGACATTAAAAGCAAAGCGTAATGAAGTTTCAAAACAAATTTCTGTATTAAAAAAGGAAAAAAAAGACGCAGATACAGCAATTAAAGATATGCGTGAAGTAGGAGATCAAATTTCCAATTATGACAAAGAACTAAAGGAAACTGAAGACAAATTAGCTAATATTATGTATGCTATTCCGAATATACCACATGAAAGTGTACCAATTGGAGAAGATGATGAGGATAATGTGGAAGTACGAAAATGGGGAGATGTACCAGAGTTTACGCATGAAGTAAAGCCACATTGGGATATTGCTAAGAATCTAGATATACTGGATTTTGAAAGAGCCGCAAAAGTTACCGGAAGCCGTTTTGTTTTCTATAAAGGAATCGGAGCAAGACTTGAACGAGCACTTTTTAATTTCATGATTGATCTGCATGCTGATGAGCACGGCTATGAGGAAATGCTACCACCATATATGGTAAATCGTGCAAGTTTAACAGGTACTGGACAACTGCCAAAATTTGAAGAGGATGCTTTTCGTGTTGCTGATTGGGATTACTTTATGATACCAACTTCTGAAGTACCTGTAACGAATTATTATCGTGATGAAATCATGGAGGAACTGCCAAAAAAATATGTTGCATTTAGTGCAAATTTCCGGTCTGAGGCAGGTTCTGCCGGAAGAGATACTCGAGGTCTTATTCGCCAGCATCAATTCAATAAAGTTGAACTTGTTCATTTTTCAAAACCAGAGGAATCATATGAAACATTAGAGACATTGACGGAAAATGCGGAGAAAGTGTTACAATTATTAAATCTGCCTTATCGCGTTATGAGCATGTGTACGGGTGATTTAGGATTTACAGCAGCAAAGAAGTATGACATTGAAGTATGGATTCCAAGTCAAGAAACATACCGCGAAATATCCTCTTGCTCTAATTTTGAGGATTTCCAGGCAAGACGTGCCGGAATCCGGTTTCGAAGGGAAGCAAACGGAAAGCCCGAGTTTGTTCACACACTAAATGGATCAGGTGTAGCTGTTGGACGTACAGTTGCAGCTATCTTAGAAAATTTTCAGCAGGAAGATGGCTCAGTCGTTATCCCAGAAGTTTTGCGTCCTTATATGGGTGGAAGAGAAGTTATAAAGTAAATTTTATCTCATTTTGGCTGAAGTAGGGCAGGCTCATTATCGTTCTCCCTATTTCTTGCCAAAAAATATTTAATTTTTGTTGACAACCTTTTAAAGGCATGATATTATATATCTTGTCGATTTGATCAAGGAGGAATACCCAAGTCTGGCTGAAGGGGTCGGTCTTGAAAACCGAAAGGGGTGTCAAAGCCCGCGGGGGTTCGAATCCCTCTTCCTCCTCCATTTAAATAAGCGCATAAAATTTGGAGATACATAAAACTGTTACAATTGTAGCGGTTTTATTTTTTTAAACCACATATTTACTTCAAACTTGACAATTAAGGCAAGGAAGCATATAGTATAAAAAATTGAATGTAAAATAAAAAGACAGTGAACAGGCCAGTAAATACATGTTGTATCAAAAGAGAGTGGGATTCATTGGCTGAGAGATCCTATGGACATAGACATGATTGAACCTACCTGGGAGTCGTTACCTAATACTTAACCGCAATGTTATTGCGTTATCAACTATAAAGTGGGTAGAAGACATACCAAACAAGGTGGTACCACGGAAAACTCATTCCGTCCTTATAGATAGGATAGAATGAGTTTTTTAGATTCAATTATTAAAAGGGGGAGTACATATTGTTTAATAAAGTAGCATTTATCGGTGCAGGATCGATGGCAGAAGCAATTATATCAGGAATTATTACAACATCTTTTCTAAAAAAAGAACAAATTTTTGTCATGAATAAAAATAATAAGGAACGATTAGAAAATCTTTCGGAACGCTATGAAATACATTGTGATTTTAACAAGAAGCAGTTAGTAGCAGGAGCAGATCTAATTATATTATCGATGAAACCACATGATGCTCAAGAAGCTATCGATTCTATGAAAGACTATATCCAGGAAGATCAATTAATTATTTCCATTCTAGCTGGTGTATCAACTGATTATATTGCAAAACTTATCGGGAAGGAGATTCCTATTATTCGGGCTATGCCTAATACATCAGCTTCCATTGGGTTATCAGCTACTGCTGTTACAAAGGGAGAAAATGCTTCAGAGGAACATCTTCAAAAAGCAGTATCGCTATTTAATACGATTGGTACAACGTCTATTGTAAAAGAGGAAGAAATGCATACAGTGACAGGTATTTCTGGAAGCGGACCTGCCTATTTTTATTATGTAGTAGAGGCAATGCAGAAAGCTGCAAGTGAAGCAGGGCTTGATCAACTTGTGGCATCGGAATTAATTACGCAGACAATCGTTGGGGCCGGAGAAATGTTAAAGCAATCAGGAGAAACTGCATCAACATTAAGAGAAAAAATAACAAGCCCTAATGGAACGACACAGGCGGCTATTGAAACGCTGGATGAATATAATGTCGAAAAAGCAATGATGGACTGTGTGAAAAATGCCAAAGAGCGTTCCATTGAATTAGGAAAGTTAATGTAAAAAAACCTGTTGCATAAGGATATAACACCTTTTATATAAAGGAATGTGGCGTTTTATCCTTGTGCAGCAGCTTTATTTAAGGGTGGTTTTTCCCGGTAGTTTCTTCCATTTCGGATAAAAGAGCCTAGTCCTTCCTTTTCAATATAGATATAATTTTGTATAATAGATCATGTTGTTTTAAATTTATATGCCCCCGTAGCTCAGGGGATAGAGCAATGGTTTCCTAAACCATGTGTCGCAGGTTCGAATCCTGCCGGGGGCGTCCCTCTAAATCTAACCATAGCAAGGGTTGCGGCATTTTGCACCCCTTGTTATTTTTGTGTAAAAACATAAACTAGTCACCGATTGGTCATATTGACTTTTAAATGGAATGTTTGTTCTCACTTCTTTGGAACACTTCATCCAATTTAGAAGCTGCCTTTTCTTGTATATTCGGAACATATGGGAATAGGTATCCAATGTCATTTGAATAGTCGAATGTCCTAGTCTTTCTTGCACAATTTTCGGATGCACCTTCTTCGTTTTCATTTAGTTCCTTTTCCTATACACAAAAAGTTCCCAAATCATAAACCCTAAGAGTTATAGTTACGTACGTAATAATATAGGACTGTATGTGCTTATCCCCCTATTGTATAGTAAATATATTTTGATCCTTTTTTGTATACAGCGTACCCATATTGTTTTTTCTCTGTATTTATATTTGATTCCAATTAATGATAAAGAGCAACACAAATAAGTGGTTGCTCTTTTCTATATGAAACGTACTCCCTATTCTATTTTCTTTTCCAGAAACGTTGCTTGGCGATTGCGGATACGAATTCATCCTTGAAATTCGGATTATTAGCAGCAAAAATGACACCAGCTAAGTTGTTTTTCTCTGATGACTGAATAAAAGACTGCCCAGTTGAAGCAATACCGATTGGTTTATAGTGTTTATATGCATTTTGTACAAAATGCATCATTTCTTGATTAAATTTTGCCTGATTCTTAGAACTGCCGCCAACGACATAGAGTGAATCAAGCAAATAAGGACTTGAAGTAAGAAATGTTTCATCGACTTTAAGCTTGGTACCATCAGTACCTGTGATTGTACCAAGCGTTTCACTTACAATTACAACAATAACGCCACATTGTTGTAAAAAGGTAATCGTATTTGTTACCTCATTACCGTTAAAACCATTGCCAATCAGTACACCTACTTTTTGCGTATATGCATAATGCGGTGTATTTGCCTGGCTTAGAGAAGGGTAACTTGTAGAAACAGGAACATGGGATCCACTTGGGCGATCGACACCAATATTATTAGCAATGATGCAGGCCATTTCCTTATCTACGTTGACTAACAAATTGACATTTTGTTGGCGTACAGATTCGCTTTTTACTTTTCCAAGTTGATAGCTAAAGGCTTCCATGGTGTGCTGCTTTTCAACAGGTGTCATACTATTCCAGAAAATTCTTGGTTGCGTAGAGTAATCCTTGAACGATTCGCTTCGGTTACGTGTGACGTGTCCTTCCACTTTTTTTGGATAATGAGCGTAGCCACCTTTTTCTGGGGGAGTTGTGTATGGCGTGTTATTTGCTAGCGAATTTTCATGATAATTTACATGATCAACATCGATTCGATATCTCATATAGCCTTGTCGTTGATTATTATGAAACGGACAGATCGGTTGATTGATCGGTAAATCCTGAAAATTACCGCTACCAAGTCGATGGTATTGTGCACTTTGATAAGCAATTAACCTTCCCTGCAGGACGGGATCATTAGAAAAATCAATTCCCGGAACGACATTTGCAGGGTTAAATGCTACTTGTTCTAATTCCGCAAAGGCATTATCAACGTTTCTATTTAATGTCATCTTACCGATAAGGTGAACAGGGACAACTTCTTCGGGCCAAAACTTCGAAGGATCGAGAACATCAAAGTCGTATTTGAATTCATCCTCCATTGGAATCAGTTGGACACCTAATTCATATTCAGGATAAGCCCCGCGGTCAATCGCCCCTTTTAGATCCCGCCGGTGGAAGTCCGGATCGATTCCTCCGATTTTCTGTGCTTCATCCTGAAGAAGGGAATGGACTCCGAGGACAGGCTTCCAAACAAACCTTACAAAGGTTGGTACCTCTTGTTCGTTGACAAATAGGTACGTATTAATCGACCATGATTCCATCATTCGATAACTACTTATAATGCCCCGATCAGACATAATCCATTGCACCATGTGAAGCGCTTCCGGGTTATTGGCTACATAATCCCAAAAATTGTCATGTGCCCCAGAAGCTGTTGGCATATCAGTACGTGGCTCAGATTGATAGGCATGCATAGCATCCGGAAATTTCATCGCATCAATATTAATTAATACAGGCATAGCAATCGTTGTCAGATCGTAATTTCCTTCTTCTGTATAAAACTTAGTACCCCAGCAACGTAAATCCCTTGCCGTATCCTTAGACCCTCTGTCCCCTTGGACGGTAGAAAAACGGACAAATACAGGAGTCTTTTTACCAGGTTCCTGCAAAAATCCAGCTTTTGTAAACTGTTTCATAGAATCATAACATACAAATTCACCATGTGCCCCGTAACCTCTTGCATGAACAACTCTTGGTGGTATCCTTTCACGGACGAAATGAGTCATTTTTTCAAAAAAGTGCCAGTCTTGGCGTAGTGAAGGACCGCGTTCACCAGCTTTTAATTGGTCTTGATCGTCTGAAATTTTTCTCCCTTGATTTGTTGTCATTGGCTTCCCAGTGTTTTTAACGCGATACTGATCTAATCGCTCATTTTTAACATTTTTATCAACAGGCTTTTGGTTTCTTGATGTCTTCTCATCCATGTAATCACCTATCCTCTAATCAGTTATTTAACTCCACCTATAATGTATGTTTCTTGTCTTTTGGATATTCAACCTTGGGTGGTATTAAGTAATAGAAATTGTTTAATGATATAATCCAGTATATTGTTTCTATTTTTCCATTTCTCTTTTTTGCAAGGGACTTTGTTAAATTCTCGTAAATTTCTTAAGACTCATCTAGTTATTTTTCTCTAAATAGTATTTAATAAAGAGGTGAGGTTAATATTAACAATTGTTATCGTTGCCACCGTTTTTTATTTCATTTAAGATAGACGTCTTCCTCAAAAAACTGCCCCACCTTTCCCTATTTGGATTAGAAAGGATGTTGATGTTGAAAAACAGCAATGTTGTTGAGCTGAAAATTTTATATACAAGTGATATTCATGGTCATATTATGCCCATTCATTATGGAACAAATGAACAAGCGGCTAGCGGATTATCTAGATATGCAACTGCTGTAAAGCAAATTCGGAGCAAGACTGATAACGTTATCGTGCTTGATAATGGAGATCTTATTCAAGGGACACCACTAATGACACATTTTGTAAAGCAGTACGCTAATGAAATAAATCCATTGATTCAAGCGATGAACATGATTAACATTGATGCTGGCGTTATCGGAAATCATGAATTTAATTTCGGCAAACAAATACTACAATCAGCTATTAACCAGTCAAATTATCCTTGGATTGCTGCTAATGTTATTGATACTAAAATAAACAAACCAAAATATGGCCCTCCTTATGTGATAAAAAGATTAAAAAACGGCATAAAAGTCGCCATTATAGGCGTAACTACACATTACATCCCCAATTGGGAATCGCCGGATCATATAGCAGGCATTCACTTTTCGGATGCATTTACTACTTTAAAGTCATGGGTTACCTATGTACGGGAAAATGAGCACCCTGATTTGGTTGTCGCTGCTTATCATGGTGGATTCGAGCGTGATATTGAAACAGGCGAAGCAACAGAAGTTTTGACAGGTGAAAATCAAGGCTATGCAATGTGTCAGATCGAAGGAATAGATGTGTTGCTTACCGGCCATCAGCACCGGCAATTAACTGAAACTGTCAATAATGTTTTAGTTGTGCAGCCAGGAAGTAATGGGACTGCTTACGGAGAAGTGGGAATCATGTTTGGAAAAAGTGGGGATGGTTGGAAAATCAGGCAAAAAAAAGCCTTTATTCAATCCTTACACAACATTCCACCTGATCCTGATATTTTAAAAACAACAGCTGACATAGAGAAATCGACGCAGCAATGGCTTGATCAGCCAGTTGGCTATATAAAAGGCGATATGACAATTGATGATCCTTTCTTTGCCAGGTTGACGAAACATCCATTTATAGAATTTATCCAAAATGTACAAATAGAGGCAAGTGGGGCTGATATATCTGTTACTTCATTGTTTGATAACAACTCCAAAGGATTTCCTTCTACTGTTACAGTGAGAGATATTGTATCTAATTATATTTATCCGAATACACTCGTTGTCTTAAAATTAAAAGGTCAAGATATCAAAGCGGCATTGGAAAAAAGTGCAGCCTATTTTACACTTGATGATCAAGATGCAATTATTGTTAACCCTGCCTATGAGCATCCAAAGCCGCAGCATTATAATTATGATATGTGGGAAGGGATCACCTATACCATTAACGTAGCCAGACCTGTTGGAGACAGAATTAAAACATTAAACTATCGCGGCAAGCCGATATTGGAACATGAACACTTTAACGTGGTTTTAAATAACTATAGAGCAAGCGGCGGTGGAGATTATGATATGTTTCAATATAAGCCCATCGTAAAAGAAATTCAAAAGGAAGCTGCTGCGTTAATAAGGGAATATTTTGAGAAATATACAACTGTAGAAGCAACGAAAACAGAGAACTTCAAAGTTATTGTAAATAAAGGAAACCCAAGCTAATCGGCTTGGGTTTTCTCATTTAAAGGCAGAAATGATCATTCTCTTAATAGAGAATGTGGCAAAATTCCTCTGATTGTTTATTACATAAATTACCAATTTTACATAAAATTAACACTACATTCATACTGAGTAAACAAACCTTTTGTATACTCAAACATGAAATAAAAATATAAAAAGGAAGGGATCGTGTTAAGCAAATTTTAGTTGAGCTTCCTACGATTGTGCATTAGCTAGATTATATTAACAATATAAATTTAAATAAAACAAATTGGGGGCAAAAGCATGAAAAAATTAGCATCTTTAGGATTCATATTATTACTTTCATTAGGTATTCTATCGGCATGCGGGGGCGAAGATGAAGCAGCTAAAGCAGAAAAAGGCGAAGAAAAACTTGAAGAATTATCTGTTCAATTCGTTCCTTCACAAAATGCGGATACATTAGAAGCAAAAGCTAAACCTTTAGAAGAATTACTAAGTAATGAATTGGACATTCCTGTTAAAGTTAGCGTATCAACTGATTATAACACGATAATCGAGGCGATGGATTCAGAGCAGGTTGATGTTGGCTTCTTGCCTCCGACTGCATATGTACTTGCTAAAGAGCAAAGTGCAGCAGATGTTATTTTACAAGCACAGCGCTACGGTGTAAATGATGATGGTTCAGATACAGATGAACTTGTTGATTCTTATAAATCTATTTTCATTGTCCGAGAAGATTCTGATATTCAATCTGTAGAAGATTTAAAAGGGAAAAAAATTGGCTATCAAAACGTAACATCATCTGCGGGTTTTGTTTGGCCTGCTGCTACTTTAATGGATGTAGGCATTCATCCATTAAATGATGTTGAGTCCGTAACACTAAAAGGTCATGACCAAGCAGTTATTTCTCTTCTAAATGGTGATATTGATGCAGCAGTTACATTTCAGGATGCACGTAATATCGTAAAAGAGGATTATGAAAATGTATTTGATGAAACAAGAATTATTAAGTTTACGGAAGATATTCCAAATGACACGGTAACCATTCGTCCAGAAATTAATGATGAGACGAAAGAGAAAATAAAGGATGCGTTTATTGCAATTGGAAAAGATGAAGAAGGCCGTAAAATCATCCAAGATATCTATTCTCACGAAGGATATGTGGAGTCAAAAGACAGTAACTTTGACATTGTTAGAGAATATGAAGAGAAGGTAAGCGAAGAAATAGAGCAATAAACGATTTATCAGAAAAAACACCTTAACATAATAACTGAATAATAAGGGAAGGCTGCTTGGATATTTATCTGGTCAGCCTCCTTTTACTCAAGTTTAGAAAGTAGGGGAAACTTTGATAGCGTTTAAACATGTTTCAAAAATTTATCCAAATGGAATACATGGATTACATAATATTAACCTGCACATCGGTGAAGGAGAATTTGTTGTTATTGTTGGCCTATCAGGCGCGGGAAAATCTACTTTTCTTCAATCCATTAATCGACTTCACGAAATAAGTGAAGGTGAAATTTTTATAAACAACAAATCGATTACAAAGGCAAAGGGGAATGAACTTTATCGTATCCGACGCGATATCGGAATGATTTTTCAGAATTTTAATCTCGTACATCGCTCAACAGTAATGAGAAATGTTTTATCTGGACGAGTCGGATATCATTCCACTTTACGAATGATCCTTGGACTATTTCCTAAAAAGGATAAACAACTAGCAATGGAAGCTTTACGTCGTGTAAATATTCCTGAAAAAGCATCTATGAGGGCTGATCAATTATCTGGTGGCCAACAACAAAGAGTGTCCATTGCTCGTGCACTAGCACAAGAGCCAAAACTGATTCTAGCAGATGAACCAGTAGCTTCATTAGATCCGATGATGACGGGACAGGTGATGGATGACTTGCTGCGTATAAACCAAGAGTTAAACATGACAATGGTCGTCAATTTACATGATATCGAAATAGCGAGGAAATACGCCAATCGAATTATTGGGTTAAAAGCAGGAAAGGTAGTATTTGACGGAAAAGCTGATGAAGCAACCGATGAAGCATTTGCTGAAATATACGGAAAAACTGATAAAACAAGTGAAAGGATGGGGATGGAACAATATGAAAGAATTGAAAACACAGCAAACGGCTGAAATCTCCGCTTCCCCATCAAAATTAAAGCCAATCGTCACATCTCTACTTGTTTTATTACTTGTACTTGGGAGTAGCTGGCAAATCGGGTTTTCATTTACAGAATTGATTCATGGGCTTCCAAACATGTGGGATTTAATTGTTCAATTAGTGCCCCCTGATTGGGCATATTTTTCGGTGATTACTTCCCCCTTACTTGAAACGATACGAATGGCTATCATCGGTACAACAATTGGTGGAATAATTGCCTTTCCTCTTTCTATTTTAGCGGCTCGAAATGTTTTCCATTCTATATGGATAACTGTTCCAGCTAGGTTTATATTAAATTTAATCCGAACACTGCCTGAACTATTATTAGCGGCCTTATTCGTCGCTGTTTTCGGTATTGGGCCGATTCCTGGGATATTTGCATTAACATTATTCTCTCTAGGTATTATTGCAAAACTATTTTATGAATCTGTTGAATCTATTGACCCGGGTCCTATGGAAGCGATGACAGCTGTTGGGGCAAATAAGATCAAATGGATATTTTTTGGAGTGGTACCACAAGTAATGGCATCCTTTACCTCTTTCTTTTTATATACGTTTGAGATCAATATTCGGGCAGCTGCAGTATTAGGTTTAGTCGGTGCCGGAGGAATCGGTTTATACTACGAACAGACACTTGGTTTTCTGGATTATGGGAAAACAGCTTCTATTATTATGTATACATTAATTGTTGTATTATTGATCGATTACCTTAGTACGAAAATAAGGGAGAAGTTAACATGAGTCGAGTACGGCGAATAAGCATTATGATGGCAATATTATGCATTTACATATGGGCCTTTGCTGGTTTACCTATAGTAGAATTAAAAGAAACATCGCTTGAGGTTATATCAGCTATTTTTTCTGGACTATTTCATCCAGACTGGGGATATGTATATGATCCTGGTGGGGAAGATTTGCTTCGAGGATTGCTTGATACACTAGCGATTGCCTTGCTCGGCACATTTATCGCGGCCATTCTTTGTGTTCCATTTTCATTTATGGCTTCCAAAAATATAGTAAAGTCAAAAGCTACGGTGGGAATAAGCAAATTTATTTTAAGTTTTATACGAGTTTTTCCAGATATTGTTCTAGCATTACTATTTATAAAAGCAGTTGGTCCAGGTGCATTTGCAGGTGTGCTAGCACTGGGGATTGGTGCTGTAGGTATGCTTGGTAAGTTAATTTCAGAGAGTGTAGAAAGTGTTGATTTAAATGCAAAAGAAGCATTAACCGCTACTGGTGCAAACCCGATCAAAACATTTATGTTTGCCGTTGTACCCCAAGTATTACCAAACTTTTTTTCTTTTATTTTATACCGGTTTGAAGTGAATGTACGTGCTGCGACTGTTTTAGGAATCATTGGCGCGGGCGGAATTGGAACACCGCTTATTTTCGCTTTAAGTGTACGCGACTGGGAAAGAGTGGGTGTTATTTTACTTGGAATTATTTTGATGGTTACGCTGATTGATCTTATTTCTGGGAAAATAAGAGCTCGCTTCACATAAGCAAAATGACTAGAAAAACGATATCACGGATCATCTATGATATTTAAAAGATGCTCCGTGTAGTCAATTTACCGGTTCTGTATTGGATGAAACCCTCGAAATTTAGAATTACTCCCTGTTACTAGCTTAATGATAGAATGATTAGCCTTTTCTCAAAGTATTTCCTTCTTTATAACTTCCAACAAAAAATTCCATTGCGATTAGGAAGGTTGAAGCCCGGAGAATAGATGTTACAAAAACAATCGAAGTGTGTTAATATGAAAAAGGTCGGCTTCCATACCATGTATCTTAGTTTTAATTCCTGCCTAGTTGTTCTTTTTTATACCTCGAACCTGTATAACCCATCTTTCCAATCATTAATCTGATTTACTTAACAACAAGAAGAAAGGACAATGAATAATATGAGTTTAACAAAAAAGATTATTATTGCACTTATTCTTGGTGTAATTGTTGGTATAGGCCTTAACTTTACTTCTTCCGACTTGTTCGTAATCATAGATAAATATGCATTAAATCCTGTTGGGCAGCTATTTTTAAATTTAATTATGATGATCGTTGTACCAATTGTTTTTGTCTCCATTGTTCTCGGTACCGCAGGAATTGGCGATCCGGGTAAACTGGGTAAAATTGGTGCTCAAACGATTGCCTTTTACCTAGTTACAACAGCAATAGCGTTGATGCTTGGGCTAGGGATAGGCACTTTACTGGAACCTGGTAAAGCCGGGGTGTTTGAGACGAATAAAGCTGATTTTGAAGAGCAATCAGCTCCACCTATTATGGAAACAATCGTAAATATTATTCCGGAAAATCCATTTGAAGCAATGACAACAGGGAATATGCTTCAAATTATTGCTTTTGCTATTTTTATAGGGGTCGCACTAGCTGTGTTAGGGGAGAAAACGAAAGGAATATATCAATTATTTGAACAAGCAAATGATATATTAATCTACATTGTTAACGCAGTTATGAAAACGGCTCCATATGGTGCATTTGCCTTGGTTGCTTCAGCAATAGGTGATGCAGGATTAGATGCATTAGGATCAATGGCCATGTATATGTTTGCTGTAATCTTAACATTAATTTTACATGGAGCGATCACCTATAGCTTGGCAATATGGGGAATTGGAAAAGCAAAACCATCTAAGTTTTTTAAAGAATTTTTTCCTGCTATGTCTGTTGGATTTAGTACATCTAGCTCAAGTGCAGCATTACCAGTTTCGATGAAAATTGCCCAGGAAAAACTAGGTATTAAAAAGTCTATTAGTAGTTTTGTGCAACCGCTTGGAGCTACGATTAATATGGATGGGACTGCAATTATGCAAGCCGTAGCAACGGTGTTTATATCCCAAGTCTATGCAATCCCTCTCGGACTAAACGATATGTTAATGGTGGTTCTGACAGCTACACTGGCAAGTATTGGAACTGCTGGTGTACCAAGTGTCGGGTTAATTATGCTGGCTATGGTCTTGAATCAAATTGGTCTTCCAGTTGAAGGTGTCGCACTTATAGTAGGGGTTGATCGTCTTTTAGATATGCTTCGGACTTCACTCAATATTACCGGAGATGCAGCTTGTGCATATGTCATTTCTGAAAATGAAAAACGAAAAGAAAGTAAATTAGCTAAATCATCCTAAAACAAAAAGGTTGTCTCAAATTAGGTTGTAATAACCTAATGAGACAACCTTTATCTATTATTAAACGCTAGCACGGACTTCTACTGGCCACATTTCCTTGTTCTCTGCCATATCCCAGAACATATACTCAAAATAGCTTGTTTTTACAACAATTTCTTCAATAAAAGCAAGTTCATGCTCAGGTTTACCTTTAGCGATTGTATTGATTAAATCAATACAATCATTTGCTAACGCTGTGAATTCATCAGATGAATACATTTGTACCCAGTTTCCGTAAAATTCATGTTCTAAAGCACCAGGCACCTTCGCCAGTGACTTGCCAATGTAATTATAACTCCAAGCGCATGCAAGTACAGAGGCGACAACATTTTCAATGCCTCCACGCTGCGAAACATTTAGCATATAGCTTGTATACGCGGTTGTAGTAGCAGCTGCTTCTGTGTTTTCTAATTCTTCATTGGATATGCCGAACTTACTTGCATATTTACGGTGAAGATCCATTTCCATATCTAATGTTCCGTGAAGCAGATTTGCAAAAGTAGTCATGGTATCTAAATCTGTAGCTTTCGCACTTCCTAAAGCAAATAGACGTGAATACTCAATAAGATAAATGTAATCCTGTTTCATCCAATGCTTAAATTTTTCTTGATCTAGCCAGCCTTCTCCAAGTCCTTTTACAAAAGGATGTTCTAAATAAGACTTCCAAATAGGTTCTACTTTGTTCCATAACCTGTCTGTGAATAAATTTTCCATTTTATATATCTCCTTTTTCCTGTATTTACTAGAAACAAAGACCAAACTGTTAAATCGATCGACCTCCTAAAATGATTAAGAGGAAACGAAAAACCCATTCTTTCATTGGTAGGAAGAATGGGTTATGCGCATACAAATATCGCATGTTCCACTTCCCTACGCTAGTGCAAACTAGATCAGGTTCAAAGGGTCAAGCTTCCTCTCTCAGCAATTAAATTGCTCCCCTAGTGAAATGAAAAAATATTAAGTTATTTAACTATTAATGCCATTAAATCATATCTGATTGTATAAAGCAAGATAGCTTCATAGAGGTATAAGAAAATTTTTATAGGCAATCTAAGCAAAATTACTTTAAAAATGTCACAAAATGTTCTAAAATAAATATATAGACAAAATTGTTACAATAAAGTGTAATTACACAATTTTTAAAAATTAATAGAATTCCAAACTAAACAACATGAGGTGATAACATGGACATGCAACGTATACCCGCTCAGAAAGGGAAGTATAATTTACAAGATTATGATAAAATGCGAGAAACATTCTCATGGGAGGATGCGAAAAAGCATTTCAGCTGGAATGAGACTGGAAAGGTGAATATAGCATATGAAGCTGTTGACCGACATGCACAAAATCCAAAATTAAAAGATAAAGTTGCTTTATATTATTCATCTCCTGATAGAGAAGAACAATTAACCTTTGAACAAATCAGTAAAAAAAGCAATCAGTTTGCAAATGTATTAAAAAAGCATGATGTTCAAAAAGGTGATCGTGTTTTTCTATTTCTACCAAGGAGTCCTGAATTTTATATATCATTTTTTGGAATTATAAAAACCGGTGCGATTGCTGGACCACTATTTGAAGCATTTATGGAGCAAGCTGTTCGCGATCGCTTGCAGGATAGTGAAGCAAAAGTTTTAATAACCACTCCAGATCTCTTGGAGCGTGTTCCGCAAAAGGATCTTCCGGAACTAAAAAAGATCATTCTTATCGAAAATCATAATGAAACAGCGGATAAGTATATTGATTATAAAGAAGAAATGGAAAGTGCATCAAGTGATTTTGATATAGAATGGGTGGACTTAGAAGATGGAATGCTCATTCATTATACCTCTGGTTCAACTGGAAAACCAAAAGGCGTTTATCATGTTCATAATATAATGATTCAACAATATATTACAGCAGAATGGGTACTTGATCTAAAAGATGATGATGTATACTGGTGTACGGCAGATCCAGGATGGGTCACTGGAACATCATACGGAATTTTTGGCCCATGGTTAAAAGGAGTTTCAAATGTTGTCCGTGGTGGACGATTTTCACCAGAAGCTTGGTACGATACAATCGAAAAATACAATGTATCCGTATGGTATACAGCACCAACAGCATTACGAAAGTTAGTTAGTGCAGGAGAAGATGTTGTAAAACGATTTGATTTATCATCCTTACGTCATGTAATGAGTGTGGGTGAGCCATTAAATCCGGAAGTAATCACTTGGGGATTGGAAGCGCTTAACCACCGAATTCATGATACATGGTGGATGACAGAGACTGGAGCACATATTATTGTGAATTTCCCTTCTCAAGAAATACGTCCTGGTTCCATGGGAAAACCAATTCCAGGTATTGAAGCATCTATCGTTGATAATGAAGGAAATGAACTACCGCCAAACCAAATGGGTAACCTGGCTATTAAAGAAGGTTGGCCTGCAATGATGCGTAAAATCTGGAATAACCCTGGTAAATTTGAGAGCTATTTTGTTAATGGCTGGTACCTCTCTGGTGATAGTGCCTATCGCGATGAAGACGGATATTTTTGGTTCCAGGGCCGATTAGATGATGTCATTAACACATCTGGTGAACGAGTTGGGCCATTCGAAGTAGAAAGTAAATTGCTCGAACATCCAGCTGTGGCTGAAGCTGGTGTGATTGGTAAGCCACATCCTGAACGCGGCGAAATCATTAAAGCCTTTATTTCCCTAAACGAGGGATATGAAGATGCATCCGAATTATTGGAGGATATTCGCCAATTTGTAAAAACAGGTTTAAGTGCCCATGCAGCGCCACGTGAATTAGAAGTGACAGATGCTATACCTAAGACCCGAAGCGGTAAGATTATGCGTCGTCTTCTAAAATCACGGGAGCTCGGATTACCAACAGGTGATACTTCAACATTAGAAAAATAGGTTTTAGAATGAAAAAATACAAGACACGTTCTTTGATGTGCACCCCTAGAGTTAGACCAAAAGTCTAATTTTAGGGGTGTTTTATATGGCTAAGTATGATTTAGCATTTAAACTGGCAGTTGTAAAAGCGTATTTAGCAGGTGAAGGTGGATACAAATTGTTAGCCAATAAATTTGGTATTCCAGCTAAGCGAACCACTGCGTGTGGAGAATGCTTACTTAAAAAAGCTCCGAGCTTCAGGGAAAAATATTCCGAGCCGACTGCGAAAACAGAATCTAGAATCATCCACGAACTACTAGGAAAATTCTGACTAGCAGTAATCCTTGAAGCGACAAAATTTCCAAAGGCTACTTATATGTATTGGCAGAAAAGATTCAATGAAACTAACCCAGATAAAGAAATTGAAAAAGTAATTCAGGATATATTTGAAGAACACAACGGTAACTATGGTTACCGAAGAATTAATATCGAGCTGAGAAACCGTGAATATATTGTCAATCACAAGAAAGTTTTACGCATCATGAATAAACTTGGATTTGCATGCACCAAATTCACACGTAAGTCACGAAAATACAGTATTGACAAGTATATTTACTATTATAATCATAAGAGAATAAAAGCAAAATTGACTGGAATGAGTCCGGTTGAATACCGGAAACAAACCAGCCAATTAGCAGCTTAAAATTTAAGTTTAACTTTATGGGTTCAGTACACTTGACTCACGTGTCTTGTATTTTTTTAATTATGCTGTAATTGCTGTTGCTGGACCAAATACCTCATAACGAATATCTTCATCTGCTACATCAAGGTTTGTTAAATGTTGATACATAGCACGCATAAATCCTTTTGGTCCACAGAAGTAAAATGCTGCATTTGATGTAGGTATGACAGATTCCAGCCACTCTTGGTCAATGTAGCCAAGTTTATCATATTGTCCTTCATCTTCCAGTGTTGGATGATCATAGATTGTATAAGCTTTTACTTGTTTATGTGCCTTTGTTATTTCCTTAACTCTATCTTTCATTGCATGGACCTTACCGGATTGTGCCGCATGGATGAACAGTACTTCACGTTCTGGCTGTACCTTGATCACAGTTTCTAACATACTCATCATTGGTGTCAGCCCAACACCGCCACTGATTAAGACTAGTGGTCTATCATCTTTTTGATCAAGGATAAAATCACCAGATGGTGCACTAATAGGTAAAATACTGCCTTCTTCCAGGTTAGCATGTAAATAGTTGGAGACAATACCTGCTGGATTATCTCCTATCGCATCCTCACGCTTTACACTGATTCGGTAAAATCTTTCCCCTGGTGCACAAGACAATGTGTACTGGCGTAAGTGTGTATAAGGTTCTCCTTCTATATCTGCTTTCACTGTAATATATTGTCCAGCTTGGTGGGCAGGGAATGGTTTGCCGTCTGCTGCGTCTAAATAAAAGGAAGTAATTACATCGCTTTCAACAACTTTTTTAACTACTTTAAAATCGCGGAAGTCCACCCAACCGCCATCCGTATTTTCAAGTTCTTCATACATTTTTCTTTCTACATCAATAAATACATCAGCAATGACGCCGTATGCTTTCTCCCAAGCATTAATAACTTCATCTGTTGCTGCATCACCAAGCACATCTTTCATGCCTAATAATAGATATTTTCCGACGATAGGATAGTGATGAGGCTTTATGTTCAGGCTTCGATGTTTATGGGCAACTTGTGTGACAACAGGCATTATGTTTTCTAATTGATCAATGTTTGCTGCAGCAGCATAAACCGTATTAGCAAGAGCATGCGATTGATCGCCTTTTCTTTGATTGGTTTGATTGAAAATATTTTTTAATTCCGGATGCTCACTTAGCATGAACTGATAGAAACGTTTGGTTATTTCATCTCCACGTTCTTGTAGTACAGGTACAGTCGCTTTTATAATGTCTTTAGTACGTTCGTCCAACTCAACTGTTGTTTTTGTTACCAAAGTAAAGCACTCCCTTTGTAAATAATAGATTATACTTCTTAACCGGTTAAATAAACATGTATTTCAAATACATCTTTATTGTATAATGTAAATATATCCTATTCAATAGCTAAAAGGAAAATTCTGTTACAATATTGTGAAGATAGATAAATAAATAATTAAAAAGGAGGTAAATATAGATGCAATTAAAAAAATATACAGACTATGCACTTCGTGTACTGATTTTCACTGCAATGAAACCAGAAGGGAAATTAGCAAGCATTAAGGAAATATCCGAAATCTTTTTTATTTCTCAACATCATTTAGGTAAGATTGTGTTTGAACTAAATAAGCTTGGTTATATTGAAACAATAAGAGGGAGAAATGGGGGAATCCGCTTAGCTGAACCTCCAGAGGATATAAATGTTGGAATGGTTGTACGGCAATTTGAAAATGATTTTACAATATTGGAATGCTTTGATAAAGATGTAAATCATTGTGTTATATCTCCCGCTTGTCAATTAAAGCATATGCTAAATAAAGCGCTACAGGAGTTTTTGTATGTTTTAGACCAATACACAATCAGAGATTTGGTAGTTAACGATGACGAATTGCTTCGGCTCATGGGAATACGTGAATAAGTAGGGGGGCAGATGACATGTTTTATTTCCACATCACGTGGAATACTCCTTATATAGCCTATAATGAAGGAGCGTATCACCATGAGTAAAATAGCATGTATTTTAACAGATATGTTCGAGGATATCGAGTACAAAGCCCCTGTCAAGGCGTTTAAAGATAATGGGCATGAAGTGGTAACCATGGAAAAAGAACAGGGAAAGAAGATAAAAGGAAAGAATAAGGAATCAAAAGTTACCATTGATGCTTCCATTGATGATGTTAATCCAGATGAATTTGATGCTTTATTTATCCCAGGTGGGTTTTCACCAGATCAACTGCGTGCGGATGATCGGTTTGTAGCATTTGCAAAACACTTTATGGACGTAAAAAAGCCAGTCTTTGCTATATGTCATGGTCCGCAGCTTCTCATAACAGCGAAAGCCCTGGAGGGACGTAAAGCAACTGGGTTTAAATCGATTCATGTGGATATGGAATATGCGGGTGCTCTTGTGCAAGACGAAGAAGTTGTTGTTTGTAACAACCAGCTCGTCACCAGCCGTGAACCAAAGGATATTCCTGCATTTAACAAAGAGGCATTGGCACTATTAAAATAAAAAATCCTTTAATACCAATATGTATCCGAAGGATTCTACAGGTTTTTTTCGCCAGATTGAAATTTGGAATCCTCGATGAATTAGAAAAAGAGTGAGGCATATGATTTTTCTTCTTATATCATATGCCTTCTATACCTGTATTTTTAGTAACTGTAAAATTATCTGAGAGTAGTAACCAGTTTTGTGGAAATGCTAGACCAAGTTTCCAATACGCAATTCCCTTTAAACTGTATGATTTAATAAGGTCAAATTTGGCTTGGATAGACCTTGCATCTTCAAACCATACTTCATGTCTGGTTCCTTCTGCACTTGTATAAATGAAAAAGGGAGCTTGTGCACCTGGATCAAACTGAATCTCTGCGCGTTGTTCGCGTGCCAGATTAATGGCTTGTTGTGGACTTAATGCTTGAGCCGCTACACCTTCTTCGTAAGGGAGTTCCCAGTTGTAGCCATATAAATTTTGACCTAATAATATTTTATTTGCCGGCATTTCACTTAATGCATATTCGACAACTTTTCGCACCTCATCTATTGGTGAGATAGCCATCGGTGGTCCATACGTATATCCCCATTCATATGTCATTAAAACAACGAAATCGGCAATTTCCCCGTGTGCTGCATAGTCATGTGCCTCATACAATGTTCCTTTTTGTTTAGCACTAGTTTTTGGTGCTAATGCTGTTGACAATAACAGCCCTGCTTGGGAAAATCTTTCCTTCGCCTTTCGTAAAAAATTATTATAAGCTTTTCTATCTTCTGGCTGTATATATTCAAAATCAAAGTGTATATCCTTGTAACCAACAGTTTCTGCTGTATTCATAATATTATCCAGAAGCGTATTTTGCACCGCTTGAACAGTCAAGATGATATGGGCGAGTTCCGTACTAAATCCACCCTCCTCAAGGTTTGTTACAACGAGTGTTAATGATGAATCGTTTGAATTAGCTATTTCTTTTAAATTACCTATTGGTGGAGGAGTGAGGCTCCCATCACGATTAACCGTATAGCTAAAAAGTGCAAGATAGGTCAGATATGGCGTTGTTTTTCTTGCAGCGTTTTCTAAAGTTTGTGAAACATTGTCCCCACTAGGTGCGATATAGCCAAGTGAAGTAATTTGTCTCTTCGGCTGTTCTGGTATATATAACCGAAAGCCAATAGGAAGAACGTTATGGACAGGAAAGTTGTTTATCTCCGCAAGCTCTTGATAGGACATATTAAACTTTTGGGCTATGGAATATAAGCTATCCCCAGACTTAACAAAATAAAATTGGCCAATAATTGGAATAACTAATGATTGTCCCACAACTAATTGGTTTGGTGCATCAAGCTCATTTGCATTTACCAGAGCATCGATAGTTGTACCATATTTATCCGCAATAGCACGTAAGGTATCTCCAGTTTTAATAACATACGTTTGCATCAAAATCTCTCCCTTAAGTTGTATCCTAATCCATTTTATGAAGGGAGAATCTAATATATTCTTTTAAATGGGATCTGTTTTTGCTTTCATTACAGAACGCATTAAATAAAGTGCATAATCATTTCCATCTTTGTCTTCCGATGCCATACAGTTTTTTGGAATATGCATATCATATTTATACATGTATGCATCCTTAGCAGTGAAAAGGATACAGATATCTCCGGCAATTCCTGCTATAATGAGACATGTTTTGTCTAGTTCATGAAGCAAAGATTGCAGCGGTGTTTGAAAAAAAGCGGAATGTTGTGGTTTGATAAAAAAATAATCTTCTTTATCAGGCATTATTTCTTGAATAATTGTTTTACTGTGTTTATTTGTGCAATGTTTCATTATTTTTTTGAAGTCTGCTTGCCATAAGCCATAATGATCATTAATATAAATGATGGGTAAACTATTTTCTTTTGCAAATGCTTTTAGTTTTTTTAAGTGTGGTAAAATGCTTTTTGTATGATAAAGCAATTTTTCTCCACCATGAAAGTTAAAATCGTTAATAACATCGATAAATAATACAGCGGCATTCTCAAATGAAGATTTCACAGCCATTTGTAAAACTCCTTTAGAACTTGTCTGTATTATTTATTTCCTATTTGATGATTTTCAAACGAAATAAAAGAGTTGAGTAAACGATGTCAGATGAACAATTTATGCAAATTGCTATAAAAGAGGCAAAAAAGGCGAGGGAGCTGAATGAAGTACCAATTGGGGCGGTGATTGTCTATAAGGATGAGATCATTGCTTCAGGTTTTAATTTGCGTGAAACATCGCAATCTTCCCTGTCCCACGCCGAATTGATTGCAATTCAAAAAGCAAATAAACAACAAGGAAGCTGGCGTTTAGAGGATTGTACGTTATATGTCACTCTTGAACCTTGTCCGATGTGTGCAGGAGCGATTGTCCAATCCCGGATAAAACGGGTTGTTTTTGGAGCTTTTGATCCAAAAGCAGGCTGTGCTGGAACTTTAATGAATTTGCTCTCAGAAAAGCGATTTAACCACCAAGTTGAGTTAAGGAGCGGTGTTCTTGAACAAGCGTGTGCACATTTATTAAAGGATTTTTTCAAAGCATTAAGAAACAGAAAAAATTAACAACAATCTTTTCTTGTTTTTTGAAGAAAAAATAGTTATAATAAAGAATGTCGTGCTAAGTGGGGAGGTAGCGGTGCCCTATACTCGCAATCCGCTATAGCGAGACTGAATTCCCGTCCAAGGTGTGGCGGCTTTATGGCCTGCCTTAAGGGAGTGGTGTTGACGCTTAGGTCCTGCGCAACAGGGACCCATGAATCCTGTCAGATCCGGAAGGAAGCAGCAGTAAGTGGTTATCCTTGTGTGCCGCAGGGAAGCCTAGGCCGAGCCATGAACTTAAGTAACGCATAGGGTCATCACATCGACGATGGGTGCACGGCGTACATATTGAAAAAGCTGTATCAAAATGTTTTAGGGCATCTTTTGATACAGCTTTTTTGTATCACTTATCATTTTAGAACCTTATATTAAAGGGGATTAAGAACTTCGAATACTTTTTCTTTTCCACCACGTATCAGCCACTTGATGAATTTTTTCTTATTTAATCGCTTGGGTTCACATAGCACCTATAAATCGGGTATAATTAAAGGTAAGATTAGGGAGAGGAACGGGTATTTATGAGTTATCAAGCATTATATCGTGTCTGGCGTCCAAAGAATTTTAGCGATGTTGTGGGACAAGCGCATATCACCAGAACATTGCAAAATGCGATTGCACAGGAAAAATTTTCACATGCTTACTTATTTTCTGGACCTCGTGGAACGGGAAAAACAAGTGCAGCTAAAATTTTTGCTAAGACCATCAATTGTGAGCATGCACCGACAACAGAGGCATGTAATGAATGTGCAGCCTGTCGTGGTATTCAAGATGGTTCCATTTCGGATGTAATTGAAATAGACGCCGCTTCAAATACAAGTGTAGATGATATTCGTGAAATCCGTGATAAAGTTAAATATGCTTCAAGTTCTGTCCCTTATAAAGTATATATTATTGATGAAGTGCACATGATTTCAGTAAATGCATTTAATGCGCTGCTAAAGACATTGGAAGAGCCACCAAAGCATGTTGTATTTATTTTAGCGACAACAGAGCCACATAAAATACCACTAACGATTATTTCAAGATGTCAACGTTTTGATTTTAAGCCCATTGGCAGTAGGGCAATTGTTGATCGAATGCAAAAAATTATTGATGCTGAGAATATTACCGTTTCACCCGAAGCATTGGAAACTGTGGCATTAGCTGCAGAAGGCGGTATGCGGGATGCATTGAGCATACTTGATCAGGCGATATCGTATAGTGACGATACTGTTGAGTTAGATGATGTGTTAGCCGTTACCGGAGGCGTATCCCAACAAATATTAACAAATATTGTTAAGGAAATGTATCATAAAAATGTGCAGCAAGCACTGAATCTTTTGGACGATTTAATTCAACATGGTAAGGATCCAGCGCGTTTTGTGTTTGATTTAATTTACTTTTTACGCGATTTGTTGTTATATAAGAGTGCCCCGTCTTTGGAAAATGTTCTGGAAAGAGCTAGAATAGATAGCGAATTTAAGCAGTTGTCAGCAAATGTTCATGTAGAATGGATTCAAGATGCGATTATGCAATTAAACCAATGTCAACAGGAAATTAAATGGACGAACAGTCCAAAAGTATTTATTGAGATTTCAATTTTAACGATAACAAACAGATACCATGAAAAGCAGCAAGCAGGCGACGTGGCTGACTCAGAAGAAATAACGAGGCTGACGAATAAGCTGGCACAATTGGAAAAAGAAATCAATACATTAAAGGAAAGACCTGTTACAGCAACTCCAACAAAAAGTTCAGAACCGAGAAAACCACCAGCCCGAGCAATGAGAAATAGTTATAAAATCCCATATGAAAAAATTCGCAACGTGCTTCAAGAGGCGAAAAAAGCTGCTTTAAAAGAAGTACAATCGGAGTGGGGCGGATTTTTAAACAAATTAAAAACAACCAACGCCCCCGCGCATGCGACAATTCAAGATAGTAAACCTGCGGCTGCATCAGATAAAGCGCTCGTGGTTGCGTTCAAATATGAAATTCATTGTTCCCTGTTTTTGGACAATCAGGAGATTGTAGAATCGGTACTTTCAAATATAATCGGAAAGCAGCTTGAAATAATTCCAATTCCGGACAATAACTGGAAGGAATTACGCAATGAATATATAAGTATTCAAGAACACCCTGCATCAGCCTCAAAGAATAAGGAGCAAGAAAAAGATCCTTTAGTAGAGGAGGCAAGAAAGCTTGTCGGGGATGATCTATTAGAAATACATGATTAAGCTTTAGTTTCATTCAGTAATTATAAAGGTACATGAAAAGGAGGCGTTTTCCATGAAAGGTATGGGAAATATGGGGAATATGATGAAGCAAATGCAAAAAATGCAAAAAAAGATGGCGAAGGCGCAAGAGGAACTGCATGCGATGAGCTTTGAAGCAACTGCAGGCGGTGGAATGGTGACAATTACCGCAAATGGTCAAAAGGAAATTACAGATGTACAAATTAAAGAAGAGGTAGTTGATCCAGATGATGTAGAAATGCTACAAGACCTTGTTCTTGCAGCTACAAATGATGTCATTAAGCAGATTGATGAAAAAACCAATGAAACAATGGGACAATTTACGAAAGGATTAAATATGCCCGGAATGTTCTAGGAGGCACTTATAGATGTATTATCCAGAACCGATTTCCAAACTGATTGACAGTTTTACAAAATTGCCAGGAATCGGACCAAAAACTGCCGTCCGACTGGCTTTTTTTGTTATTAATATGAATGATGATGATGTAATGGATTTTGCTAACTCGTTAGTAAAAGCGAAGCGGGAATTATCTCACTGTTCGATCTGTGGACATATTACAGATCAGGATCCATGTTCCATTTGCCAGGATAATTCAAGAAATTCATCCGTTATTTGTGTTGTGCAGGATCCAAAGGATGTCATTGCCATGGAAAAAATGAAGGAATTCAGTGGAAAATACCATGTTTTACATGGTGCTATTTCACCCATGGATGGCATTGGGCCTGAGGACATAAACGTACCCGATCTGATTAATCGCTTAAAAGATGAAGAAGTAGATGAATTAATCTTAGCTACAAACCCAAACATTGAAGGAGAAGCAACTGCAATGTATATTTCACGTCTTGTGAAGCCTTCAGGGGTCCGTACAACGAGAATCGCTCATGGGCTGCCTGTTGGCGGTGACTTGGAATATGCTGATGAAGTTACGCTTTCAAAGGCGATCGAGGGCAGAAGAGATTTGTAGAATTTAGGTGAATGGCATGGGGAGGAAAATGAACAAGAAAAAAGAAATAGATCAGCAGTTGCTAGAATCTATTTTCACTTTAGAAAATGAGTGGAAACAAATTCAATCGCTCTTAGAAAATAGTATTGAGCCTATTGATAGTATTATATATAAAAAAGGGTTAGCTCGAGCAAAGTATTTGTTTTTACTTAGAGAAGCAAGGCACAGGAAAATAAATGCAACCTGGAATTACTAATCAGTTTTAGTTCTTTTTCGGTGTTTCTTTTCATACTTTTAGTATAAAGAGACAAAGAAAAGGAGTGTACGTAGGATGAACTCTACATTAGTCATTTCCATTATGGTTGTATTAATTGTATTATTATTACTGATCGGTGCTCCTGCTAAACCAATGCGTTTTATCGCCCACACTACTGTGAAATTAGGCATTGGTGTCCTATTTTTGTTTTTTGTTAACGTTTTTGGAGGAGCAATTGGATTACATATACCTATTAATCTATTTACGATAGGTATATCAGGATTTTTAGGTTTATTTGGACTAGCGTCCCTTGCAGCAATTCATTTATTTTTACTTTAGTAAAATAGTTGAGAGCTTACATGAGCTTTCGGCTATTTTTTATTTCATTTTTGAATACAAACAGGCATGGGGAGCATATACTTTATCAAAGTTTACAAGATTTATATGTATAGATTCCGTTAGATTAGGAGATGCTAAAACTAACGGAGGTGAAGAAAATGAATCGGTTTATCGTATTTGAACGGTGTGGCATATGTGAAGAGGAAAAGAAGGAAGGAATTCATTTATACAACCTATTTATTTGCTGTGAATGTGAACGAAACATGATCCATACGGAGCCACGGGAGGAAAAGTATAACTATTATTTAAGAAAGTTAAAAAATATGAATCAACCAAGATTATATTCTTAGATTTGTAAGATATGATTGTTTCTAAAATTAATCTCCTTCTTATTTGTTATAGTCTTTGCTTGCAAAGGCTTTTTTTATTGTTTTAGGTGTAAAGTCTCTTCCTTCCATTTTTAAAAGGGTGGTGGTCCGAAAAAAGTGCCTGGAATTCTAAAATTGACCAATGATGACCATAAAAGTAAAATATATGAAATGGATTTGGAATTTACAAATAGTCTATAAGATGCGTAATGGTAAGTTTAAAGCCTTATTATAAAGATAATTAACATAGAAGGATGTTGAATAAAATTGAAAAAAGATCATCAAGTAACTCCACTATATACAAAGTTAAAGCAATATGCTGCGGCAGCCCCAATTTCCTTTCATGTCCCTGGACATAAGAACGGCCTCATCTTTCCAAAGCGTGCAGACCGCTTTTTTGGTTCAATTTTGCCCATTGATGTAACGGAGATAACAGGAATGGATGATTTACATGCCCCGAAGGAAGTAATTGCTGAAGCGGAAAGTTTAGCAGCTGATTACTTTGGATCAATGCGAAGTTTTTTTCTCATTGGTGGAAGCACAGTTGGTAATCTAGCAATGATTTTGGCTGTATGCGTTACGGGAGACAAAATCATTGTACAGCGGAACTGTCATAAATCGATTATGAATGGACTGGAATTAGCTAATGCTGATCCTATTTTTATAACACCTGATTATGATGAAGCGGTGAATCGTTATACTAGTCCCAGCCCGGCAACATTAAAACAGGCCTTAGAGGAACATAAAGATGCCAAAGCTGTTGTATTAACCTATCCCGATTACTTTGGCAGAACATACGCGATAAAGGAAATGATTGAACTGGCACATACCTATCAGATACCTGTATTAGTTGATGAAGCACATGGAGTTCATTTTTCTTTAGGAATTCACCCATTTCCACATTCAGCACTGAAGTTCGGTGCAGATGCTGTAGTACACTCCGCCCACAAAACATTACCAGCAATGACGATGACTTCTTACTTACATATAAACTCATCATTCGTTGCGGAAGAAAAGGTTGCCCATTTCTTGCAAATATTGCAATCTAGCAGCCCATCCTACCCATTAATGGCATCACTAGATATTGCCAGATCATTTTTGGCAACCCTGACTTCCAAAAGCGTATCAGATGTTTTAACTAGTGTGAAACAAGTCAGACAAGTTATGGCATCACTAAATGCATGCGTCGTTCTTCCAATTTCAGAAAAAGATGACCCCTTAAAGATTACGTTATCTATGAAAAAAGGAATTTCTTCTGCTTTGGTCGCAAGTCTTTTTGAAAAAAATGGGGTTTTTCCTGAACTCGTCACACATAATCAACTTTTATTCATTCATGGATTAGCTCCTTTTCATAGATTAAGTGAGCTTAAAAAAGCAGTAACAAGCATAAATGATGAATTAAAAATTAAAACAAATCATGCTACAATAGATATGAAAGAGTTATTTTCAAATAAAGTGCATAAATTAGCTTTGACTTATCCAAAAATGAGTCAACAGACTTCTGTACTAACCCTTCTAGATAATGCAAAAGGAAAAATAGCAGCAGAGGCAGTGATCCCATATCCGCCAGGCATTCCTTTCATTCTTAAAGGGGAAGAAATAACTGAGACACACATACAAATGATTAAACAATTAATCAAGCAAGGTGTTACTTTTCAGCACTGTGATATAAATAATGGTATAAAGGTTTATAATAAAGGAGAAGAAGATACGTGAACGGATATTTTATAACATTTGAGGGTGTAGAAGGTGCTGGAAAAACGACAGTTATCCATTCAATACATCACAAATTATCTGACATGGGCTACGATGTACTTGAGACAAGGGAGCCGGGTGGTATTGAAATCTCGGAAAAGGTGAGAGAAATCATCCTAGACCCTCTTCATACAGAAATGGATGCACGTACAGAAGCACTGTTATACGCTGCTGCGCGAAGACAGCATTTAGTTGAAAAAATACTGCCAGCATTAGACCAAGGGAAAATCGTTCTCTGTGACAGATTTATCGATAGCAGTCTCGCTTATCAAGGGTATGCCCGAGGTCTAGGAATGGATGAAGTATTTGGAATTAATCAGTTTGCTATTTTAGATTGTATGCCGAGTTTAACTTTATTTTTTGATATTGAACCAAAAAAGGGATTGCAACGCATTAGTTTGAATAAAGATAGAGAGAGGAATCGTTTAGATTTGGAAAAAGTTCATTTTCATGAGCAAGTTTATGAGGCTTATGAAATACTTTGTAAACGCTATTCAAACCGTATCCAAAAAGTTGATGCAAACCGAGATGTAGAACAAGTTGAAATAGACACGCTGGAAAAAATCATTTCTCATTTGCAAGCAAAGTAAAAAAGGAGGTAAAGAAAGTGAAGTTAATTATTGCTGTTGTTCAAGATAAGGATTCTAATCGTCTGACAGATGCCTTAGGAAGTGAAAATTTTCAAACGACAAAGCTAGCTACCACGGGTGGATTTTTGAAGGAAGGAAATACAACATTAATGATTGGCTGCGGGGATGATTATGTGGATGATGCATTATCCATTATCCGTGACAATTGCTCTCAGCGTGAGCAAATGGTTGCACCTATTTCACCAATGGGTGGCAATGCAGATTCCTATATCCCAAAACCTGTTAAAGTAGAGCTTGGCGGTGCAACCGTATTTATCCTGCCAATCGAGTCATTTTATCAGTTTTAAGCATAAGTCGAAAAGAATGCTGACAACTCTGTTCGTTTACAAAATGCCATTAATTAAAGGGGCTGGCCTATGAAAATTAGTCAGGAAATGCGCTCACAAATCGAAACGACATTTAATCGAACTGCGGGAAAAAGCAAACAAGGGTTTGACAGGATGGTTCAGTCCCAAACACATCAGTTAAGACAACAGGCCATTGAGCAATTAATAAGAGATATTACCCATCAAGGGGAGAAGCTTGCGCATTTTAGGTCATTTAAAGACTTAGTAAAGTTTAAGCATATGATTAAAGATTTATTGCAAGAAACAGTTTCCAATGGACTTGATATAAAAAAGTCTTATCGTTTTAACTACGGGGGACAAAACCATGAATTATCGATTATAAAAGAAGTTGATGAAAAATTAATAGCATTAACAGAGGAAATGATGAATCACGAAAAAAAGTCAGTAGACCTGCTTGGTATGATCGGTGAAATAAAAGGTTTACTGGTTAATTTATATATGTAATAAATGAAGGATGAACTGGGATGAAAACATGGTCTGAGGTTATGGAAATTCAACCTTTAGCAAGTAAAATTATTACAAATAGTATAAAGAAAGATCGTATTTCTCACGCCTATTTAGTTCAAGGTGAACGTGGCACCGGAAAAGAAGCCATTGCTCTATTGCTGGCAAAAGTACTGTTTTGTGAGAATTTAAGAGACGCTGACCCTTGCCACATATGCAGTAATTGTAAGCGTATTGATTCCGGAAATCATCCAGATGTTCACTGGATTGAGCCCGATGGGCAGTCGATAAAAATTGAACAAATCAGAAACCTGCAGAAAGAGTTTATTTATTCAGGAGTTGAATCAACGCAAAAAGTATATATTATAAAAGGCGCTGATACGTTGACAGCAAATGCTGCAAATCGTATTTTAAAATTCCTGGAGGAACCGAGTAAAAAAACAACAGCAATGATGCTGACAGATAATAGTCAATCCATCCTTCCAACGATAAGGTCTCGTTGCCAAGTAATAGACTTGCGCCCACTTAATCCTAGATTATTCCAACAGCAGCTTACCGAATCAGGAATGTCCGAGGCAAATGCGATTTTAATGAGTGCTTTAACGAATAATTTAAATGATGCGTTTACATGGATTGAAGATGAGTGGTTTGCAGAGTCCAGAAAGATAATGGTACAATTAATAGACATGTTTTCAACTAAGCCTGATGATGTTTACTTATTTATTCATCAGCATTGGATTCCACATTTTAAAGATCGAAAGCAGCAAGAACAAGGATTTGATTTACTGCTTTTAGCTTTTAAGGATATTTTGTACGCACAAATTGGAAGAGAGGACTCCATGGTAGTGTTTACTACGGACGATGAAAGTCTTCAACGAACAACAAGGTATTTTTCGCAGGAAAAACTTCACCATATTTTAAATGCGATCTTGCAGGCAAAACGGAATTTGAAGCAAAATGTTCATCCAACTTTAGTGATGGAACAATTAACACTTCAAATATAGAGGTGATAAAGGATTGATTAAGGTTATTGGTGTCCGCTTTAAAAAAGCGGGTAAAATATATTACTTTGATCCAGCTGAACACAACGTATCCAAAAATAGTTACGTTATTGTAGAAACAGTGCGCGGAATTGAATTTGGAAAAGTTGTGCTTACAGATAAACTGGTAGACGAGGAAGATGTTGTACTCCCTCTTAAGCAAGTTATTCGTATTGCTACTGAAGAAGATAAACAGACTGTTTTTGAAAATCAGAAGCAAGCGGAAAAGGCCTTTCAGACGTGTACCGATAAAATAAAAGAACATAATCTCGATATGCGATTAGTTGAGGCAGAATATACATTTGATCGAAATAAGGTTATTTTTTATTTTACAGCAGATGGTCGTGTTGATTTTCGTAACTTAGTTAAAAATCTGGCAGCCTTATTTAAGACGCGTATTGAACTGCGTCAGATAGGGGTTCGCGATGAGGCGAAAATGCTTGGTGGGATTGGACCATGTGGTAGAATGCTATGCTGTTCCACCTTTTTGGGGGATTTTGAGCCTGTTTCTATTAAAATGGCAAAGGATCAAAATCTATCGCTTAATCCAGCAAAAATATCTGGTTTATGTGGCCGCTTAATGTGTTGCTTGAAATATGAAAATGATGATTATGAAAAAGCAAAACGTGAATTGCCTGATATCGGGGAAAGCATTAAAGTCCCATTTGGAGATGGAAAAGTAGTAGGCCTAAACATTCTTGAAAAACTCGTGCAAATCGAAATTCCAGACAAAGAACGGGTAATTGAATACACACTGGATGAATTAATCGATGAAGGAATTATTTCAGCACAAGCCACAGAATAGTGGGGTGTAAATAGCGTGAATAAAAGGCAAATCTTTGATCAGGTATCAGATATGGAAAAACAAATAGGCGAGTTATATGAGCAATTAGGTGATTTAAAAGGAAAGCTAGCAGAGATGTTGGAGGAAAATCATCGCCTTGCTATGGAGAACCATCATTTACGCAATCGTCTAGATAGCAATATAGAACAAGAGGAAAGCAGTAAGCAAAAAAAGAAAGCCGAGGTACCAGGTGAAGGGTACGACAACTTGGCTAGAATATACGAAGAGGGATTTCATATATGTAATATTCATTTTGGGAGTCCCAGACAAGATGAGGATTGTTTATTCTGTCTTGAATTTTTAAATAAAGCTAAATAAAATGATGGTGAGCTGTTTCAATGTCTTTCATAGGACAAGGGAACAGCTTTTCTTCCATTTGGTAATGCATAAGAAAGGATTCGACTATGGTACAGTTATTTGATGATGAACGTTTGGATTATTTATTAGCAGATGAGAGCATGCAAATTATTCAAAGTCCTTCTGCTTTTTCCTTTTCGCTTGATGCTGTTTTATTAGCTCATTTTACATATGTTCCTATTAAAAAAGGAAAGATACTTGATTTATGTTCGGGAAATGGAGTTATTCCGCTTTTGTTATCAAAAAGATCATATGCTCAGATAACCGGTGTTGAAATCCAGCAGCGTTTATTTGATATGGCACAAAGAAGTGTACGACTTAATCAGTTAGAAGGACAAATAAAAATGATTCACGGTGATTTAAGATATATGCAGCCTGAACTTGGGCAGAGCAGTTATGATGTAGTAACATGTAATCCCCCCTATTTCCCAACACCATCAAAAACAGAGCATAATAAAAATGAATATTTAACGATAGCCAGACATGAGGTCTTCTGTACGTTAGAAGAAGTTGTAAAGGCATGTAAACTTTATGTGCGTCCAGGAGGTAAAGTAGCGATGGTACATAGACCAGGCAGACTTATTGATATTTTAACGTTATTTCGTGCTTATAAACTCGAACCAAAGCGAATGCAGCTTGTCTACCCTAAAAAAGGGAAAGAAGCAAATATGTTATTAGTGGAAGGGATTCGGGATGGAAAAGCGAATTTAAGTCTTTTGCCACCACTCATCATTTATAATGAAGATAATACGTATACAAAAGAAGCTGAGGATATTATTTATGGAAAATGAGAAACATATTGTTTATATTTTAAAGTGTAAAGATAATACATTATATACTGGCTATACAAATCATTTAGAAAACCGACTGAAAATGCATACGGAAGGAAAAGGTGCCAAGTATACACGCGGGCGAGGGCCATTCCAAGTAATGTTTATAGAAAAATTCCCAACAAAAGAAGAAGCAATGCAAAATGAATACAAAATAAAAAAGCTTTCTCGTCAGGAAAAACTTCAATTAATTGAGGACAAGGTGAAAGAGTGATAAATCATGCAGATACAAAAAAGCTTTGATACACAGAACGTAGAAGGGACTTTATATGTTGTACCAACTCCAATTGGAAATCTGGAGGATATTACATATAGAGCATTAAAGACACTCCGGACAGTTGCGGTTATCGCGGCAGAAGATACGAGGAATACAAAAAATTTACTGCGCCATTTTGAAATTAAAACTTCGTTAATCAGCTACCATGAACATAACAAGAATGAGCGAAATAAACAATTACTGAATCGATTGAAGCAGGGAGAGTCAATTGCAATTGTAAGTGATGCTGGTATGCCGGCTATTTCTGATCCTGGTTTTGAATTAGTGCAAGCAACTATAGAAGCAAATCATTCTGTTGTAGTCTTACCTGGGGCAAGTGCTGCCCTATGTGCATTAGTTGGCTCAGGATTACCAACCACTGAATTTTTATTCTATGGTTTTTTACCCAGAAAGAAAAAACAAAAAGAGAAAGAATTGCAACGACTGAAATTTTTACCAGCTACATTGCTTTTTTACGAATCACCATACCGTTTAAAGGGGACATTAAATGTTCTTTATCATCAGTTTGGTAACCGACAATTGGCTGTTGCGCGCGAATTAACGAAAAAATTTGAAGAATATAGTCGTGGTACACTGGAAGAAGTGATAAGTTGGGCTGATAAACAAGAACTTAAAGGTGAATTTTGTCTCGTTGTAGAGGGGTGCAATAATGAGGAGGAACAAGTAGAAGTTTTATGGTGGGGTCATTTGTCCGTAAAAGCTCATGTAGAAGAATACATGGAAAGCGATAATATTTCCAGTAAGGAAGCGATTAAAAAGGTTGCTACTGATCGAAATATAGGGAAACGTGAGGTATACAAAATATATCATATTGAATAAAGTAAAAGGGATTAACGTGGTTTTCCAAGCGTTGATCCCCCTTTAGTATTTTAAAATTTTCACATCGTATTGATCTATTGAAGAAGTTTTCTTCAAAAACTAACGCTCTATTTTTTGTTGCAGTTTTTTTATTTCTTTTACTAAATTTTCTGCTCCCTCAGGACTAAGTACTAGTTTGCCATTAGCTAAAGTCATGTTGTTTTCAGAGGTATTTCCCGTAATTTGACAAGTCATGTTTGGTGTGTATTTCTTTAAAATAATTCTGTCATGATCCACATATATTTCCATTGCATCTTTTTCGTGGATATCAAGTGTACGACGTAATTCCATTGGAATGACGACTCGACCTAATTCGTCAACTTTCCGTACAATTCCAGTCGATTTAATATTTATCTCCCCCTCAAAAGATTAAGGTGGGAATAGACCCACCTTTACCAATTTTAATAGAAATATTCGACATAAGCTTATGACATATAGTACCAACGTTTGATATATGTGTCAATGCCTTTTATTAAATATTAAAACAAATTAGAAAATTGTTTGTCACCCAGTTTAGGTAGAAAAGGAAACGAATATGGCAATGCTATGTACCGGTAATTTAATGATTATTAACCGTACATGATAAGATAATGGAAATCTTATGCTAAAATAGCTACAATAGAATTAGCTTTTATTTGTTAGGTATGTCATTGGAAGCGGAAAGAGGAGGTAAAACATGTCAGACGAAAGAAACACATTTTATATTACCACCCCTATTTATTATCCAAGTGGTAATTTACATATTGGACACGCATACTCTACCATTGCTGGGGATGCCATTGCCAGGTATAAACGTATGCGTGGTTTTGATGTTTATTATCTGACCGGAACAGATGAGCATGGTCAGAAAATACAACGAAAGGCAACAGAAAAAGGCGTAAGTCCGCAAGAATATGTCGATAATATGATTATTGGCATTCAGGACCTATGGAAAAAATTAGAAATATCTAATGATGATTTTATACGGACAACAGAAGAACGTCATAAAAAAATAGTGCAGCAGATATTTGACCAATTTGTAAAACAAGGTGATATTTATTTAGATCAGTATGAGGGATGGTACTGTACATCTTGCGAATCATTTTTTACAGAAAGACAATTAGATGATGGGCATTGCCCAGATTGCGGCGGCCCGGTTGAAAAGGTAAAAGAAGAATCATATTTCTTTAAAATGAGTAAATACGTGGATCAGCTTATTCAGTATTATGACGAAAATCCAGAATTTATCCAACCGGAAAGCCGAAAAAATGAAATGCTTAATAACTTTATCAAACCAGGTCTAGAGGATTTAGCAGTGTCTAGGACAACTTTTGACTGGGGCATTAAAATACCGGGAGATCCTAAACATGTCATTTATGTTTGGATTGATGCATTAAGTAATTACATTACAGCACTAGGCTATGGATCTGATAATGATGAGAAATTCAAAAAATACTGGCCAGCGGATGTTCACTTAATGAGTAAGGAAATTGTGCGTTTCCATACCATTTATTGGCCAATTATGTTAATGGCATTAGACCTGCCACTACCTAAAAAAATATTTGCACATGGCTGGATTTTAATGAAAGATGGAAAAATGTCCAAATCGAAAGGAAATGTTGTTGACCCAATTCAGCTGACAGATCGATATGGACTTGATGCATTGCGTTACTATTTATTGCGTGAAGTACCATTTGGGTCTGACGGTGTATTTACCCCGGAAGGTTTTGTGGAGCGGACAAATTATGATTTGGCAAATGATCTAGGTAATCTATTGAATCGTACGGTAGCAATGATTAAAAAATACTTTGATGGCGAAATTCCTGCTTATAAGGAAGCTGAAACAGATATTGATCAATCCCTTGAGACTTTTGCAAAAGAAACAGTCGGTAAGGTGGAAGAAGCGTTAGAAAATATGAAATTTTCTGTAGCACTCTCATCCCTGTGGCAATTGATCAGTCGAACGAATAAATATATTGACGAAACAGAGCCATGGATACTTGCAAAAGATGAAAGCAAGAAAGAGCGTTTAGGAAACGTGATGGCTCATCTGACTGAATCACTAAGAATTATTGGCGTAATGCTTCGTCCATTCTTAACGGAAACTCCGATAGAGATCTTCAGACAATTGGGTATCGAAGAGGATTCCCTCAAGGAATGGAATAGTATATACAAGCTTGGACAAATGAAAGTAGGGACGTGTGTACAGAAAGGAAAACCGATATTTCCGCGTTTGGATGTAGAAAAGGAAGTTCAAGCCATTAAAGATATGATGAAGAAGCCAGGACAGGAAAAACAAAAGAAATCGGAAGAAGAAAAACAATTAATCGATTATGAAGCCTTTATGAAGCTGGATATGCGTGTAGCCGAAATACTAGAGGCAGAGAAAATGAAAAAAGCAGATAAACTCATCAGACTGCAGCTTGATATTGGGGATGAAAAACGACAAGTAATCTCAGGAATTGCTGAGCACTACAAGCCGGAAGATCTAGTTGGCAAAAAGGTGATCTGTGTAACCAATTTAAAACCTGTCAAACTACGCGGCGCACGATCAGAAGGAATGATTCTGTCTGGTGAAGATGAAAATGGAAAACTGGTACTCACCACAGTGGAAGAATCACTGCCGAATGGATCTGTTGTAAAGTAAGGAGCGAGGATAGCGTGTTATTTGATACACATGTACATTTAAATGCAGACCAATTTAATGAAGATAAAGAGGAAGTTATCAACCGGGCATTTGATTCGGGAGTAAAGCATATGGTTGTTGTTGGTTTTGATCGCAAGACGATTCCACTAGCTCTTGAAATTGCTGAGCAGTATGAGACGATTTACGCTGCTGTAGGCTGGCATCCTGTTGACGCAATTGATATGACGGAAGAAGATTTAGCTTGGATAGAGTCTTTATCAGAACACCCTAAAGTTATCGCACTTGGTGAAATGGGTTTGGATTATCATTGGGATAAGTCGCCAAAAGATGTACAAAAGGAAGTGTTTCGTAGGCAGATCAGGCTTGCTAAAAAAGTGAATATGCCGATTATTATTCATAATCGGGAAGCAACTGAGGATATCATTGAAGTTTTAAGTGAAGAAAATGCCGGTGAGATTGGCGGCATTATGCATTGTTACAATGACTCAGCAGAATATGTGCAAACATTTCTTGACATGAACTTTTATATCTCACTTGGCGGGCCTGTCACATTTAAAAATGCCCCGCTACCTAAAGAGGTAGCAGTTCAAGTGCCGCTTAACCGTTTATTAATTGAAACAGATGCTCCATTTTTAGCACCGCATCCAAATCGTGGAAAAAGAAATGAACCTGCATACGTAAAATTAGTTGCAGAAAAGATCGCACAGTTAAGGGAAATGAGATTTGACGAGTTAGGAAAGATCACAACAGAAAATGCTTTTGAATTGTTTAATTTACACTAAAACGGCAGTTGTTTGCTGTTAACCTTTCGAAATAAAGAAATCGAATTGATGACTGATGAGAATATTACGTTATAATAAATGCTCTTACCATGCTATGATGGTAAGAGCATTTTATTTTTGATCCGGAGGAGTAAATCGTGAAAATTAAAGAAGTAATTGTTGTGGAAGGTCGAGATGACACAGCTAAAGTCCTTCAAGCGGTAGACGCTGATACCATCGAAACAAATGGCTCAGCAATTAATCAATCTATTTTAAAACAAATACAACATGTAAAAGATAAACGTGGTGTTATTATTTTTACAGATCCGGACTATCCTGGAGAACGCATCCGCCGTATCATCGATGAGGCAATTCCGGGCTGTAAGCATGCTTTTTTACCGAGGGAAAAGGCAAGAGCAAAACATCCAAGAAATAATAGTTTAGGAATAGAACATGCACCAGTGGAAGCGATTAGACAGGCACTTTCAGGTGTGTATGAACGAATGGAAAATGAAGATAATGAGATTGATAAAAAGGATTTATTAGCTTATGGATTAATTGGAGGCGCTAATGCAAGCTCGCGAAGGAAGCGAATAGGTGAAATACTGCAAATCGGACATACAAATGGAAAACAGCTTCTCAAGCGGTTAACTATGTTTCAAATTACAAAACTGCAGTTTGAGCAAGCGGTAAGACAAATACTACAGGAGGAAGAGAATGAGGAATAAAAAGTATATTGCTACTCCTACTAGAACAAAGGAAATTCTCAATAAATATACCTTTTCTTTTAAAAAAAGCCTGGGACAAAACTTTTTAGTTGATGTTAATATTCTCGAAAATATTATTGCATGTGCTGGTATTAGTAAGAATTCCGGAGCTATTGAAATCGGACCGGGTATTGGGGCTTTAACAGAGCAATTAGCTGTTCATTCGGAAAAAGTGATTGCGTATGAAGTGGATCAGCGATTATTGCCTATTTTGGATGAAACACTTGTTGGTTATCCGAATACGCAGATTATTCATCAGGATATTTTGAAAGCAGATGTTAAAGCTGCAATCAGCAGCCATTTTCAGCCTGACCAGGATATTCATATTGTCGCTAATTTGCCTTATTATATTACGACGCCTATTCTTATGAAATTGTTGCGGGAGAAACTGCCTGTCTCAAGCATTACCGTGATGATTCAGAAAGAAGTTGCAGATCGTATGGCTGCTAAACCAAATACAAAAAACTATGGTTCCTTAAGTGTTGCCGTACAATATTATACAAATGCTAAGGTTGCCATGCATGTTCCTAAGACAGTATTTATTCCACAGCCAAACGTTGACTCAGGGGTTTTAAAACTTACGATTCGAAAAGAGCCTCCTGTTCAAGTGGCTGATGAAGCATTTTTCTTTACAATCGTCCAGGCATGCTTTGCCCAGAGAAGGAAAACATTACGTAATAACTTATCAAATTATTTTAAAGAGAGTTATCATAAAGAACAAATTAATGAAATACTAGAAAAAGCTCAAATTGACGGTTCAAGACGTGGTGAATCACTTTCCATGCAGGAATTTGCAACCTTGGCCAATACATTTTGAAAGTAAAGAGATTGAGACATGTGTAGTGACTTTAATTTTATCAGAAGGTGTCCTTTTTGTTTACAAACAAGCATATTAAAGCCCTTTTCATATCTAGTTGACTGGAACGAAAGGCAGGCGGCTGACTCCCTCAGAGAAAGTTGATGTAACAACGTTTAGAGGTGTTTTAAGTTTCTAAAAAAATATTTTTTTGTTTAGTTCATCGGAATGCTTATCCATTGAATCCCATATTAGGAATAAAAAGGAAATAAAGGGTTCGCTTCGCGGTATTAGTTTGGTAAAAACTAACATTTACTCGATATTTGATGCACGTTCTATCTCTGCTCATTTATGAGGACGTACCCTCCCATGTCTCTTGGCGTCATGCGCTTACATTCCTTCGTTCGGTCTCATCATAAGGCAGAGGCCGGCATCAAGGCATATTATGAAAAAAAGCTCTTAGAAGGCAAACATTATAATGTGGTGTTAAGCCATGTAGCGAAGAAATTAATTAGAGTCATATTCCATTTCATACGGACAGGCGAATTATATAAAGAAGTTGTTTATACGTAATATTTTGACCGTTATAAAATACTAAAGTTTAACAAAAATACACAGCTTGATGATTAATTTTAAAATCATTAACCATCAAGCTTATTTGCCATGTCCAAATTCCCTATAAAAATAGTATTAAATTTTGTCGCTAGCACTATTGACTTTATATAGTTAGTCTCTCTATTTAGGTTGGAAATGAGTAATCAAAAGAATAATAAGGCACAATATGGGTTATTTATACATAGTCTAAGTTTAGAGGTGCTTTCACTTTAATGAAGGCTGTGAGGTGGCTTTATGAGCTTTATAACAGGAGAACTAGTGACACGTAAATCCTATCAGCATGACTTATTATTCCGTATTGAGTCTTTAGGAAATGATTTTGCCATTCTACATGGAGAAGATATTCGTTTGGAAGCTGATGCACCTATCGATGATTTAGTTCATGTAAAAGAAAGGGATTTAGAAAAAAGACGGAAAAAGGGAAAGGAACAAGAAGAATTTTCTTATCGTCTTTTTCGGCAAGATTATCAATTAATGAAAGAAAAGCGCGATTATCAATCAACGGGTGGCTATCAACATACGACAAGGTATTTTCAATTACCTGCAAAAGTACTTCATATAGATGGAGATCAAACTTACCTGAGAAAATGTGTAGAGCTATATCAACGTATTGGATTGCAAGTTCATGGTGTTCATATCAATGAAAAGGAAATGCCGTTTAAAATTGGTGAATTGGTTAGAAAGATCCAGCCCAATATTATTGTTATTACTGGTCACGATGCTTATTCAAAAAACAAAGGCTCAAAAAGTGACCTTCAGGCTTATCGCCATTCCAAATATTTTGCTGAAACCATTCGAGGAGCAAGGGAAATTATACCAAACTTAGATCAACTTGTTATCTTTGCAGGTGCCTGTCAATCTCATTTTGAATCATTAATCCGAGCGGGTGCAAATTTTGCCAGTTCTCCGTTTAGAATAAACATACACGCATTAGACCCAGTTTATATAGCAGCTAAGATTGCATATACATCATTTATGGATAAAGTCAGTGTATGGGATGTATTGAGAAATACGCTAACGGGAGAAAAAGGAATGGGTGGAGTTGAAACCAGAGGTCTGCTTCGAACAGGTATGCCCTATATGGAAAATGAGCAATAGATTAAATACATTGTGAAGAGGACGATTACGGTTATATGTCCTCTTCCTGTCATTTAAAGAATTATTTTACATAATTTATGAAGATAATGAAACAATAATACAAGGAAGTGAAAATATTTATATTTACTAGTTGACAACTAAAATGAAGTATTGTTATAATATAAGGCTTATTTGACAATCAAACAAGCTTATGTTATACTCTATACAGTGAGGTGGAGGATAGTGAAAACATTAGTCGAAATTAAGCAAGGTCTTGAAGGTCAAATTGGGCAGAGATTAAAGTTAACTGCCAATGGAGGAAGAAGGAAAACGATTTGCCGGTCAGGTATATTAACTGAAACGTATCCTTCGGTTTTCGTGGTTGAGTTAGACCAAGAAGAAAATGCATTCGAACGTGTTTCATATAGCTATGCAGATGTCCTGACGGAAACGGTAGAATTAAGTTTTTTAGATGACGAAACCCAAGTACAATCAATATAAGGCGGAATAATGCTTCTGCTTCTATTGAGGTTTCCTGATGATCGAATCACTATATAAGTAAAACAAGCATAAGACCAATACTCTACTGTAGAGTATTTGAACTTATGCTTGTTTTTTTCAAAAAATGCCTTTTCTGTATATATTTAACGCGACTAGAAAGATAAGAAAAACCATAAGCTACGAATGTCGTATAAACTGTTAACAGAAAGGGGCTGTTCTTTCATGGCTAGACAAAGAGGTATCATGTCAGATCAAATGAAAGAGGAAATTGCTAAGGAGTTAGGTTTTTACGACACTGTTCAAAAAGAGGGATGGGGCGGAATAAAAGCAAGGGATGCAGGAAATATGGTAAAACGGGCTCTTGAAATAGCTGAGCAAAGTATGCAACAAAAGAACAATCCCTAATTGGATTAGGCTTGCAGGGAATATCTCTGCAAGCCTTATTATTTTCTATTGTAAATTAATTTTCAAAAAACCATAAAATACAGCATAAAAGCTGTATATACTTATTTGTTGTCCATCACATGACACATGCAGTCGCCTCCCGTTTTCTAATATGTTACAATCTGTTTAGATTTATAAAGTGGGTGACGGAATGGTTCTTTTTGAAAGAGCGCCAGCAAAAATTAACTTATCATTAGATATTTTAGGTAAGCGCGATGACGGTTACCATGAGGTTGAAATGATTATGACAACAATCGATCTATCTGACCGTATCGAATTACATCCATTAGATCAAGATCGTATTGACGTCTCTTTAGAAAGCAGATATGTGCCAAATGATGAACGAAATTTAGCTTTTAAGGCTGCTCAAATTTTTAAAACAATGTACAACATTGAAAAAGGCGTACATATTAAAATTGAAAAAAGTATACCGGTTTCGGCTGGTCTTGGTGGTGGAAGCAGTGATGCAGCTGCTGTATTACGTGGTTTAAATCGACTGTGGTCGATGAACATTCCAACGGAGGAATTAGCAGCACTCGGGGCGCATATTGGTTCTGATGTGCCGTTTTGTGTACATAATTCTACTGCGATAGCCAAAGGGCGGGGGGAACGTATTGAGAAATTACCTTCTCCACCTTCTTGTTGGGTTATTTTAGCTAAGCCTAACATTGGGGTCTCCACAAGAACAATATTTCAAAGATTTGATATGAGTTGCATCACACACCCAAGCACATCTGAAATTATAAGCGCCTTGGAAGAAAAAAATTTCATAAAACTTTGTAATAACCTGGGAAATGTGCTAGAAAGTGTCACAATTAAATTACATCCAGAGGTACAGCAAATAAAAGATCGCATGAAATATGCGGGTTCTGCAGGTGTTCTGATGAGTGGAAGCGGTCCGACGATATATGGTTTAGTCCAACATGAAAACAAGGCACGGCGAATTTATAATGGACTGCGTGGGTTTTGTGAAGAGGTATATATAGTCCGTATATTAGGTTGATATTTGCCAATACACGCATGTAAATGGTATATTTTAGTATAAATATTCGGATTTTGAGGTGTGGAAATGAAAAGAAGTAACAGAATTGTTGCATTGACAGATTATTTTATAGAAAACCCAAGAGAGCAAATACAATTGCCTTATTTCACTAAAATATATCAAGCCTCCAAATCTTCTATTAGCGAAGATTTGGACATTATCGATTATATGTTTAAACATGAAGGTTTAGGATACTTGCAAAGATCAGCAGGAGCAGCTGGTGGGGTAAAGTATATTCCGTATAATTCGAAAGAGAAAAGTATTCGGTACATTACAGAATTGTGCCACAAATTGGAAGATACAAGCCGTATTCTTCCAGGTGGATACCTTTATATGAGTGATATATTAGGAGACCCTAAGCAAGTTCGGCAAATAGGGCGAATTTTAGCATCTGCCTTTTCGCATTTAGACATTGATGTTGTTGTGACTGTGGCTACGAAAGGAATTCCATTAGCATATGCAGTTGCTTCATTCCTCGGTGTTCCAGTAGTTATTGTGAGACGAGATCCAAAAGTGACGGAAGGTTCTTCGGTAAGTATTAATTATGTGTCGGGCTCTTCCAGAAAAATTCAAACAATGGTATTACCGAAGCGAAGTTTACAAGAAGGCTCCAATGTATGTATTATTGACGATTTCATGAAAGCTGGAGGAACAATTACTGGCATGAAAAGTCTACTTGAGGAATTTAATGCGAATGTCAAAGCGATTGGAGTGCTGGCTGAAGCAGATGATGAAGAAGATGAACGAGTGGTTCGGGAATATACATCATTGGTTAAAATTACAAATGTTGATATGATGCAAAATTATATTGAAGTACACCCTGGGAACTTTGAATCAAACTGTTCCAAAAAATAAAATCTTCCGCACAAATGGGAGATTTTATTTTAATAAAACTGTTTTATGCTTTGGTCGTTTAAGCCACCACAGCCCAAATAGGCTTCGTTTTCCGCGGGTGACCCCTGTTGGCTCCTTCACTCATACCTTGCTCTGAGTGTTCTCATTCTGGCTGCTACTTTCGAAAAAGTCTACGTTTATTTCAACTGTTATTCATAATTTTAAGATGTTAACAACAATTTTTTAGATAACAGTCTTAATTATTAACCTTTTTGTAATTATTTTAAATTTTTTTGAATATCAGGCAGGACTTTTGTATGTTTTGTTGAAATACTTAAATAAGTTAAATAGGGAAAAGGTGGTGACACATCATGGAAGTAACTGACGTAAGATTACGCCGCGTGAATACAGAGGGGAGAATGCGAGCAATTGCATCGATTACGTTTGATCAGGAATTTGTTATCCATGATATCAGGGTGATCGATGGAAACAACGGGCTATTTGTAGCCATGCCATCAAAGAGAACCCCAGACGGTGAATTTAGAGACATTGCACACCCAATTAACTCGAAAACACGTGCAAAAATTCAGGATGCTGTACTGGAAGAATATCACCGTGCAGGGGAAGCAGAAGTAGAATATGAAGAAGCTGGGGTTTCCTAATATGTAAATTACAAGAGGTCTAATCATTTATTGATTGGACTTTTTTTATTCAAAAAGGCAAGTTATTTTTCCATTAAAAACATTGTATTCTGTTGACAGATCTATTGAAATCGAATTCTTTTTGAGATATATTCATTATGGATAAATGGAATGGAGGTTTCCTCATGACAAAACGTTATGCTGTCATTCTTGCAGCAGGGCAAGGAACTAGAATGAAGTCAAAACTATACAAAGTGCTTCATCCTGTATTAGGTCGTCCAATGGTACAGCATGTTATCACACATTTAAAATCCATCCAATTAGATGAAGTTGTGACAGTTGTTGGATACGGTGCAGATAAGGTTACTGAACATCTTAGAGATGAAAGTAAATTTGTGGTTCAGGAGGAGCAATTAGGAACTGGCCATGCTGTACTTAAGGCTGAAGACTTATTAAAAGATAAAGAAGGAACAACAATTGTGGTATGTGGAGATACACCGTTAATTACAGAAGAAACATATAAAGAACTCTTTAACTATCATGAAAGAAATGAAACAAAAGCAACGATTTTAACCGCAAAAGCTCCTAATCCAAAGGGGTATGGACGAGTTATTCGTAACGGACAAAATGAAGTTGAACGTATCGTTGAACATAAAGATGCAGATGATAAGGAACGAAGTGTTGATGAAATAAATACTGGTACATATTGTTTTGATAATAAAGCTTTATTTGATGCATTAAAAGAAGTATCAAATGATAATGCGCAAGGCGAGTATTATTTGCCAGATGTTATTGGTATTTTAAGGGAAAAAGGTGAAAAAATAAGTGCATTTTTAACACCGAATTTTGAAGAAACGCTGGGTGTCAACGATCGTGTAGCACTAGCACAAGCAGAAAAGGTAATGAAACAGCGTATCAATGAAAAACATATGCGAAATGGTGTAACAATTAAAGATATGGATAACACTTATATTGAACCTAATGTTAAAATAGAACAAGATGTAATCATTTATCCTGGTTCGATTTTAAGTGGGGATACAACGATTAAAGCAGGTGCACAAATTGGCCCGTACACAGAGGTTATTAATTGTGTGGTGGGGAAAGATACCGCTGTCAGACAAAGTGTCCTCGAAGACAGTCAAATAGGAGATCACGTAAAAATTGGTCCATATGCTCATATTAGACCAGACTCAAATATTCGCGATGAAGTTAAAGTAGGAAATTTTGTAGAGATCAAAAAGTCAACCATCGATCAAAATAGTAAAATTCCTCATTTAAGTTATATCGGAGATGCGGTGATTGGACGTAGAGTAAATATGGGATGTGGTACAATTACTGTAAACTATGATGGTAATAAAAAACATGTAACTACCATTGAAGATGATGCGTTCGTTGGTTGTAATGCTAATTTAATTGCCCCTTTAACTGTTGGAAAAGCTTCTTATATAGCTGCAGGATCAACAATTACATCAGACGTACCTAATGAAGCCTTATCTATCGCTAGATCGAGACAAACGGATAAAGAAGGCTATACAAAACAAAGAAAAAAAGAAAAAAAGGATTAATGGAGGTTTTTTTAATGACATCTGACTACAAGGATCCATCATTAAAAGTATTTACGTTGAATTCAAACCGTAAATTAGCAGAGGAAATTGCAAATCATATTGGGACCCCTTTAGGAAAGTGCAGTGTTTCAACATTTAGTGATGGAGAAGTACAAATTAATATTGAGGAAAGTGTTAGGGGTTGTGATGTATATGTAGTGCAATCCACAAGTTTGCCAGTCAACCAGCATTTGATGGAACTGCTTATCATGATCGATGCATTAAAACGTGCCTCATCTAAATCGATAAACATTGTAATGCCTTACTATGGATACGCACGTCAAGATCGTAAATCACGCTCGAGGGAACCAATAACCGCAAAACTAGTGGCAGATTTATTAGAAACAGCCGGAGCTAACCGAGTTATTACACTTGATTTGCACGCACCACAAATTCAGGGCTTTTTCGATATGCCAATTGACCACTTACAAGGTGTACCAATACTTTCGGATTACTTTGAGGCGAAAGGCTTGGATGACGTCGTAGTAGTTTCTCCAGATCACGGCGGAGTAACGCGCGCACGAAGAATGGCAGACTATCTGAAGGCACCTATTGGTATTATTGATAAAAGAAGGCCACGCCCAAATGTTGCTGAAGTGATGAATATCGTAGGTAACATTGAAGGGAAAACAGCAATTTTAATTGATGATATTATTGATACAGCAGGTACAATCACGCTTGCCGCTGATGCATTAATCGAAAATGGGGCAAAGGAAGTCTATGCTTGTTGTACACACCCTGTTTTATCAGGACCTGCGCTGGAACGCATTGATAACTCACAAATAAAGGAACTTGTTGTTACGAATTCGATTCCGATTTCAAATGAACAGATGAGTGATAAAATCAAATCTTTATCCGTAGCTCCGCTTATTGGTGAAGCGATTATCCGGGTCCATGAATTAAAATCTGTAAGTATCTTATTTGACTAGATATGTATTTTACTTCAAAATAGTTGTTATATCGATTAAAAATGAGATAATAGTATATAATGTATGGATAGAAAATTATACAAGATTAAACAACATAAATAGATGAAACGAAGTTGTTAAAAAATTGGAGGATGATTAGCATGGCAGTAAAATTAAAAGCAATTTTACGTAATGATCTTAAAAATTCAACAACAAAACAATATCGTGAAAGTGGAAATGTTCCAGGTGTTGTTTACGGGAAAGGCAAGGAAACGAAAGCAATTACAGTAAATACGATTGACTTAGTAAAAACAGTTCGTGAAGAAGGAAGAAACGCAATTATCACCCTTGATATTGAAAATGGTGAATCTGCTGATGTAATGCTTCATGATTATCAAATGGATCCCCTTAAAGATGAAGTGATGCATGTTGACTTCTACGTTGTAGACATGTCTGAAGAAATGGATGTTGAGGTACCATTGCGTATAGAAGGAGAAGCAATTGGAACAAAAGAAGGCGGTGTATTACAACAGCCACTATATGTTCTGCAAGTACGTGCTAAACCTAACGACATTCCTGAAGAAATTACTGTTGATGTATCAGAATTAAATATTGGTGACACAATCGCAATTGCTGATTTGCCAAGCTCTGAAAAATATGAGTTTCTTGAAGAAGAAGATACCGCTATTGTTAATGTGTTAGCACCTGATACTGGAAGTGAAGAAGACGAAGATGCAGACGGTGAGAGTGCTGAACCAGAATTAGTGGGTGCAGAGTCCAAAGAGGAAGAACAATAATTTTTCTTCTAACTATATAATTTAGATATGTAGCCCCTCCTTTAAGAACGTTGATCATGTCTATTCTTATTAGGAGGGATTATTGTATTTTTACCTAAATATTATTAAAAAGGACGAATGGAAATGAAGTGTATTGTTGGGCTAGGCAACCCGGGAAAAAAATATCATCATACCAGACATAACATAGGTTTTATGGTAATAGATGAATTGTTATCCCGTCACCATTGGAGTCTAAATAAATCTAAATTTAACGGGAAATATGCGTTAGAACATGATTTAGGTGAAAAAATAATTTTTCTCAAGCCGCAAACATATATGAATCTGTCTGGAGAATGTCTGTATCCATTAATGAAATATTATCATATCGATATCGACGATATTCTTGTGATTTATGATGATTTGGATTTGCCAGTAGGGAAAATCCGCCTGCGGCAAAAAGGCGGACATGGAGGTCATAATGGAATCAGGTCAATCATTGACCATTTAGGAACAAAAGATTTTAAACGAATTCGTATTGGTGTAGGACGACCAACTAATTCGATGCCTATCGTTGATTATGTTCTCAGTACGTTCCCTAAGGCCAAGCAAGAAGACGTACATGAAAGTATTAAGAAATCCGCAGATGCCTGTGAAGCATGGCTGAAAGCCCCTTTTAACGAGGTGATGAATGAATTTAATCATTAGATATATAAGTCTCCTCTAAAAGCAAGATTCACTTTATGTATAAAAAAATGCTTTTCGGATAAACTTTAATGTACCCCATGTTTATTTGAGGAGGTTTTTTATATGTCTATTGTCTATAAGTGTAGACACTGTGGACATGTCATAGGTGAAATAGAGGAACAAATTGTTGATACATCCATGTTAGGGTGGGATAAATTGTCTATTGAGGATAAAAAAGAAATGATTAATTATAATAGTAATGGAGACATTCATATCCATGCTATTTGTGAAAATTGTGAGGATACACTTGGCCAGCATCCACAATATCACGAGTTAGACTTTTTTATACAATAATATACGCAGACAAGCTTTGGTTATTCAACCAAAGCATTTTTGCGCTGTAGCATCTTGCTGCGATTCGTCTACGCTTTTATATATACCATGGGGGTTTAAGAAATGAAAGGGATCAATAATTTTTTGCATTCCACCGAAGATGTCCAATCCATTTTAGGTGGTATTCATAATGGTATGAAAGAGCAGCTTGTTGCTGGTTTATCAGGGTCAGCAAGAAGTTTGCTTATTTCCATTGTTAATGAATCCATTAACAAACCTATTTTACTAGTTACACACCAATTAACTCAGGCACAGCAGCTTTATGATGATTTGTCAGAGTTTATGGAAAATAGCAATGTTTATTTATATCCAGTGAATGAGTTAATCGCTTCAGAAGTTGCTATTGCTAGTCCAGAATTAAAAAGTCAGCGCATTGATGGGCTAACAGAATGGGCAGAAAAGAAATCAGGTATTTTAATAGCCCCAGTAGCAGCCTTAAAACGCATTTTGCCACCGCCTAGTTATTGGGATAAATACCAATTACGCTTCACTCTAGGCGAGGAAATTGACATAGATGCTTATCTATCATCATTAGTTGACATGGGGTATGAACGAGGGTCAATGGTTAATTCTCCGGGTGAATTCAGTATTCGAGGTGGTATTATTGATATTTATCCAGTTACAGAAGAAAACCCAATTCGTATCGAATTATTTGATGAAGAGGTTGACTCTATACGCTATTTTGATGCAGGGACACAACGCTCTTTAGAAAAAATAGAACAAGTCAGGGTTAGACCTGCGACGGAACTTCTATTGAATGAAGAGGATATTTTATCTGGAGCTAATCGTACTGAGCGTGCATTAGCAAGTACGCTAAAAAAGATTAAATCGAAGGAAGCTAAGGAAAAACTAATAAAAGTAATGGAACATGATATAGAACGATTGAAAAACGTAGAGCGCTTTCAAGAAATGTATAAGTATATTGGCTTCCTATATGAGAATCCTGCTAGTTTGTTAGATTATCTGCCATCCAATGGATTAATTATCATGGATGAAATGAGCAGAATCCAAGAAACTGCAACAAATTTAGATAAAGAAGAGGCAGAATGGTATAGCAGTTTGCTAGCATCTAATCAAATGGTGAAAGATAGTACATTTTCTTTTGACTGGCTTACTGTTTGGGGAAAAATAAATCATCCACGTATTTATATGTCTGTGTTTTTGCGACATATTCCAAACACGCAGCCGGAAAATATCATAAATTTTTCTTCAAGAGCGATGCAAGAATTTCATGGACAAATGAACTTATTTAAAAATGAATTAACACGTTGGGAAAAAGGAGATTATTCCGTAGTCGTTTTAGCTCCAAATGCGAAACGTGCGGAAAAAATCCACTCTATCTTTATGGATTATAATATCGAAGCAAGCATTGCAGAGCACTTAGAGTTACCTGTTACAAAGCCAACCATTGCAATTGGTAATATCAATAATGGCATTGAATTGCCGATGCATAAATTAGTTTTAATTACAGAAAATGAATTATTTAAGAAAAAGACGAAGCGCATGCGAAGAAGGCAAAAAATATCCAATGCAGAACGCATTAAAGATTACCAAGAATTAAAAGTTGGGGATTATGTTGTCCATGCAAATCATGGCATTGGAAAGTATGTAGGAATTGAAACGCTAACTGTAAATAAATTGCATAAAGATTATATGCTCATTAAATATTCTGGTGATGACAAACTATTTGTACCGATTGATCAAATTGATCTGGTTCAAAAATTTGTTGGCTCTGAGGGAAAAGAACCGAAACTTTATAAATTAGGCGGTTCAGAATGGACAAAGGTAAAAAGGAAAGTCCAATCTTCTGTAGAAGATATTGCGGATGATCTGATAAAATTATATGCGGAAAGAGAGGCCCAAAAAGGGCATGCCTTTTCAGAGGATACGGAAATGCAACGCGAATTTGAAGCAGCTTTCCCTTATCAGGAAACAGAAGATCAAATACGTTGTATCGAAGAAATAAAAGAGGATATGGAAAGAGAGCGTCCGATGGATCGACTGCTTTGTGGAGATGTGGGCTACGGGAAAACAGAAGTAGCAATTAGAGCAGCATTCAAGGCGGTTGCAGAAGGTAAACAAGTAGCATTATTAGTCCCTACAACTATTCTTGCACAACAGCATTTTGAAACGTTTCGTGAAAGATTCCAAGATCATGCTGTAAATATAGAACTTTTAAGTCGATTTAGAACGAAAAAGCAGCAAAAGGATACGAAGAATGGATTGTCTCGAGGTTTAGTCGATATCGTAATTGGGACGCACCGTCTATTATCCAAAGATATTAAATATCATGATTTAGGCTTGCTTATTGTCGACGAAGAGCAACGTTTTGGTGTAAAACATAAAGAAAAGATAAAACAAATGAAAACAAATGTGGATGTAATTACGCTAACAGCAACACCAATACCTAGGACCTTGCATATGTCAATGTTAGGTGTACGTGATTTATCCGTTATTGAGACTCCTCCGGAAAATCGTTTTCCGATTCAAACTTACGTGCTGGAATATAATCCGATATTTATCAGGGAAGCGATTGAACGGGAGATGGCACGAGGCGGACAAGTGTTTTTCTTATATAATCGGGTAGAAAACATTGATAAAGTTGCAAGGGATATTGGCATGCTTGTTGATAATGCAAGAATTGCGGTTGCCCATGGTCAAATGAACGAGTCAGAACTTGAAAATGTCATGTTTGGATTTTTAGAAGGTGAATATGATGTATTAGTAAGTACAACGATTATTGAAACAGGCGTTGATATTCCCAATGTGAATACACTTATTGTAAATGATGCTGACCGTATGGGCTTAAGTCAGCTTTATCAATTACGAGGGCGTGTTGGACGTTCGAATCGAGTGGCGTATGCGTATTTTACGTATCAAAAAAATAAAGTACTTACAGAGATAGCTGAAAAGCGCCTACAGGCTATAAAGGAATTTACCGAATTGGGATCGGGCTTTAAAATTGCTATGCGAGACTTATCTATTCGCGGGGCAGGAAACCTGCTCGGTTCACAGCAACATGGATTTATTGATTCTGTAGGTTTTGATATGTACTCACAAATGTTAAAAGAGGCTATTGACGCTCGAAGATCTGGTAAAGAAATAGAAGATATAACGCCATTCGAACCAGAGTTAACGTTAGATATCGATGCGTATATACCGGACACCTATATCAAAGATGAAAAACAGAAAATTGACATGTATAAACAGTTTCAAACGATTGCTTCATCGGAAGACATTGATAACTTAAAAGATGAATTAATTGACCGGTTTGGTGATTATCCTATCGAGGTTGATCATTTATTTTCAGTTTCGATCTTAAAAATGTATGCTAAAAAAGAAAGGGTTGAATCTATCCGTGCAAAAAATAAAAAGTGTGAGCTATTGGTAGAGGAAGACCGCAGTCAACAAATTGACGGGTCAAAGCTGTTTGAATTAGCGAACTCTTTCGGGCGTGAAGTTCAGTTAGGCACTGAGAATAATAAATTAAAAATTGTTTTTAGATTTTCAAAAGAAACAGAACATCATCGATTTGAAAGCGTATCAAGTTTCATCAAAAAGTTAGAGAATGTGGATAGAAACGAATAAAAAGGCAATGTATTATGTATAGTTCCCTTCAGATGATTAATACTAAAACCATAATTGGTGTTTTTTACACATGAAGAAAGGAATTAGATATTCTGGTGACATAATGAAATAGCATTTTACAGGTAGATAAGTAAGAGTCAGGTGGGGAAACCTTTAAAAATGTTTGAATCATTTACAGTCCGGTTACATGAAAAAAGAACTCTATAGGAGCCGGAAATACTTAACAGTAAATCACCTTTTAAAATGTGTAAGTACACTAAATATAATCATCATACGAAAGTGAGGCTTCTTAGAAAATGAAAGCAACAGGAATTGTGCGACGAATTGATGATTTAGGCAGAGTTGTCATCCCAAAAGAAATAAGACGTACATTGCGTATTCGTGAAGGGGACCCATTAGAAATTTTTGTTGATCGTGAAGGCGAAGTTATTTTGAAAAAATATTCTCCAATAAATGAATTGAGTCATTTTGCCCAAGAATATGCAGAAGCATTATTTGATTCTGCTACCTACCCGGTACTAATATGTGACCGGGATGAAGTTATCGCATTAGCAGGAGAATCGAAAAAAGATTATTTAAATAAACATATCGGTGTCTTGTTGGAAAAAAGCATTGAAGATCGATCCCTTTTATATGAAACGGAACCAAACACCGTGGAAATTACGGAAGGAAGAGAAGAAGACTTGCGTTCTTATTGCATCAGTCCGATCATAGCTAACGGAGATTCAATTGGCTGTGTGATGATGTTTTCCAAAGAAAAGGAAGCGCTTAGTAAAATTGAACAAAAATTAATTGAAACAGCGTCAAACTTTTTAGCGAAACAAATGGAATAATTACTGTGATTATGAATGAAACGAGTAAGAGTCAGAAATAAACTGATTCTTGCTCGTTTCATTTATGGAAAATCCCCCCTAAACAAGTACGATGATGATATAACAGGAGCAATCATTCCCATTAACGGAGGTGAAGACAAAAACAAAGACATTAAGCATCTAGCTTTACGGGAATGCGTAGGAATCTCCCACTTTAATCAGACCGCAAGTCGATAAGTAGCGAGAGGTTTAAAGGCTTCTATGTTATACTTAATGAAAAATTTTAATTAAATGAGAAGGCGTTACAATGAATAAAGGCGAGACAGATAAGCTTGTTAAAGGTGCTTTCCTATTAACATTAGCAGGATTGATTAGTAAGATATTAAGTGCAGGTTACCGAATCCCATTACAAAATCTAACAGGGGACCTCGGCTTTTATATTTATCAACAAGTTTATCCATTACTTGGAATAGCTATCGTGTTGGCATTATATGGTTTTCCCTCTGCTATTTCTAGATCGCTGGTACACCTAAAATCAGAAGGGAAAGAAATTTCATTAGCAAACTTTTATTGGCCTGTTTTTCTTATTTTATTAGGGATAAACGGTGTTCTATTTCTTTTGATATATTGTAATGCATCCACGATAGCAAATTGGGCAGGTGATATTCAATTAGAAAAGACATATCAGAATGCAGCTTTTTTATTCCTCTTTATTCCTTTTTTAGCATTGCTTCGTGGTGCTTTTCAAGGAAATAATGATATGAAACCTACAGCCTATTCGCAAGTGGGAGAACAACTTACACGAGTTTTTCTTATTATTTTAGCTGCTATTTTAGTTGTTCTGCATGATCTGGATATCTATTACATAGGTGAATTCGCCGGAATTGCTTCCATAGGTGGATTTCTTACAGCCATTTTTCTTCTTTTGTTCTTTTTTGGCAGAAATAAACCAAGCTTAGGAACTAGAGTTGAAACTCCATGGAAGCACTATTTTAAAACTGTTTTTATCTTTGGGATTGTTGCAGCATTAAACCATATGATTTTATTAGTTATCCAGTTTGCGGACGCATTTACATTAGTACCGAATTTATTAAGTCATGGCCTATCGAAGCTTGATGCTATGAAAGACAAAGGGATATTTGACCGCGGACAACCATTAATTCAACTAGGAACTGTACTTGGTTCTTCCTTTGCTCTTGCCCTGATACCGAATATAAGCAAACAAAACATGGAAAAAAACCCAGCTGCATTTTACCGATCTATTCAGGGTGCCTTGGCGTTTAGCTTCTATTTAGCAGCTGGAGCAACTCTTGGATTGATAATGATATTTCCAGAAGTAAATGTATTATTATATGAAAATGACAGCGGAACAAAGACGTTACAAATTTTAGTTATGTCCATCTTGCTATGTTCAATTGTTATTACAGCTACTTCTATTTTACAGGGTTTAGGGTATATGAAGCGGACAGCTGGATTTATTGTAGTGGCTGTTTTGGTAAAGTGGATCGCTAATGACACCTTGGTACCGCTGTGGGGTATTACAGGCAGTGCACTTGCGACTGTTTTTAGTCTATGTGTTTTAGGTATTGCGGCTGTTTTTGAATTAAAAAGAAAATTGCCGAAGCTGGAGTTTTTTGGAAATATAAATTGGAGTGCCTTTTTAAAAGCAAGTATCGGAATGATTTTATATATTATTGTTATGGATTATTTTTTTGCAAGTAATGCTCTTTTCTCTCGAATCCGCTTACTGATCTATGTTGTATTTATCTCTATAACCGGAGGAGTTCTATACATTATTCTATTATTGCGGTGCAGAGCATTTTCCAAAGAGGAGCTTTCCATGCTTCCTTATCCATTATTTTTTATTCGATTGCATAAGGAGAGAAAGTGAATGATGAATAAAATAGAGGTTATCGGCTTGGGGGCGGGCGATATAAATCAATTGCCGCTGGGCATTTATAAAAAATTAATAGGGACAGAAAATCGTATTTTTATTCGGACGATGAGCCACCCTGTTGTTCAGGCTTTACAAGAGGAAGGCGTTCTTTTTGAATCATTTGATAAGGAATATGAAAATGAAATGCAATTTTCAACTGTGTATGAAAGTATTGTAGGAAGATTAGTTGAAGCAGCTAAGGAAAAGCAGGTTATATATGCTGTTCCTGGACATCCGATGCTTGCTGAGAAAACTGTACAGCTTTTGTTAAAAAGAAAAGATGTATCGGTATATATAGCAGGCGGACAAAGTTATCTAGATGCACTTTTTACAGCATTACGAATTGACCCTATCGATGGCTTTCAATTTGTTGATGGGACCTTCTTTGAAAGAAGTCAGCTAGATTATCGTCAGCCTATTGTTTTTTGTCAGGTATATGACCGTTTTATTGCATCTGAGGTGAAGTTAGCTTTACTAGAGGATCTGCCGCCAGATTATCAAGTTACCATTGTCGAAGCGGCAGGAACTGAATCAGAGAAATTAACAACGCTGCCACTAGAAGAACTTGACCGCTCACTAGAGGTGAGTAATTTAGTGAGTGTATATGTACCGCCAGCCCCCGATAGTATGTTAAACCATACTTTCGCTCGGTTAAAAGAAATAATAGCAACACTGCGTTCACCAGAAGGGTGCCCATGGGACCGCAAACAAACACATGAAAGCTTGCGTGAATATGCCATTGAAGAGGTATATGAACTCATTGATGCTATCGATGAGCAAGATGACGAGGGGATAGTAGAAGAATTAGGAGATGTGCTGCTGCAAGTGATGCTTCATAGTCAGATTGGAGAAGATGACGGATACTTTACCATCTACGATGTCATTAAAGCAATTTCCGACAAGATGATTCATCGTCACCCACATGTTTTCGCTGATACTACTGCCGATACGGTTGATCAAGTGTATAAAAATTGGGATTTACTAAAACAAGAAGAAAAGGGTGAACAAAGAAAATTAATATTGGATGGTGTACCAAAAAGTCTTTCATCTTTGGCAAGAGCGTACAAATTGCAGAAAAAGGCAGCTAAAGTAGGGTTTGATTGGACAGATGTAAATGATATTTGGGCTAAGTTGAATGAAGAGATACAAGAAGTCAATGAAGCAATTCAAGTGGAAAATAGAGATGAAATAGAGAAAGAATTGGGTGATATTTTATTTGTACTGGCCAACCTATCTAGGTATTATAAAATTAACCCCGAAGTAGCATTAAACCGGACAAATCAAAAGTTTATTTATCGCTTTTCGTATATGGAACAACAATTAAGAGAACAAGGAGAAGCCATAGATCAAGCCACATTAGAAGAGATGGATTATTACTGGGAGCAAGCTAAGAGAAGGGAATGAATTCATTGCGATTAGATAAATTTTTAAAAATATCCCGCTTAATTAAAAGACGCACGTTAGCGAAAGAAGTCGCTGACCAGGGACGAATAGCGATAAATGGCAATCGGGCAAAAGCGTCATCCGTTGTATCTGTGGGGGATGAATTAATCATTCAATTTGGTCAAAAGCGATTGACACTTGAAATTACCATGTTAAAAGAAACAGTTAAAAAAAATGAGGCAGAGATGATGTATAAAATAATCAGGGAAGAAGAAAAAACGTTGGAATAAACAATCCCATCATTTAAAAAGTAATGTTCTAACCTTGTCCAACCTTTCATAAAGTATAATAAGGAGGGCGAGGGCAATGAATTATTACGAAAGAGAAAATGTTACACGTGTGCAAAAAGATCATTATTTGAAGATTAATAACCGCAAGGAGCTGGAAATTAGCGGTGTTAAAGAAGTAGACAGTTTTGATAATGAGGAATTTTTACTGGAAACCGTAATGGGTTATTTAGTTGTACGGGGACAAAATCTACAATTGAAAAACCTGGATGTAGGCGATGGTTTAGTTTCCATTAAAGGAAAAATATATGAACTATCCTATGTTGATGAACAGCATCAGGAGAAAGCTAAAGGATTCTTTAGCAAGCTATTTAAATGACACTTGATACACAATTCATGACAATGATTTTTATGATTGTAGGTGGATTTTACTTAGGGATAGCAAGAGATACGTTTCGTCGCTTTTCTCCATACTGGAAGAAAAAAACATGGCTCACTTATGTATTGGAGAGCAGTTTTTGGCTGACGCAAACATTCCTATTATTTTATGTTTTATTTAAGGTGAACGGCGGGGAACTGAGGGTTTATGTATTTCTTGCATGTTTATTAGGATATTCCATGTACAAGGTCATGGCAGCCAATCTATACCAAAAGGCATTGGAAAAGATAATTAGCATGTTGAGAGCTATATGCCGCTTTTTTGCAAGAACTGTACAAGCATTGCTAATTACACCGCTGCGCTGGATTGTTAGGATGGTTATAACACTATTTTTAACACTGATGCAGCTGATATTATCCATCATCTTTTTTTTATTTAAAGTTATATATACGCCAATCAAGTGGATTTTTCAATTGATCTATCGCTTACTTCCAAAAAAAATGCAAAAAATATTGCACAAAACAGCAGGATTTTATAGTATAATAAAGAATATATATATAAAATTGGAGAAGTATATTCCGTTTAAGAGGAGGTAGTGGCCTAATGCCAAAGAAGAATGTTACAAGATTAGACTCGAACTATATGCAGCAATATGATGCTTATATGGAAAGAAAACAGAGAAAGAAGCAACGCTTAATCCGCCGTCTTGTACTATTTTCTATCATAACTGTTATTGCTATAGGGAGCATGGCTACCTTCCATATTAAACAGCGTGTACTTCAGGCGGAGAAAAGTGAAAAATATCATCACATGGAAGAAGAACTAGCATCCTTAGAACAAAAGGAAAAAAATTATAAAGAAGAAATTGAATTGCTAAATGATGAAGAGTACGTTCTGGAAATAGCACGAACGAACTATTTTTTCTCTAAAAAGGGAGAATTAATCTTTAAGATCCCTGATGAGGAGCCATCCTATTGACACCCTTTTATAAGCTTATGTATACTATAGAATAGTGGGACTATATTTTGAGCCTTAGAATATATTTGAATTCTAAAGCTTAATAATATATAGAATATGGCAAAGGCCATGTCTTTCAAAAATTTTAAGGAGGAGCATTTTTTTTATGTCAATCGAAGTAGGCAGCAAGCTGCAGGGAAAGGTAACTGGTATCACAAATTTTGGGGCGTTTGTCGAGCTTGGAGACAAAAAAACTGGACTTGTCCACATTAGTGAGGTTGCCGATAATTATGTTAAGGACATTAATGAGCACTTAAGCATTGGAGATGAAATTAAGGTTAAAGTCATTAATGTTGAAAAGGACGGTAAAATTGGTTTATCTATTAAGAAAGCAAAAGATAAACCAGTACGTCAAAAAAGTGCTCGTGAACGCACTGAAAATTTTGAAGCGAAGATGAATCGTTTTCTTAAAGATTCTGAAGACCGTTTAGCCTCTTTAAAGAAGCACACGGAATCCAGACGCGGAGGTCGAGGTGCTAAAAGAGGATAGCAATTGCTGTCTATAAGGATGCTCTATTATAAATCATAAACCAAAGAAAGCAGATATCACCAATTTTACGTGATATCTGCTTTCTTTTTTATCGAATCAAAAAAACTGCCTGAAGGAAGGCAGTTTTTTAATATGCAAGCAAATGATGGAAATAGCGGCGGAGGGGATCGAACCCACGACCTTACGGGTATGAACCGTACGCTCTCGCCAGCTGAGCTACGCCGCCAAAATTGAACACAAAAGATATCATACATGAGAAATTCATTTGTGTCAAGAACAAAGAAAAATTTGATAGAGAAAGTATAAAAGCTTCGACATATTTCCGGGGAAATAATTCTATCTTCGTGAAAACTTTAGATTAATCATGTCTGTGATCTAAACAACGTAGACATAACGAAGCAGAAACTATTCATTTATGTTGAATGGTGCGTGTCTCTTAGAAAGAAGTCGAACGATTTTTCTATCACGCTTACTTGTTTTGACAAAAAAAGAATAGAGTTTGTGATTTAATATATGCAAGAGGAGGGCTTTATATGATGGATTCAATTCCTAGAATGGAAACAAAGACATTTGAAGTAAAAAATAATTATTTAAGTAAGTTGTGGAGGAAAATCCCCGCTAACTTTAAATCTATTATGCTTGAGAGAGGGTGGCTGTTTTACATTGTAGGATTTCTCTTAGGAAGAGCTATCATATTATCCGTTGTATCACCCTTTGCAGTTGCCTTTTTAGCAACAATGTGGTTTGTGCATAGAGAGAAGTCTGCAAAGGTAATGCTTGCGGTGCTTGCAGGTGCACTTAGCTACAGTATGACACATGGCGTGTTCATATTGTTGGCAATGTTTGTTTTTATATTTTTAGCAGCGATGTTCAAAAATGCAAAAAACGTACAGATAAAAATTCCGTTTATCGTTTTTATATCTACCGCTGCACCGCGTTTATTTCTATATTCTATTTCCGATAAACTTACCTCCTACGAATGGCTGTTACTAGCCGTAGAAGGTGTCTTGGGATGTGTTCTAGTATTAATATTTATGCAAAGTATCCCTTTAATATCACCAAAAAGGTATAAACCTACATTAAAAAATGAAGAAATTGTTTGTATGATTATTTTAATCGCTTCTATATTAACAGGAACGATTGGCTGGGAAATTTATGGGGCATCGTTGGAACAAATTTTTTCACGTTATTTTGTACTGATACTTAGCTTTGTCGGCGGAGCTGCAATAGGTTCTACAGTTGGGGTTGTGGCAGGATTAATTCTATCATTAGCAAATGTAGCAAATTTATATCAAATGAGCCTGCTTGCTTTTTCAGGATTATTGGGTGGCCTTCTAAAAGAAGGAAAAAAGGCTGGTGTCAGTGTTGGTTTATTGGTCGGGACATTTTTAATTGGTATTTACGGGGAAACATCAGCGATCGGTTCTTCATTCATCGAATCTTCCATAGCCATTATTTTTTTCTTTTTAACACCAGCAAGCTGGATTAAGAAACTTTCCAGGTATATTCCTGGAACAGAGGAATACTCAAATGAACAAGAACAGTATTTGCAAAAAGTCCGCAATGTAACTGCTAAACGGGTAGAACAGTTTTCGAATGTATTTGAAGCTTTATCAAAAAGTTTTACGACATCGGAGGAAAATTTACTTGAAGAACAAAATGTGCAGCGGGAAACCGATTACTTCTTAAGTCAGATAACGGAAAAAACCTGTCAAACCTGTTTTATGAAAGATCGCTGTTGGCAAAAGCAATTTGATAAAACATACGCAATTATGGAAGATTTGAAAAATGATATTGCCGATGGGCATGAACCGAATCGGAAGTTAGTTCACAAGTTTGAAAATCACTGTGTAAAATCAAAAAAGGTTATCGATACGGTAAAGGAGGAAATGTCCTTTTTTGAGGCGAATCAAAAATTAAAAAAACAAGTAAAGGAGAGTAAAAGACTAGTCGCAGATCAACTGCAAGGTGTATCAGAGGTGATGGAGGATTTTTCTAAAGAAATTTTAAAAGAAAGGAAGCACCATGAACAACAAGAGGTACAAATTATAAATGCATTAAAGAAAATGGGAATAGAGCTAGAAAAATTGGATGTTTTCCAACTAGAAAAGGGGAATGTGGATATTGAAATGACCGTATCCTTTTATAATTATCATGGAGAGGCTTCCAAATTAATTGCTCCGGTACTATCTGATATATTAAATGAAATGATTATCGTAAAAGAAGAAGAAATTTCGCCTTTTCCTAATGGGTACTGTTTCCTTGCCTTTGGTTCTGCAAAGGAATTTGTTATTGAAACTGGGGTTGCAAATGCGGCTAAGGGAGGTGGATTAATCTCCGGGGATAGCTACACAACGATAGAGATTGGTGCGGGTAAGTATGCAATGGCAATTAGTGATGGTATGGGGAATGGGGAACGAGCAAATGAAGAAAGTGGTGAGACACTACGGTTATTACAACAAATTTTACAGACAGGTATCCCAGAACAAGTAGCTATCAAATCGATAAATTCGATTTTATCTTTACGAACAACTGATGAAATGTTTGCCACGCTAGATCTTGCTGTAATTAACCTGCACAATGCTTTTGTTAGATTTCTGAAAATTGGTTCGACACCTAGTTTTATTAAACGGGGGGATAAAATATTAAATATAGAAGCCAGTAACTTACCGATGGGGATTATTCAGGAATTTGATGTAGATATAGTGAATGATCAATTAAAGGCAGAGGATCTATTAATTATGATGAGTGATGGAATTTTTGAAGGTCCAAAAAACATTCAAAATATGGATATGTGGATAAAGAGGAAAGTTCGCGAAATGAAAACCGACGATCCTCAAGAAGTAGCTGATTTGCTATTGGAAGAAGTAATACGTACAAGATCAGGTGAAATCGGGGATGATATGACGGTGCTTGTAGCCAAAATTGTTAAAAATACACCAAAGTGGTCCTCCATTCCGTTTTACGGAGAAGAGGCAAAATAAGTTTGTGGCTGATATTCCATAGCTAGGTTAGGTGAATATCAGTCTTTTTGCCTGTTCACTCCCTTCTTCCTCAACCGCTGATTTGTATTTTCCACAGTTAATAGATCGATAATAAATGCCAAACATACTCCTCCTTTCTATGTATAAATTTTTCCCTTTTTGTCGATGATGGTGATGGAATAGTTGGGAGGTTTTTGGCGTGAAAAAAGGGACATTGAAACAGATATTGTTGGTAACAGATGGGTGCTCCAATAAAGGGGAAGATCCCGTTGCAACAGCAGCTTTAGCTCACCAGCAAGGAATTGCAGTAAACGTTATTGGTATTTTAGATGATGATCAAACAGAAGATCCAGAAGGATTACAAGAAGTAGAAGATGTTGCATTGTCTGGGGGCGGGGTAAGCCAGATTGTCTATCAGGAATCTTTGGCACAAACAGTTCAAATGGTAACCAAACAAGCAATGACACAAACATTGCAAGGGTTTGTGAATAATGAGTTAAAGCAAATTTTAGGCCCGAAACAAACACTTGAAGATTTGGATCCTGAAAAACGTGGAGAAGTTATGGAAGTTGTTGAGGATATGGGTGAAACATGTGATCTCGAGGTATTAGTATTAGTAGATACAAGTGCAAGTATGTATGATAAAATTGAAACAGTAAAAGAAGCATTAATTGATCTTTCTCTTAGCTTAAACGCAAGAATTGGCAGAAATCGATTTAGTATTTTTAGTTTTCCGGGCAGACGCAAGGACGTTGAACTTGTATTTGATTGGTCACCTAGGCTAGATGAAATTTCATCTGTTTTCCCGAAATTGACCAGTGGCGGAATAACACCAACAGGGCCAGCGATACGAGAGGCAATGTACCAATTTGGCAAGAAAGGCTTGCTAAGGAGCTTGAGAGATGAGAAATCAGGCATGGAAGAAGCATAATATTGATATTAGACCAGGAACCGTTATTCAAGGGAAATGGCATAAAAATAGCTATTTAATAAAAAAGAAGCTTGGACAAGGTGCCATTGGTACAGTATATTTGTGTGAAACAAATGGAAAACAAGCAGCATTAAAAATAAGTGAACAAGGTACATCTATGACGGTTGAGGTCAATGTACTAAAAGCGTTAAAAAAGGTCCAAGGAAATCGCCTTGGGCCTTATTTGCTTGATGTAGACGACTGGCAAATAACAAAAAACAGAAAATATTCTTTTTACGTTATGGAATATTTACAAGGAGAAAGTTTGCCTTCCTTTATTAAGAAAAACGGAATGGAATGGATCGGTGTCTTCATCCTACAATTACTGGAAGATCTAGAGAACCTCCATCAATCCGGGTGGGTTTTTGGTGATTTAAAATTGGATAACCTACTTGTTGTCGCTTCACCACCAAGCGTACGATGGGTGGATGTTGGTGGAACAACACAAATGGGGAGAGCAATTAAGGAATACACAGAGTTTTATGATAGAGGATATTGGGGTATAGGTTCAAGACGCGCTGAACCGAGCTATGATTTGTTCGCTCTTGTTATGGTTTTGCTGGAAGTGTTTTACCCTGATCGATTTTCCAAGTCTCCAAATCCAGAGCAAACCCTTTTCAAAAAAATAAATGGTGTTAAAGCACTTAGACCGTACAACTCAAGTCTAAAAAAGGCGATTTTAGGAAAGTATCAATCGAGTCGTGAAATGAAACGCGATATAACGCAAATATTGTCTAGCAGACAGAAAAGAAGGAGACCTAAAAGAGATAAGAATCAAGTAAACATATTGCCGTTCCTTATCGAATTGGGTGGGATATTATTACTTGCATTAAGTTATTACTTTTCATCTTTGCTATTTTAGTTTATATTTAAATTCTTTTATTAGAAGATGTAAAATAGGATATGATAGAATGAAGAGATAACTTAGTGGGGATGAATTCATACGATGCAAAATAAAATTATCACTTTTATGAAACAACATCATTTAATGAAGAAAAATAGCACGGTTTTAGTAGGCGTGTCTGGAGGACCCGATTCCATGGCACTACTTCATTTTTTATGTTCCATACGCCAGGAATGGCATCTTGAATTAGTTGCTCTTTCTATTGACCATCAATTACGGGGGGAGGAAGCAAAAGAGGATCTCGACTATGTACAGAAAAAGTGTGAACAGTGGGGTGTCAAATTTGTAGGAACTTCTCTAAATGTACCAGCTTACATGCAAGAGAGACAAATTGGAACCCAAGTTGCCGCTAGAGAATTACGATATCAGTTTTTTGAAAAACAAATGGATCTATTCAAAGCTGACTATTTAGCTCTTGGGCATCACGGAGATGATCAAATTGAGACACTGTTGATGCGTCTAGTGCGCTCAGCCACTTCAAGTGCATTTTCAGGTATTCCGGTTAAACGGAATTTTGCCTCTGGATTGATTATTCGTCCATTCCTATGTGTGACTAAAGCAGCTATAGAGGCATATTGTGATCACAATAAAATCATCCCGCAAATTGATCCGACTAATTATGAAACAAATTACACGAGAAATTATTTTCGAAAATATGTACTTCCGTTATTAAAAACTCAAAATAATAATATACACACAACAATACAGCAATTAAGCGAGTCGTTGCAAGAGGATGAGACCTTTTTACAAGATGCTGCAACTAATATGTTTAACCATGTCTGTGAGTGGACTGAGGATGGCGAAGGAATTTCGTTCGAAATTGATTTATTTAAATCGTACCCACATGCTTTACAAAGACGAGCCTATCATCTAATATTAAACTATCTATACGATAAAAAGCCTGGAAATTTATCTTATGTTCATGAGTCTCATTTTTTTGCTTTATTAGAAAATGAGAAAGGGAATTCTCAAATCGATTTTCCATCTAATTTGAAACTGGAAAAATCCTATCATAAACTAATTATTTACTTTAAAGATCAAGAATCCCAGACTTCCTCCATTAAAAAAACAATAAACCTGCCCGGAAAAGTAAATTTACAGAACGGATCAAAGATTATTGCTTCGTATACGAATATACTACCTGAAAAGCAAGATGAAAACATCTACATATGCGCCGCTGACAGGATTACTTTACCTTTACATATAAGAACGCGCCGGGCTGGTGATAGAATGAGTTGGAAAGGATTAAAGGGAAGCAAAAAAGTAAAAGATATTTTTATCGATGCGAAGATACCACGAATAAAAAGAGAGAAGTGGCCTTTAATCACCGATAATAAGGGAGAAATATTATGGCTTGTTGGTTTAAAGAAAGGAGAGCCAAAGCTAAAAACAGAAGAGGGTTCCTCGTATATTCAATTAAATTACCAAAAAGGCAACATGTAGGAGGACAAAAATGCATAACGATATTAAAGAAATACTAATATCTAAAGAGGCGATTGAAGCAAAATGTAAAGAAATTGGCCGTCAGCTCACGAAAGAATATGATGGGAAGTTTCCGCTTGCAATTGGTGTTTTAAAAGGAGCTATGCCTTTCATGGCAGACTTGTTGCGTTACATAGAAACAAATTTAGAAATGGATTTTATGGATGTTACAAGCTATGGAGATGCTATGCAGTCTTCAGGAGAAGTAAAGATAGTAAAAGACCTTAATACGAAAGTAGAAGGTCGTGACTTACTGATTATTGAAGATATTATTGACAGTGGCTTAACACTAAAATATTTAGTGGATCTGTTTAAATACCGAAAAGCTAATTCAGTAAAAATTGTTACACTGCTCGATAAACCTTCCGGAAGATCAGCGGCTATTAAGGCTGATCTTATAGGATTTGAAGTACCTAATGAATTTGTAGTTGGATATGGTCTCGATTATCAAGAGAAATATCGAAACTTACCATATATCGGTGTGTTGAAACCAAAAATATATGGTGGGGAAGAAATATAAAAATAGGGTGCTTTAGAGGAATTAGAAAATAAGATTTTTATGAGGGAAATTAGTTGTATTAGAACTTTTTCCTATGGTACCATTTAATATAGTTTTTCCCGCTTGGGAGGAGGAAAGAAATGAAACGTATATTTGGTAATACAGTCATTTTTGCCCTAATATTCTTAGTTCTTATCGGACTTATTGGATTATTCAAAGGACAAAATAATGAGGCTGAAGAATTTAATGTACAAGAATTTATGCAAGCTTTAAATAATGGCGAAATCAAAGAAATGACGATGCAGCCAGCTAATAAAATTATGCGAGTTACCGGGGTCTTAGAAAAAGATAGTCAAGAATTTATTGCTCAGGTTCCGGATAACACCGATATTATTGCTACAATTACTGATCAAGCAACAGAACAAAGTGTTTTAAAAGTTAAGGAAGAAGAACAACCAAGCGGATTTGTAACTTTTCTAACAACGATGATTCCATTTCTCATCATCGGATTGTTTATCTTCTTTATGCTTAGTCGGGCCCAAGGTGGCGGCGGTGGAGGCCGCGTCATGAACTTTGGGAAAAGCAAAGCAAAAATGTATAGTGAGGATAAAAAGAAAGTTCGTTTTAAAGATGTAGCTGGAGCTGATGAGGAAAAGCAAGAACTTGTAGAAGTTGTTGACTTTTTGAAGGACCCTCGTAAATTTTCATCAGTTGGTGCTCGTATTCCAAAAGGGGTACTCTTAGTTGGGCCTCCGGGAACAGGTAAAACGCTACTTGCTCAAGCAGTAGCAGGTGAAGCAGGTAAACCATTCTTTTCTATAAGTGGTTCTGACTTTGTAGAAATGTTTGTTGGGGTAGGTGCATCTCGTGTACGAGATCTATTTGAAAATGCAAAGAAAAATGCACCTTGTATCATATTTATAGATGAGATAGATGCAGTTGGAAGACAGCGTGGCGCGGGCCTCGGTGGAGGACACGATGAACGTGAGCAAACGCTGAACCAACTTCTCGTTGAAATGGATGGATTTGGCGTCAATGAAGGAATCATTATTATCGCTGCAACAAACCGTCCTGATATTCTAGACCCAGCACTGTTGCGTCCAGGCCGTTTTGACCGTCAAATTACAGTTGATCGTCCAGATGTTAAAGGGCGTGAAGCAGTTTTACATGTCCATGCCAGAAATAAACCGCTGGACAATACAGTGGATATAAAAACAATTGCTATGCGTACTCCTGGTTTCTCGGGAGCTGACTTAGAAAACTTATTAAACGAAGCGGCATTAGTAGCAGCCCGGCATGATAAGAAAACGATTGATATGCTTGATGTCGATGAGGCAATTGACCGTGTAATTGCTGGTCCTGCCAAGAAAAGCAGGGTTATCTCAGAAAAAGAGCGGAATATTGTTGCATACCATGAAAGTGGACACACGATTATTGGTATGGTACTTGATGATGCAGATACTGTGCATAAGGTAACAATTGTACCGCGGGGGCAAGCAGGCGGATATGCTGTTATGCTACCGAAAGAAGATCGTTATTTTATGACAAAACCAGAGCTATTTGATAAAATAACTGGCCTTTTAGGTGGGCGAGTGGCAGAAGAAATCATTTTTGGCGAAGTAAGTACTGGTGCTTCAAATGACTTCCAGCGAGCCACAGGAATTGCCCATAAAATGATTACAGAGTATGGTATGAGTGAAAAAATAGGTCCGCTTCAATTTAGCAGTGGCGGTGGCCAGGTTTTCTTAGGCAAGGATATTCAGAATGAGCAAACATATAGTGATGCAATCGCTCATGAGATTGATAAAGAAATGCAAAACTTTATCAACTACTGCTATGATCGAGCTAAAAAGATTCTTACAGAAAATAAAGATAAGTTAGAGCTCGTGGCTCAAACGCTACTTAAAATAGAAACATTAGATGCAAAACAAATTAGATCGCTTTTTGAAGATGGTGTACTTCCTGAGCCTGAAGTGGACGCGGAAGCAAATGAAAATAGTGATGTTAAAGTAAACATCCAACGCAAAGATAAAGACCAGATTACACCTGAGTCTTATGAAGAAGCAAAGGCAAAAGCAAAGGCTAAACAATCTGAGGCTCAAGAATATAAGAAAGATGAGAACAAAATCTCTTCTGATGAGCAAGAATCAACTGAAAAATCCGATAAGGATGATAACCATAAGGAAGAGTAATGAAGATTTCTCTATTTAGTTAAAACCCCGAGCAGTGGAATGAAAATAAAAAATCCACTAATCGGGGTTTTTATCGTTTTAGGCGAGAAGACTCCATCTTAGGGTGAAGTAGGGTGTAGATGAATCACCTTTTGGACAAGGGATAGCTTTAGCTATCTCCATTGTCCGATTCAAACAATTTTAATTTTTCCCTTCCAACAAGTATGATTATGGTATCTATCGAAACAAAAAATAAGAAATGCTAATTATCAAAACAATTGGGCGTATTCGGTTCGTGTTTCACCACTTCTTTTCAAGAAACAGAAGTGCACGAATTATCCAAAACAGATTCAGTGAGTAGTTCAAACGTAAGGCTATAATTACATAAGATGTGTTTTAATAATTCTATACTAAAAAAATATATGGTATATTTGTAAGAAAGAATTTATATTTCATTGGAAGGTTTGGTTAATAATGTTGTTTGTTCTCGATGTAGGCAATACAAATACAGTTTTAGGTGTATTTGAAAAGGATCAATTAAAACATGAATGGCGGATAAAAACCGACCGTTATAAAACAGAAGATGAATTCGGTATACTAATAAAATCTTTATTTGAATATAAGGGTATTTCCTTTTCGGAAATTACAGGAATCATTATTTCCTCGGTTGTCCCTCCTATTATGATTGCATTAGAAAGAATGTGCAAAATCTATTTTGATCAAAAGCCGCTCATCATAGGAGAGGAAAATGTTCATACCCACTTAAAAGTTTCCTACCCAAATCCAAAAGAAATTGGATCAGATCGTGTTGTGAATGCAGTTGCTGCAATAGCAACTTACGATACTCCACTTGTAATAATTGATTTTGGTACTGCAACAACTTATTGTTATATCAATGAGCATCAGGAATATACTGGAGGTTTGATTACCCCAGGGATTAGCATTTCAATGGAAGCGCTGTATAGCAAGGCTTCCAAACTGCCAAAAATCGAATTACAGCCACCGGAGAATGTCATTGGCTCTTCTACAGTTGAAGCAATGCAATCAGGAGTTTTTTATGGGTATATAGCTCAAGTGGATGGCATTGTCATGCGAATAAAAAGGCAAATGACACATGAACCAACCGTAATTGCTACCGGAGGATTAGCTTCTTTGATCGGGGAAGCATCTGAGACAATCGATTATGTGGATACGCACTTAACGCTAAAAGGATTAAATTTAATTTATCAAAAGAACTTCATAAAGTAATTAGAATTAGGTCATTATAAAATAAGGTGAATGATTATTTTTCTCTTATTTTAAACAAGATTGTAAAGGAGAATTCAAATACCTATGAAAGATTATTTAATTAAAGCTACTACCTATGAGGGAATGGTACGAGCTTATGCTACTACGACAACAAATACAGTTGCAAAAGCACAAAAAAGGCACGACTCATGGGCTACGGCTTCAGCCGCATTAGGTAGAACGATAACCATTACTGCGATGATGGGTGCAATGTATAAGGGGGATGATTCACTGAGTGTGAAAGTAGAAGGAAATGGGCCCTTAGGTGTGATTGTGACAGATGGTAATGCAAAAGGAGAAGTTCGTGGCTATGTAGCAAATCCTCATGTTGACTTCGAATTGAATAACCATGGGAAACTTGACGTCGCTCGTGCAGTAGGCACAGAGGGGAATATAAGTGTTGTAAAAGATCTTGGGCTAAAAGATTATTTTACGGGACATGTTCCTATTATTTCAGGAGAAATTAGTGAGGATTTCACGTATTACTTCGCAAATTCTGAGCAAATACCTACAGCAGTTGGTGCAGGTGTTTTAGTTAACCCGGATCATTCCATTTTATCTGCGGGAGGATTTATTATCCAAGTGATGCCAGGTGCCGATGAAGAATTAATTACCCGGTTGGAAGACCAGATTCAGACATTTCCATCCATATCGAAGTTGATTAGAGAAGGGAACTCACCGGAGCAAATATTAGAACATTTATTTGGAAAAGAGGAAGTAAAGGTGCATGAGCAAATGCCAATTACATTCCGCTGTAAGTGCTCTAAAGAACGGATTGAACGAGCGATCAAGGGTCTTGGAAATGAAGAAATTCAAGCGATGATTGACGAAGATCATGGTGCAGAAGCAACTTGTCATTTTTGTAATAAAAAGTATTATCTGACCGAGGATGAGCTAGTAAATTTAAAACAATAAACCAACCGTTAGTGAAAGGAAGTAATTCATGTCAAGAAGGCTGTTATTGGGTATTGTTGTGGTACTGCTGATCACCAATATTGCTACATTCTTAATTTGGAAAACAGATGAAAAAATAGTAATAGATACTGGCGGAGAAGAAAAAGAGATAAATAGCAATAAACCGGTGGCCATCATTGATGGGGCAAAAATATCATATGATGATTGGGTGTCTTCTTTAAGAAGAGATTATGGAGAAAAACATTTAAAAATGCTGATCGACCAAAAGCTTGTGAAGCAATTGGCGGAACAAGAGAATATACATGTACATGAAAAAGTAATTGACCGGGAAATTGCATTGCTTACGACGATGCAGGGAATAATGACAAAAGAGGAAACAGCACGCATGGAAGAAAAATGGCGAGAGTCTATCTTGCATCGTTACCAATTAGAGGCCCTATTAACAGAAGGCATAGATATTTCAGCAGGCGAAATACAAAAGTATTATGAACAATACCATAAGCAATACGATTTTCAGGCTTCTCGGCAGTATTCCCACATCGTTGTGGAAGACAAGAAAACTGTTGAAAAAATTATGGATGAGCTTGATCAAGGCGCATCATTTCGGTTACTAGCTAAAGAATACTCAATTGATGGGGACACCAAAAAAGAGGGCGGATATCTCGGGTTTTTTACAAATAAAAGCTCCTTTGTTCCAAGTAAGTATAATGAAAAGGCAGCTAAAATGGAGGAGAGAACATACAGTAAACCATTTAAAACAACAGATGGATTCGTAATTCTTTATCTTCATCGAAATTTACCGTCCATCACATTTTCTTATGATGAAATAAAGCCATACATAAAGAGGGAGCTCGCATTAGATAAGCTAGATCAACCACTTACAGCAAGTCCTTTATGGAAAAAGGCAGATATAAACTGGATATTTGAAGAATAATTTGATATAAGTACATTTAACCATCCGCCTATTTTATTCATTTTTGTTGACAAAATAACGCAAAGACCGTAAATTATAAATAAATCCTATGCATTTAGTAGGAATTTGGAGGTTATATTAATGAGAGTTGCTAAAAACATTACGGATTTAATTGGCGAAACTCCTATTGTAAAATTAAATAGAGCTGCCGATGAAGACAGTGCAGAAGTCTATTTGAAATTAGAATTTATGAATCCTGGAAGTTCTGTTAAAGACCGTATTGCCTTATCCATGGTGGAAGAGGCTGAAAAACAAGGTGTTTTGAAAGCTGGAGATACGATTATTGAACCGACAAGTGGGAATACTGGAATCGGATTGGCAATGGTTGCAGCAGCCAAGGGATATAAATTAGTAGTAGTTATGCCAGATACAATGAGTAAAGAGAGACGAAATTTGTTGCGGGCTTATGGGGCAGAATTAATTTTGACACCCGGGGCAGATGGAATGAAAGGCGCAATTCAAAAATCAGAAGAATTAAAAGAGGAACATGGTTATTTTATGCCACAGCAGTTTGATAATGAGGCAAACCCAGAGATCCACGCCCGTACGACAGGAAAAGAAATTGTAGAACAAATGGACGATGGATTAGATGCCTTTATTTCAGGAATTGGTACTGGTGGTACGATTACCGGGGCAGGTAAAGTTTTAAAGGAACATTTTAAAGATATTAAAATTTACGCAGTAGAACCAGATGATTCCGCAGTATTATCAGGAGATTCCCCAGGTCCGCATAAATTACAAGGGCTTGGAGCTGGCTTTGTGCCTAAGGTGTTAGATACGGATGTATATGAGGATGTTATTCGTATCTCAAATGACGAGGCGTTTGAGACTTCTCGCAATGTGGCAAAATTAGAAGGCATTTTAGGAGGTATCTCTTCTGGTGCAGCAGTAGCGGCAGCACAGAAAATAGCTAAGAAGTTAGGTAAGGGAAAAAAAGTTTTGGCGATACTGCCGGATAATGGAGAAAGATACCTATCTACGCCATTGTATCAATTTGATAAGGATACTGAATAAGAATTAACTGCTCATAAAATGATGCTGAGGGCTAGCTACTCATTTAAAAATGTATGCTAGCTCTTTTTCGTTATTTTATGATAATATAAGTATGGTTAATCTAATGAAAGAAGGTCCGATGTAGTATGCAATTAAAAACGGCAGTAAAAACATATAATTTGGCAGAACGTACGCATATCATGGGCATTTTAAATGTTACACCTGATTCATTTTCTGATGGTGGAAGTTATACATCTATTAAGGAAGCAGTAAATCAAGCGATAGAAATGGAAAGGCAAGGGGCAGATATCATTGATATTGGCGGAGAATCGACAAGACCGGATCATGAGCCTGTCTCTTTAAAGGAAGAATTAAACCGAGTCATACCGATGGTTGAGGCCGTTAAATCAGCGGTGAATATTCCTATTTCCATCGATACATATAAAGCAGAAACGGCAAAGCAAGCGATCGATGCGGGTGCTGCCATTATTAATGATATATGGGGAGCAAAAAAAGAACCTGAAATCGCTAAGGTTGCTGCAGATAATAATGCACCAATCATTTTAATGCACAATCGAACGAATATGAACTATACATCGCTTCTCGGTGATATGAAGCAAGATTTACAGCAAAGTATCGATATTGCTTTACAGGCGGATGTAAAAAAGGAAAATATTATCCTTGATCCTGGGATAGGATTTGCGAAAACAATGGAAGATAATCTAGTAGTGATGAACAACTTGGAACAATTTTCCCAGCTTGGATATCCAGTTTTACTAGGTGCCTCTAGAAAGAGAATGGTCGGAAAAATATTAAATGATATTCCCGCAGAGCAACGGGATATTGGGACTGGAGCTACAACTTGTTTAGGAATCACGAAAGGAGTCCAAATTGTACGTGTCCACAATGTTAAGATACATAAAGATTTAGTAGATGTGATGGATACGATACGCCGTTATTAAAGGGGGGGTGAAGACGAATGCAGGATAGAATTTTATTAAATAATATGCAATTTTATGGCTTTCACGGTCTGTTCCCGGAGGAAAATAAACTTGGTCAACGATTTCATGTTGATCTAGAACTATTCACCGATCTGCAGAAACCAGGAAAAACAGACGACATGTCTGATTCTATTCATTATGGACATGTATATGAACTTGTCCAAAAAATAGTGGAAGGTGAGGCTAAAAACTTACTTGAAGCTGTAGCAGAAGAAATTGCAAATCAATTACTCGTCTCATTTGATATAATGGCTGCTTGCAAGGTAAAGGTCATAAAACCCGATCCCCCAATTGCTGGCCATTATCAGTCTGTTGCAGTAGAAATCTTCAGGGAGAAGGTATCATGAAAAAAGCTTTTATAGCACTGGGAACAAACATAGGACCACGCTTCACATATTTAAATCATGCAATAAGTGCACTGTCAGAGGTGGAAGGCATTATTATCTTAAAAAAATCATCCATTTATGAGACTGCACCGGTTGGTTACTTGGATCAACGTTATTTTTTAAACATGGTGATTCAAATAGAAACTTCCCTAGAAGCTATCGAACTATTGAATACATGTCAGACGATTGAACAACAATTAGGGCGAAAACGCACGATTCGTTTCGGCCCTAGAACAATAGATCTTGACATTTTAGTATATAATCAAGAAAATATAAAAACAGAGCGTTTATCAGTACCGCATCCACGAATGCATGAACGTGCCTTCGTGCTGGTTCCATTAGAGGAAATTGCTCCGTCCTTAAATATCCCAACATATAATAAAACGGCAGGAGACTTAATAAAGGATCTATCAGAAAGCGCAGAAAAGGATGTAACGACATGGACACCAAAAGAGTCGGCAGAAGAATAAAAGCATTTCGAAAGCTAAAAGGTTACACGCAAATTGATTTAGCAAAAAAAATAAATGTTCCTATAGCTCATCTTGGAGCAGTAGAACGAGGCACAATGATACCTTCTGGGGAATTATTGGATAAGGTATCCGAAAGTTTAAATATAAGTAAAGAAGAACTAATGTTAGAAGATATAAAAACGAAGGAGTAATGTTAAAAAACTGTATAAAGGAGGCTAAAACGATGTTTCAAATAGGAGATATATCTATTCCTAATCGAGTTGTACTGGCGCCTATGGCGGGTGTGTGTAATTATGCTTTTCGTTTAACGGTTAAGGAATTTGGCGCTGGACTGGTATATGCTGAAATGGTTAGTGATAAAGGAATCGTTAATAAAAATGAAAAAACAATGGGCATGCTTTTTATTGACGAAGAAGAAATGCCAATGAGTTTACAAATTTTTGGAGGAGAAAAAGATTCACTAATGGAGGCTGCGCAATTTGTTGATAAAAATACAAACGCCAGCATTATTGATATTAATATGGGATGCCCTGTTCCAAAAATTACGAAGTGTGATGCTGGTGCACGGTGGTTGCTTGACCCGGATAAAATTCATGAGATGGTTTCAGCAGTGGTAAAAACTGTTGATAAACCAGTAACAGTTAAAATGCGCAGTGGCTGGGATGAAGACCACATTTACGCCATTGATAATGCTAAAGCAATCGAAGCTGCTGGTGCGAAGGCGTTAGCTATTCATGGGAGAACAAGAAAACAAATGTATGAAGGATATGCAGATTGGGACATAGTCAAACAGGTGAAGCAAGCAGTTTCTATACCAGTTATCGGAAATGGAGATATCGATTCCCCTCAAGTTGCAAAACAGCGACTTGAAGAAACAGGCGTCGACGCAGTCATGGTAGGACGTGCTGCACTAGGGAATCCATGGATGATTTACCGTATTACCAAATACCTTGAAACAGGGGAACTATTAGATGAACCGTCCCCTATGGAAAAAATCAATGTCTGTATGCTTCACATGGATCGCTTAATTAAGATTAAAGGTGAAAAAATTGCAATTATGGAAATGCGTAAACATGCTGCATGGTATTTGAAAGGATTAAAAGGGAACGGAAGAATAAGAAGACGTATCAATGAAAGTGAAACAAGAGACGAGTTACTAAATATATTATATGATTACGCACATGAATTAGAAACCTCAATGAGAGCTTCCTAATTTTTAGTTCATTTTTGAACCTGTCAGTAACTTGCTGACAGTTTTTTCTTATGTATGTTCAAGATAGATGAAAGAAGTTTCTTTTTTCTATATACTAATGATAATAGTAGATGCCGATGTACATTGATGTATAATGTAAGAAATATTAGGTTTATAAGGGATCTTTTCTATAAACCATAATACTGGAGGGTTAATAGTGTCAGAAGAATTGAATGAGCAAATGAGTGTTCGACGCGAGAAGCTAAAGGATTATCAAGAAAAAGGGCTGGATCCTTTTGGCTGCAAATTTGTACGGACTCATTTGTCAAAAGAGCTGCAAGAATTATATGATACCTATTCAAAAGAAGAACTGGAAGAACGAGAGGACTATGTTACGATCGCCGGAAGAATGATGACAAAGCGCGGTAAAGGAAAAGCTGGGTTTGCACATCTCCAAGATGTTAGTGGTCAAATTCAGATATATGTACGAAAAGACGAAATCGGAGAAGAAGCATATGACATTTTCAAATCAACAGATATGGGAGATATCATAGGTGTTAGCGGTGTAATGTTTAAAACAAAAGTAGGGGAATTATCTGTTAAGGCAGCAGAATTTCATTTATTAACGAAGTCACTTCGTCCACTCCCTGAGAAATATCACGGATTAAAGGACGTTGAGCAACGATACCGCCAGCGCTATTTAGATTTGATTACCAATTTAGATAGCAGAGATACATTTGTACTACGGAGTAAAATATTACAGTCCATGCGTCGTTATTTAGATGAACTTGGTTATTTAGAAGTAGAAACGCCTATGATGCACGGTATCCCTGGAGGAGCAGCAGCACGTCCTTTTGAAACACATCATAATGCGTTGGATATACCTTTATATATGCGAATAGCTATTGAACTACACTTAAAGCGTTTAATTGTAGGCGGCTTAGAAAAAGTATATGAGATAGGTCGCGTATTCCGAAATGAAGGAGTCTCCACCAGACATAACCCTGAATTTACAATGATCGAATTATATGAAGCATATGCAGATTATAAAGATATTATGTCGCTGACAGAAAGTATGATTGCGCATATTGCTAAAGAAGTTTTAGGTTCGACAACAATTACGTACGGTGAAAACGAAGTCAATTTAAAACCGGAATGGACAAGACTTCATATGGTAGATGCTGTAAAAGAATATACAGGTGTAGATTTCTGGAAGGAAATGAGTGATGAAGAAGCTCGTGTATTAGCTAAGGAACATGGGGTTGAAATTAAAGATACCATGACTTTTGGCCATGTAGTTAATGAGTTTTTTGAACAAAAAGTAGAGGAAAGACTGATTCAACCAACCTTTATTTTTGGTCACCCTGTAGAAATTTCCCCTTTAGCTAAAAAGAATAAAGAAGATGGCCGCTTTACAGATCGATTCGAACTATTTATAGTCGGTCGTGAGCATGCCAACGCATTTAGTGAGTTAAACGATCCGATTGATCAACGTGCTCGTTTTGAATTACAGGTGGCAGAAAGGGAACAAGGGAATGATGAAGCACATCTTATGGATGAGGACTTCCTAGAAGCACTTGAATATGGAATGCCACCAACAGGGGGACTAGGTATTGGGATTGACCGTCTCGTTATGCTATTAACTAACTCACCATCCATAAGAGATGTATTGCTATTTCCGCAAATGCGCAATAAATAAGGTAAGATACAGGAAGACTCTACTGTCTAGAATTTTTTAAAGCAATTACTCGATATACGTGCCATTTCAATTTAGAAATAGCACGTATATTTTTTTATTAAAACAAGCTTAATGAGTGAGAAAGAAAGGAATGTAACTAAAAAGGATGTAAAAATGCACCTTGTTTAATATGTTTCCTTTTTAAGCAATCTTAGATAATAAGGAATATTTTTTGTTAATAAAGAAGAAGTCTTTATCGAATTGTATTTATGAAGTTTGGCATTATAATTTTAGTCATTACCCTTTAACTAAACCCATTTGTTGTTGTACTTATGACTAGAACTGTGCTTTATCAAACGTAAACAGTAAGGAGCAATAACAGAAAGCAAAGCATAACAGGCGTTGCAACATGTACTTGAGGCAGGAAATATTTTCTTTATACTTTTTTTAATAATTTGCTTGCTTTTGGAGAATAATCATGGTAAATTAATAAACGTTGCGTTGAACGGCAATAAAGTTCTTCAACTCCTTTAAAAATATTTTAAAAAAGTTGTTGACATTATCTTGTCAGCGTGATATATTAATAAAGTCGCCAATTTGAACGGCGAAGCACAATTTGCTCTTTGAAAACTGAACAAAACAACCAGTATGTCAAGAATATAGATGATAGCTTGTGGTTGTGGATGCAGAT
>NZ_JAGIKX010000006.1:0-104370 GCF_017874635.1 Virgibacillus alimentarius
CCCAGAGCTCAGTAAAGAAGAGCAAGTACAGCCCCTTTGGATGCTTTTTTCCTTGAGGTAAGTCTTTCACCGAAGCTTCCATCAAAACCCTCCTAAATGATTGCAACGTTACTAATTATAAAATAGTAAGAATCGTTATACAATAAAAATTCTAAAAGAATAAGTTTTAGCATTTTTGAAATTATTCTTAAAAAATGAATACAGATCCACTTTAGTTTGTTGCGAATAAAGAATGATATTCTTTTTGAGGGATATTAATTAAAATGGGAGTACAGGATAATATTCTTTCTTTAAAAAAGAAGGTTTATCAATTGTTATTAATTAACTGGTTAGTAAAGCTTTTTTCGTCAGAATTGATGTTTGCAACTGCTGATAATTACATTTTTGTTCACATTGCATCTCATTTTTTAGGGTGTTTTTAGTATTTGTTTCTATTCTCCTATATACTTAAGTGTAATAATACATACTGTAATTTCACTGTAAAAACACAGCCATTTAAATTAATAAAAAAATTTTTTCGATTTTCATCAAATTTTCATATTCGTATTGTATGATACGAATGGAATGCAATGGACTGGAGGAAATCAATGATGGCAGTAGCGAGTAAATTATCATCTATCGCAGTCATAGTCATAACCTTCATCTTAGGGTTTGCTTTTTTCTATCAGATAAGCAACTTACCCAAGGCACAAAAAAAGCACCATATGGAGGAAATGGCTAGTCAGCTTATTAATTTTTTTATATTTTTATGGATCGGAAAAATTGTATTAAATTTGTCTGTATTTGTTCAAGATCCATTGGCGATTTTAGCTTATCCAAGTAATTCTTATGCATTTTACTTTGCATTTTTCGCCTGCGCTGTGACGTTTGTTTATAAGTCGAAACGTAAAAACAGGAACATTTTTTCATACATGGATTCCTTTATGATAACGATTTTGGTTGCATCGTTTGTCTATGAGTTTATTCAGCTGGTGTGGGTGAATGATACGTTTTCAATTGGATATATGATTTTACTCTCTGTTCTACTCCTGTTTGTCCTGCTCATTCGTGATCGGATAGCTACTAACACATTGACATTGATTGTGTTAGTGATCTGGTTGATAGGAATATTATTATTAGCATTCATACAACCGTATGTAACAATTTTTGGCTACATAATAGCACCATGGTTTTTAAGCCTGTTGTTAGCAATATGTTTAATAGCTATCGTTATAAATCTAAGAAAGAGGGTGTCGTAATTGGGTGGAATAGAAGCAGATACGATGTTGGTGGTAGGAATGCTTCTTGCGATAGGCGCAGGTGCGTTATCCTTTTTATCACCTTGTGTGTTGCCGATTTTTCCAGCATATCTATCGTACATTACTGGGATCAGTGTAAAAGAGTTGCAGGGAGATAAAAATATAAAGATTCGCAGTAAATTATTAAGTCATTCTGTCTTTTTTCTTTTAGGGGTTTCACTTGTATTTATTAGCTTAGGTGTAGGAGCTTCCTTTTTAGGAAAGTATATTCAGGATTTATTAGTCGGTGATTCGGGACTTTTAATACAACGTCTTGCGGGAATCTTTATTATATTTATGGGTTTGTTTGTTGGTGGCTGGATTAATATAAAGGCGCTGATGGTGGAGAAACGTTTCCATGCTTCTAAAAAACCAGTCGGCTATTTAGGAACATTTTTTGTTGGTTTGGGATTTGCTGCTGGATGGACACCATGTATTGGTCCTATTTTTGCATCTATCCTGTTTTTAGCAGCAAGTAACCCTGGCCAAGGTATATTTTATACAGCAATGTATGTTGTTGGCTTCGCATTGCCATTTATTGTTTTGACCTTTTTCCTTGGCTCTACCAAATGGATTGTTCGCCATAGTGGAATCATCATGAAAATCGGCGGCGTTATTATGGTAATAATGGGAGTTGTCCTGTTTTTGGGACTAATGCCGCGTATCACAGAATTTTTACTTAAGTTAGTACAAGACACATGGCTAGAAAAGCTAGGCTAATCATAATCATTAGCTGCTTACCTTTAAGTTTAATATAGTAGTATATAAATGTAGAATAATACTATATAAACGTTGAGATAAAATAAATTCATTACGTTTTGCGAGCTTGAATAAAACGAAAGGAATGGATATAAGCATGAAAAAATTAATAATTATCTTGATTGTGGTAGGAATGGTCGGCTACGCTGTCTATGATTTTGCCTTTACATCGGATAAACAGGTATCAGAAGAACAAAACAGTCAAGAGCATAGTGTTTCGGATAATGCCATCACCTCCCCTCCGAAAGAAGATGAAGAGGTCAAGGAGTCCGATGAAGTAGGACTTGATAAGGGGCAACTTGCTCCAAATTTTGAACTTACTACTTTAGACGGAGAAAAAGTAAAATTATCCGATTTCAAAGGTGAGAAAGTGTTTCTGAATTTCTGGGCAACATGGTGTCCGCCGTGCCGTGCAGAAATGCCAGATTTGCAAAAGCTTCATGAAAATAAAGATGTAAAGATTTTGGCTGTTAACTTAACACAAACAGAGTCAGACCCAGATAAGATCCAAGCGTTCATGGATAAACTTGACCTGACATTTACTGTTCCTTTAGATAAGCAATCAACCGTAGGAAATCAATATCAAATACAGCCAATACCGACTACTTTTATGATTGATTCTAATGGCCGTATCCAGAATAAGGCTTTTGGTGCCTTGAACTATGAAATGATGGTTCAAGAGGTAGAAAAGCTGAAATAAGCCATGATTACGCGTAAACTAGTACTGGGGTGAACGTGATGAAACAAACTGTCATGGTTGTAGAAGACGATAAAATGATTCGCGACCTTGTAAGTATTTATTTGAAGAAAAACGATTATCATGTTGTAGAAGCATGTGATGGTGAAGAGGCACAAGAAGTGTTCCTTGAGCACCATCCATGCTTAATTATATTGGATTTAATGCTGCCTAAAATAGGCGGTGAAGAATTTTGTACATGGGTGCGTGAACGGGAAGGAAATGACGTATCAATTATTATGCTTTCTGCCAAATCCCAGATCGATGATAAAATTTCTGGACTGAAATTAGGAGCGGATGATTATATGACAAAACCTTTTGACCCAAATGAGCTCATCGCTCATGTTGAGGCCGTTTTGCGCCGAACTGGCCAGTTTTGTCAAAAGATCGTGCATGAAGGATTATGTATTAAACCGCGAAAAGGAGAAGTCCTGCTTTTCGATAAACCAGTAAATCTAACAAAATATGAATTTAATATTTTGTATTACTTCATGCAAAATCCAAACATTGTTTTATCACGAGAGCAGCTCGTCAATCAAATTTATCCAAATACAGAACACGATGTAATGGAAAGAACAATCGATGCGCACATCAAAAAAATACGCGAAAAGGTAGAAGAACATGCGAAAAATCCAAAGCGCATCCAAACTGTTCGAGGAATGGGGTATAAATTTGTCACTAAGTAAGAAAATAAAATCAATTATACCCTCTGGATTTTTGTGGCGTTTAACCTTTTTAAATACAATCGTTGTTTTCATAGCTACTGCAATTAGTGGGTGGGCTATATATAATACAGCCTGTTTTCTGGCTGCAGGTGTGGGAGACTTCAATGCACAAAGACAAGAGCAGTATAATAGCACGCTTCTAAATTATTTGTGGATATTTATGATTATCGCTGCTATTGCGGGAAGTTTATTTCATTATTTTTTAATAAAGCGATTGATAAAACCAATAAGACAGTTAATTCATTCGACCAAACAGATGAAACTAGGGCATTTTCCAAAACCAATAGAAGTTTATAAACAAGACGAAATAGGACAATTAGTCATACAGTACAATGAATTGCTTGATCAATTGCATGAAAATGAACGGCATAGGAAAAAATTAGTTTCTGATTTGTCTCATGAAATCAGAACGCCGATATCAAATTTAAATGGTTATCTTCTTGGACTGAAGGACGGGGACATTACAGGAGATAAAGAATTATACGCATCACTTTATCAAGAATCCAAGCGTCTATCACAAATGATTGAACAGCTTGAACAATTAAAGGAGTGGGATAATCTATCTGCTCAATCTTTAACTAATAAAGAAGAAATAGAAATAGGAGGTTTACTTAAACAATGCGTAGCGATGTTCAAGTGGACGCTTAGTCAAAAAAACATTACCGTACAGGTAGATGCTGTTCCTTGTAATACGTTTATTCATATTGAAGGGATACAACAAGTTATTAGTAATTTACTTGATAATGCAATTCTTTACTATGAGGGGGAAGGCCCAATTTTCATAAAAGGTGAAAAAAGAGATGAAAATTATCTTATCTCTATCACTGGACCAAGTAAACCTATACCAGATCAAGAAAAAGAAAATATATTTAAACGTTTTTATCGATTAGATTCCTCACGCAGTCGCGAAACAGGTGGATCTGGTCTTGGACTTGCCATTACGAAGAAAATAGTTGAGAAGCACCACCAAGGAGAAATTGGAGTTAAAATGGGGTCAAACAGTAACACATTTTGGTTTTTGCTTCCAGTAGATGAAGAAACAGATTGATAAAAGGTTTAACGGGATTGTAAAGCAATTGACAATATACGCTTGAGGGTATATCATATATTCTATAAGTGACTACTCTGTATAAAATGAAGAGTTATACGATAGATTGGTTGTAAATAGAATAGACAGGAGAGATTACTTATGGAATATGATGATAAAATAAAAAATAGAGTAAAGCGTATGGAAGGTCAACTTAGGGGTATTTTAAAAATGATGGAAGAGGGAAAGGACTGCAAATCAGTCACGACACAATTGTCTGCTGTACGTACAGCGGTAGATAGAACGGTGGGTGTCATTGTCAGTTCAAACCTTGTTGAATGTGTTTTAGAAGCAGATGAAAATAAGGATAAAGAAACGGATGAATTAATAAAAGAAGCAGTTAATTTGCTTGTTAAAAGCAGATAAGTTGTTTTCTTCCTTTTTTTATCTCATTAAGAACAATCAAAAAGTTGATCAAACGTTTGAATAAAAAGTAATGGACCAAAAGTTATATCTTTTTCTGTTTTTTTATTATAATGAAAGTAACTAAATTTTTAAGGAGGGATTTTAATGGCAGAGTTAAAAAAGATTCATTCCAATGAAGATATGAATGAAGTATGGGAGAGGTCTGAGCAAAAACCAGCTATTCTTTTTAAACACAGTGCAACTTGTCCCGTCAGTGCAAATGCTTTTAATGAACTTAACGCTTTTTGGAAAACTACACAAGAAGATGTTGATTGCAGTTATTTAGTAGTAAGTGAAAGCAGAGATCTATCCAATCAAATAGCGGAAGAAACAGAAGTGAAGCATGAGTCACCCCAAATCTTTCTTATTTCAAATAAAAACGTAATTTGGCATACTTCTCACTCAAAAATATCGCAGGAAAGTATAAATGAAGCGCTAAAAAATGTAAAATAGGGGAAAGACTAGTCAAAGCCACAGTAAGAAGCTGTGGTTTTTAATGTATCTTCTATTAGGGTGATATAACAAAACATGCCAATCATACTTAAATTTGATATACTTAAGTTAGCCTCATTGCTTACAAGGAGGAAAATAAGTTGAGCAATAAAAAGTTACAAAAAGAAGCTATGCATATATTAAAACTTACAAGCAGAACTTTCTATATTCCAATTACGTTGCTTGGATCAACACTAAAGAAAACAGTAGGGTCCGCCTATTTGTGTATGCGTGCCATTGATGAAATAGAAGACCATGAAGCATTGGATATAGAAACAAAACAACATTTATTACGCTCCACCAGTGCCCTTTTAAAAAGTGAATTCGATGCGGCAGCTTACGAACAATTAATGCATCCATATAAATCTGTAATGCCTGAAGTAACCTTACGATTAGGTGACTGGATTAGCGTATGTCCTCCTGAAATAGTTGAGAAAGTAAAAGAATCAACAAGCGTAATGGCAACAGGTATGGCTAAATGGGCAGGGGAAAATTGGCATGTAAAAACAAAGGAAGATTTGGATGATTATACATACTATGTAGCAGGTTTGGTAGGTGTTATGCTTTCAGATATATGGGAATGGTATGACGGTACACAGACCGATCGAGAGCTTGCTATCGGGTATGGAAGAGGGTTGCAAGCAGTTAATATGCTCCGGAATCAACAAGAAGATGAGGAAAGGGGAGTTAAATTTTTTCCTGACGGATGGAATGCCAACGACATGTTTATGTATGCTGAGAGAAACATAGAATTAGCGGATGAATATATGAAAGACATAAGTACTCGAACGATAACACTGTTCTGTAAAATTCCGCTAGCACTAGCAAAAAAGACGATAAAAGCTTTAAAGAGCGGCAGGGAAAAAATTTCTCGAGATGAAGTGGAAACGATTGTAGATAAGATTAAAAATGAGTAGTTTACACCCCCCCTTAGAATCAAATAAAGCCAACGTATGTTTACATTGGCTTTATTTGATATCATTCATTTAAGTTTTCTAAATAGGTTAAGGACACTTTTAAATTAGCATTTTTCTCCCGGACATGGTCAAGTAGTTCTTTATCTTTTGTAGTGTTTTTACTTCGGATCGCATAGGTATATAAAATCATTGTACCAAGATTCGTCGTTTCGACTTGTCGAAGTTGATAGCTCTCTGTATACATATCAAAAACATCATCTAGCAAATGTTCATGATTTAAATTTTCTGGTATCGTTACCTTTAATATTTGTGTGTCCTTTCCTTTTCCATATTGAAACTTATAAAGTAAGTAAAAGATAAGGCTAGCAAAAATAGTTAATATAATGGCTAAATCAAAATGGTATAACCCGCTCGTCATACCTACACAGAGGCCGAAAAAAATATAGGCAATATCTTTTGCATCTGTAACGGCACTCCTAAAACGAATAAGCGAAAAGATAGCAAATAACCCAAAGGCAACACCTGAATTTCCGCTGATCACATTCATAACAACCGAAACAATGACACTCATCATAATAATTGTATGCACAAAAGCCTGTGAATATCGCTCACCTGTAAACGTGACTTGATATATCTTCGTAATAATTAAACTTAATCCTGTAGCAATAAGCATGGCTAATATAACCATGTATATAGATGTCTCACTTCCTGTATCATTTGTTGAAATAAGTTCGTTAATAAAATCCAATGTTATCTTCCTCCCCCTACAAATACGTTTTCCATCACAATTTCATTCGGTATCTCTTCACTTTTTAACAATTCTGTACTCGTGCAGTACTTGGATGCACTTTTTTGCTCGCAATGTAAATCTTGCAGTATACGAGTCAGCCACAAAGGAACACTATCATTTACCTTCACTTCAAGAACCACTAGATTAGGATCAATAAAGTGTTCCCCCTGCGGACCATACTCCAGAAGAAGATCATCCTCGCGCAGCGTAAATTTAAATCGAATGTCACTCTAAGTTCCGGATCATATACGCCATGAAGCGCGTGTCTGTCATAACTAACGATCATCTCAGGATGTAAGTTATACAAACGGCGAAAATTATCAATCTCCCGCAGCACTTGTGTGTTAGAAGCTTCAAAGTGATTCAATGGTTCTTCAGGTGTATCTAAATAGCGATAAGCTTCCGAAAGCGGAAGAATCATCCGTCTTTTGTTCACCACCTTTTTATGCTTTTGTTTGATTTCAAAAAAAGCAGTTCCATCTTTATCTATGTCATCATATACACGCAGACGAAGCTTTTGACGAAACGCTAATTTGTTTTTTGTTTCAAAATAAATCGTGTTTTCCGGACTCTCAAAGTATAGACTTGTTACCGTATATTTACCTTCCTCTCCATTTATGTCTGCACGCATATAAGGAGACATTCGTCTGACCAGCTCTTCATACTGATCCGTGGTAATTAAGTATTTTTGCTCTTTCCTCCTAAAAATTTCAATCGTCATCTATTTCATCTCCCTCTGCTATGTTTATCGTAAATGTTTGATCTGAAAACATACTGTGAGAAGGATTAGAATCTCATGAGAAATCTAAGGTCATTCTATTTTAAAGTAAAAGGGTAATGGTCTATTTAACACTGATCAGGGGTAAACTATTTTTTCGATTAAAGAAAAAGAGACCATTTATGATCTCTTTTCAAAAAGAACCAAAGGGATAGGAGCGTTAGGGTTGAATGCAGAAGTAAAAATAGCCTTTGATACGTTAACATACGCTTTATAAGGAAAGGTGGGGCTGGTTTACATGGATGGTAAGAAACAAAACTAGCGCCCGTATCTTATTTTTATAACATAAGTGTCTTGACAATGGGACCACTTTATTTCATTTAAAAACATTGAAATGATTGGATGCTGTTTAGATCAATTCCGAAGTAAGTCCATCTATTATGACTCCATCTGAATCCAGAAATAGAGTTTCTGCCAACAAAGATGGGAAAAAACCAAAAAGCTTCTCTTGAAAGCCAAATATAGGTGAAGCGGAAAAGGCAGCCTTGTATTGCACCAGGATCAATAGCAAAGGGCTGAATCTGCTGTTTTGTTGGTGTGAAATTAGGTGGAGGTGTTGTTGGGGGCCCACCCCCACCTTGAAATCCCGGATATTCGCCATCAGGAGATCCGGTAAATGGCGGATAATAGCCGGTAGAATTTACGCTATGCTGTCCTCCTCCGAAAATTTGTCCAAGCAAATACCCCGGCGGATTAAATTGTCGATTGTTTCCAAAATCATTATGCATTATTTTTCCTCCTTTATCACTTCTTTCTTTTTAATATATGGGGATTCGCATAGAGTGGGAATGATAATGAAAAACGAAATGAAAAATAGGCGCAATAAGAACTTGCTATGATAGAAGATATATGGTAAGGTTACTCTACAATTTCTGAACGGAGGTTTTTTAAATGAAGCATATCCAATTCCGATTAATTACTGTGCTTGGCTAAATGAATAGTATGTAAGACTCTGCTTGTGTGGAGTATTCGGGATTGGTCTGCTTAATTTAGGAAACCTAATATTAAAAATGGGGAGAGGATCAAGTCTTACTCTCTTTTTTTGTTTTAAAGAAAGAACTTGAAGGGATTGCTTTGTTTATGGAGCTGCTAAAGAAATGCAACAGCTTTCTCATGCTCTTGCAAATGACCAATAAAATGGGAAATAATTTATTTGTTTCTAATATCGTTCAAACTTCCCGATTACTTCTGCACAAACTGAAACTTGTGTTTTTAATTTGTATACGTACGGAAAAGGAGATTTTCTTAGATGAATGATGAAACAAATAATAAGGAATATGAATTTTTAGCGGATGACCCCAATGGAAAAGTAATGCCTATTATGCTTTCTTTAATTATTGGTGCATTTTTCGCAATTTTAAATGAGACGTTGCTGAATATTGCGCTTACAACGCTAATGAAAGAATTCGATGTATCGGTTTCGACAGTACAGTGGATGGCAACAGGATTTATGCTTGTTATGGGAATCGTTATCCCGATGTCCGCTTTACTGATTCAATGGTTTACGACAAGACAAATGTTTATAGGAACAATGACTGTTTTTACCATTGGTACGATTATTTGTGGCCTAGCTCCAGTGTTTTCTGTATTACTAATAGGACGCTTCCTGCAAGCAGCTGGAACAGGTCTGTTAATTCCAATTATCTTTAATACGTTTCTTTTACTATTTCCGCCGCGACGCAGGGGGGCAGTTATGGGGATTGTAGGATTGGTTATCATGTTTGCCCCCGCGATCGGTCCAACATTATCAGGGATTATTGTGGAACATCTTGGGTGGCGTTACCTCTTTATAACGGTGATTCCTTTTGCTTTATTTTCAATTGGATTTGCCTATAAATATTTAGTAAATGTTTCAGAAGTAACCAAGCCAAAAATAGATATACCCTCCATCTTATTTTCTACGATCGGATTTGGAGGGGTTGTATTTGGTTTTAGTACTGCCGGAAATCAGGAAGAGGGATTTCTTGCTCCGGTTGTTTATATTTCAATCCTTATAGCGATTATTTCGTTAACGCTGTTTTCATTCAGGCAATTAAAGCTAAATGAACCGATTATAGATATCCGTGTGTTTAAATTCCCTATGTACTTACTTGGTGTGGTTATGTTTATTATCATCATTATGGCAATGTTTGCCTCGGAGATTATTTTGCCGATTTTTATGCAGGGTCCCTTGGCTTTAGCTGCAGCGACTGCAGGATTGGTTCTTTTACCAGGTAGTTTGTTAAATGGACTATTATCACCAGTGATGGGAAAATTGTTTGACAAAGTAGGACCGCGTTTTTTGATGATCCCGGCAACAGTACTATTATGCGGCACCATGTTTGTTTTAACGAGATTAAATACAAACACCCCGGTTGTAGTGATCATTATTAGTTATATATTGTTAATGATTTCGGTTTCAGCGATTATGATGCCAGCGCAAACAAATGGATTAAATCAATTGCCCAAGCATTTATATCCACATGGAACAGCTGTGATGACGACCCTGCAGCCTGTAGCGGGAGCGATTGGAGTTTCTGTGTTTATCAGTATTATGAATGCCAAGCAAAACAGTATTTTAGAAAAAGCAGCGAACCCAGCTGACCCGGAAGTAATTAATAATGCAATGGTTGCTGGTGTTGAATTAGTTTATTTTATTGCATTTTGTTTTGCTATTTTTGCATTTATTGTCTCCCTTTTTGTTTATAGAGCAGAGCCAACTGAAATGGAGCAGCTGCATGCAGAAGAATAAAAAAACAGTTTTATTGGTCAAAAATGATACCAGACCATGGTAAAAGAGTAAGCAAAGGTATCAGAATAATAGTGATTCGTTGTAACCTTTTCCATGAAGTTGTAAAATAGATACAGGTTGACAGAAGGCTGTCCCATTTCTTTTGGGACGGTCTTATCTTTTTGTTTGAATATATATTTGCCAAAAACGGGTAAAACGATTGAGAAAGGAAGGAGGATGTTTCTTTACATGACAAGTCTAATATATACAAATTTGAAGCAGGCTTTTGAAATCAAAAAGAATCCACTTCCTTGGATAAAGGCTATTAGTGCTGGGGTAGCTGCAGCACTCCCGGCATTCATTGGATTGTTATTTGGTCAATTGCAATACGGGCTGTTAGCTGTAATTGGGAGTTTCACTTTTCTATATATGTTTAATGAGCCTTATGTGCAGCGGGCGAAAAAACTCTTTTTTGTTTTATTAGGAATAAGCTTTTCTGTTGGCTTAGGAACACTTCTTGCTCCTTTTCCAATAGCTCAAGCCTTCACAGTTGGCATTATTGGTATGGTTGCTACATTTATTTTTGGGGCACTGAAAATACCAGGACCAGCGGCAATATTTTTTGTTTTAGCATTTACTATGACGTCCGCTATGCCAGTTGACCCTGCTCTTGCACCTGTTCGGACTGGATTCGTATTTCTTGGAGGGGTTTTATCATGGCTCATTGCGATGGTTGGTTGGTTTTTTAATCCGCGTAGACCTGAAATAAACGCTGTTAGAAATATTTATAAGGAACTTGCTGCACTATTAGATGCCACCGGGACAGAAAGATTCAGCGAAGCAAGGCATCAAACAGTGTTGAAAATAAAAGCTGCAGAAGAAGTATTAAAAGCAGGGTATGCACCTTGGGGGAAACCACAGCTTTATAAGCGTCTCTATCTATTATATGAACAGGCAAATGCTATCTTTTTAGAGATACTTGAAAATGATGCAACGAACAATACAAAGCTGTCTGCAGAACTGGGAGAGTTTCTCAGGACCATTGTAAAAGCAATTGATAATAAAGATAATAATATATCATTGGATACGATCGGTGTTAACGATATACAAGTAGAGAATACGGAACTTATTGAAAAGGTACGTAAGGCTGGATCGATTTTAATAGATGAGCTAAGTGAAGAATCGATACGAATTTCAAAACCTTCTTTCAAAACTATCTTTGGTGGTAATATCCATAAAAACTCCATCGTTTTTGTGTCCGCATTACGATATGGTTTTATCCTAATGATTGCTGCATTAATCGCCCATGCATTTGGTTTTGACCGTTCATACTGGGTGACCCTATCATGTGCAGCAGTGATGCTCGGTTCAACAATCATGAGTACTTTTCATCGTGCTATCCAGAGATCGTTTGGAACCATTATCGGTATTTTAATAGCTATGTTACTTTTATCATCGCATCCAGAAGGGCTCGTGATCGTTATAATAATATTTTGTTTAACTACGCTTACAGAGCTTTTTATTGTACGGAACTATGCACTTGCAGTGTTTTTCATTACACCGAATGCGATCTTTATGGCGGAAAATACAACACAAATATATGATTTGAGTTTTTTTGCTGCGACTAGAATAACAGATATTTTTATTGGCTGTATCATTGGGTTAGTGGGAATCTTTTTGATTGGGAGAAGGTCTGCTTCGAGTCGACTTCCGCATTTAATTGCTAAATCAATCCGAAGTCAGATGCAGTTTATTGTGTTGCTTTTTTCTGTGCAAAAAGGAGATATTGACCTTAGTGAAAGTAAAGAAAGCAGAAAAATGCATACAAACCTGACTAATTTAAAAGTTGTTTATACAACTGCATTAGGGGAAATTCCAAATAATAGGAAAGTATTAGAATTTTTATGGCCAGTCATGTTTTCTATCGAACATTTAGGATATTTACTGGATGCTTCGGCAAAGCACCCAGGACGTCCGATGCTTTCAGATGCGAATCTTGCACAATTGTTGCTTGTTTTTGAAACAATGGCAAAATCTGTGGAGCACAAACAATTGCTAGTTTCTAAAGTTGTTCCGAATATTAATGGTTTTCCACATATTGAAAAGGAAATCAAAGCTCTCCAAGAGGCGTTGCAAATAGGCGGACAGGCCTCTATTAAGTACGGATCGAAACGCAACAAATAGAAGGATAACGTGCAAATATTTTGTGGGGATTGTACTTGACAGATGATGAATCTAGGCGTATAATCCTTCTTTGTTCGTAAAAATTAGTTTAGTACTAAGATACTTTTAGGTTAACTAGTTTTAATAAGGAATGGACAAAGGGGATTCTACGGTGGACAAAGATTTTTTTGAATTAGAGAAGGTACTTAGACAGATTGTAAAAAAAATTCCAAATGAATGGCGGAAACATAGTAAATTGGAGCTATCACGAACGGAGTCTCTGGTTTTATATAAATTAAATAAGGATGGAAAGCAGCGTTCTTCTCATTTAGCCAATGCCCTATCCGTTACAACTGGCGGCTTGACTGGTATTACGGATAAACTCGTTCAGGAGGATTTTATCTTTAGAGAAAGAGATAGAAAAGATCGAAGGGTTGTTTATTTAACCATTTCTGAAAAGGGAAAAGATGCCTTAAAGATGATGTATGCGGCCAGAAAGTCGTTTATTGAATCACTATTTCATGGTTTAACACTAGAAGAGCTGGATCAGTTGAGTACGATCACAAACAAAATAGTAGCAAATCTTGAAAGCGAGACAGAATAATAGTGGACATTGTTTTAGGAGGAAGGAGTTGAAAAGTCATGACGGATACAGTGAATATCAAAAAAGGCCCGATTTTATTTGTCATTATTATGGGAGCGTTTGTCTCCCTTTTAAACCAAACATTAATGAATGTCGCGCTGCCTTCGATTATGGCAGATTTAGATATAACAGAAAGTACTGCACAATGGATAACGACTGGATTTATGTTAGTAAACGGAGTGCTTATTCCGATTACAGCATTTTTAATGGAAAAGTTCTCCACAAGGCAGTTATTTATAACTGCTATTAGCCTTTTTACTGTTGGAACGTTGATTTGCGGGATAGCTCCAGGATTTGAAATACTTATGACTGGAAGAATTATTCAGGCAATTGGCGCAGGAATTATCATGCCACTTTTAACAACGGTTGTGCTCGCATTATTTCCAGTTGAAAAGCGTGGCGGAGCAATGGGGCTAATTGGTGTTGCCATTATCTTTGCACCCGCAGTTGGCCCGACACTTTCGGGATTTGTCGTACAAAATTATTCTTGGAGAGTACTATTCTACGTTATTTTTCCGATCGCACTCGTAAATATTATCCTGGCAGTTATTTTTCTTAAAAATGTTACAAAGCAAACCTTTCCTAAAATCGATATGATAGCAGTTATTTTGTCTACATTTGGGTTTGGTGGTATATTATACGGTTTTAGTACAGCAGGTACAAATGGATGGACCAGTGCTTTTGTATTGACAGGGCTTTTTGTTGGCTTTGTAAGTTTGTTTTTATTCGTATTGCGTGAATTAAAATCTGAAAGTCCAATGCTTGATTTTAGAGTCTTTAAAAGCGGAATTTTTTCCTTAACAACGGTTATTAATATCATGCTGACAGTAGCTATGTTTGCACCAATGCTGCTAATACCAATCTACCTGCAGCAAATTCTCAATATCAGTCCATTGAATTCAGGTCTTATGCTTATGCCGGGGGCTATTGTGATGGGCATCATGTCTCCAATCACTGGTAAGATTTTTGATAGGGTCGGGGCAAGGCCGCTAGCAATTGTCGGTTTATCGATAACAGTGGTGACAACTTATCTATTTACCCAGTTGACAGACACAACAGGATTTCTTTATTTAATCATTATTTATACAATCCGTATGTTCGGGATGTCCATGATTATGATGCCAATTATGACAGCTGGACTAAATCAGCTTCCACAACGTCTTTACCCACATGGAACAGCGATGGTTAATACAGTAAGGGCAGTTGCTGGTGCGATTGGTACGGCATTCTTAGTTACAGTCATGACGAATCAGGCTAAGCATAGCATAGAAGGCATTATCGCTTCTCATGGTTTTAATCCGGCTAATAGTCTGGATATGCTGGAAGCTGCCAATTTAGCCCAAGTTCAAGGGATCAATGATGCATTTATGGTATCAACAATCTTTGCATTGATTGCACTTATTTTATCTTTCTTTATTCAACGTGGAAGAACAACGCAAGACCAAGTACCAGGTTTACAAAGACAAGATAATTTCAATGTTGCAACAGATTAGTAAATAAAAATGATAGGGGTTTTCACATGCTATTTACTACGAATGACGGAGACTTTAATTGTATACCCCCAGACTGCACAGTTGTTTTAGGTATTGTAAGTAATCAATGAAACCCTTATTCTTTGTAATTTGATTGGAATCGGTCACTCATCCTTTATAATTCCCTAATAAAATATAGATATAGAAAATAGCAGGGCAAATGACCCTGCTATTCTTAATCCTAAATTACATGCTAAACCAAGAAATACAGTCACCGAAATGATATGTCTGCTCCTTTTTATCTGCTTTTTAAACGTATGTTGCCTGGAAGTCTCATTGCTAAGAATAATACGAAACCACAAAAAATGAGACAGATGAGCGCTACACGATGAAAATGTTCAAAACTGATATTATTGTTAAATGCAAGACCTAATAAACTTGACGATAAAATAGAACCAAGATAACGGCTTGTTTGGAATAATCCAGATGCTGAACCAGTCTCTTCTGGCTTAACATGCTCAAAAAGCGCTGTTTGCATTGAGATATTATTAAATCCGTTACTCGTACCAAGGATTGCCATGATGATAAGCAGCCAGAACAGTGGTGAAGATTCATTAAAAGTGAGCAGTAATGCTGTTCCTATTAGAAGGGTTGCTGCCCCCATAAGGAGTGGCAATTTCGAACCATACCGATCAATAAGACGCCCTGCAAATGGTGCAATAAACACGCCAAATCCTGCCAGAGCAAGCATGATTAGCCCTGTATGCTGTGCGTCGTAGTGCAGCACTTGCTGTAAAAATGTTGGAAATCCAAAGAAATAACAGTAATAAACAAGATTAATACTTATAAATTGCAGATAAATAAAGGATACATTGGAATTGCTTTTTAATGACGCCAGATCAATAAAAGGTTCTTGCTGCCGTTTTTCAAAAAAGTAAAAAGCGAACATACCAGCAAGAAAGATAAACATGGCTACAAAGTTAATGTTATTTTCCAGTGAGAGTAAAAATAAAATTAGTCCAACGATGGATACCATAAACAGAGAGATACCAATAAAGTCAATACGTCCTATTTCAAGCTTCGCCTTTCCGGTATTTGGCAAGACGAAAATCGCTAAAATGAACGATAAGATAATAAAAGGAAAGTTGATGATGAAAATAGACGGCCAATCCCAGGAAGCAATTAAAAAACCGCCCACAGATGGTCCAAAAGCTGCGGACGTTGTTGAAAAAATCGACAACGTGGCTAATGCCTTGGCTTGGCCATCTGTAATATTGGTTCGCACCATACTCATTCCACTAGGAAATAATGTAGAACTGCCAATCGCCTGCAGTGCACGGCAACCTAATAAAAAGGGAAGATTAGGCGAAAATGGAGCTAAAATACAAGATACAGCTACCAAAAAAAGACCGGTTAAAAACAGCCTTTTAGGACCAAACATATCACTTAGTTTTCCCATAACAGGCTGCCCGGCTGAACTTGCAAGGTAAAAAATGGATATTAACCATGACGCATCAGCAAATGTTAATGCGAATTCATTTTGAAGTCTAGTTAATGCTACTGAAATCATAGATGAATTTAATGGATTAAGCAATGTGCCAAGCCCAATCGTTAATACAAATAACCTTTGCTTCTGTAGACTTTTAGTCATTATATCACCTGAATTTTTTAAAAAATATAATAATAACTTCTATCATATACAACTCTTTTGTAATAAAAAAGTAGATTGCTTATAAAGTGTGTAGAAGCTGTATAATAAAAAAATGCCTTCTGTTATTACAACAGAGACATTTTAAATGAAACTTCGATAATTTTAAATGATTAGATAAGCTAATAACGAAAGACAAACTGATGTGATCGTCATAGCTGCCAGAGGCTTTAATGCCCTTCTTCGCAAGTCCTGTAAGCTGACATTCAGTCCGAGTCCAACCATCGCAGCAGTTAGTAACCAGGTTGATGCTGTATATACACCTTCTAATACATTTTCTGAAACAGGAATGGAATGACCAAATACGTAGCTTCCTAAAATACTAAGTAAAATAAAACCAAGTAAAAACCATGGGAATGCTACCTTATTTTGTTCTTGATTAGAGCTTTTTCTTTTCATGAAATAAATAAAGATGAAACAAAGCGGCACAAGTAAAAACACACGTCCTAATTTTGCAAGCAGGCCTATTGCCAGTGCATCTTCCCCTGCAGGTGCGGCTGCAATTGCGACGTGGGCAAGTTCATGTAAACTAATACCTGACCAAATACCATATTCGTCAGGGAGTAGCGGTAAAATAGGTCTTAATAACGTATATCCTATCGCAAATACAGTTCCCATTAAAGCAATAATGCCGACTCCTATCGCGGTGTCTTCATCTTTTGCTTTTACAATAGGTGCGACAGCTGCTATTGCTGCTGCTCCGCAAACCCCGGTTCCAACACCAAGTAATAGGGAAATGGATTTGTCTGCTTTTAGCACTTTAGCAAGCCAGACTGTTACCGAAATGGCAAAGACAATGACCAAAGCATCACGAGCCAGCAACCCCAACCCCTCATTAAAGACGGTAGCCATATTCAGCCTAAGACCATATAAAATGATCGCTAATCGTAGTAATTTTTTCGAAGAGAATGTAATACCTTGGCGAAGGACTTCTGGATATCCAAAGATTTGACGATAAAGAACTGCAATTATGATGGCACATGCTAATTGGCCAATATGATCAAATCCGGGTATCAATGCTAATAAATAACCTAGTAGTGCAATAAAAAAGGTAAATGCAATTCCTGTAATCCATAAAAGCGATTCATTTGGAATTCGTTGTGGTTTTTCCTGCTGTAATTGTGATCCCATTTAAACACCTCCTTACTTCAGCATAGTTGAATATTGTTTATAAGGAAAATAATTTATCGTGATATTAATGATAAGTAAAATGGTATAATAGCAAAAGAACAGGATAAGGAGGTGTAGGACAATGGATCAACATTTACAAGTATTTGTAACAGTGGCGGAACAACAAAACTTCTCCCGAGCAGCTAATGAGCATCATATGACACAACCAGCCGTCAGCCAATATATCCGTGCTCTTGAAGATACGATTGGAACAAGACTGCTTGAGCGAACGAATAAATATGTACGTTTAAATAAGGCGGGTGAAATTGTTTACCATCATGCAAAGGAAATTCTAGGGCTTTATACAAAAATGCAAAATTTAGTGGATGATTTGGAACATAAAGCAAGTGGCCCGCTGTCGATTGGAGCGAGCTATACATTTGGTGAATATGTACTTCCGAGGATCATTGCTAATTTACAGGATATCTATCCAGATATTGTGCCTACTGTAACGATCGGAAATACATTTAAAATTGCTGATTTAGTAGCAAGTCATCAACTGGATATCGGGATTGTTGAAGGGCATTTTAATGAATCGAAGTTAATAGCAGAGCCATTTGCGGAGGATCACATGGTAATTGTAGCCTCCCCTGACCATAAATGGATTCAAGGGAAAGAACGAGTAAAAATCAGTGATTTAGAAAATGAGACATGGATTGTACGTGAACATGGTTCAGGCACGCGGGAAGCAACGGAAAAAATGTTTCAGCTCTTTCATATTACCCCCGATAATTTTATGCATTATAGTAGCACACAACCGATTAAAGAGTCTGTTGAGGCTGGTTTAGGAATTAGCCTGCTATCACAATGGGCAATTCAAAAAGAATTATGTCATGGTGATCTGGAAATCATAAAAGTCAATGGTTTACCGCTTTCCCGTCAATTTTCCATTGTGACGAAATCACCATTTCAAACAAAGGCTTTGGAAGTTTTTATCGAATTATTACGTAATAATAAGATGTTAACTACATTACAACAAACGAAGGAACCCAACTTATAAGCGGGTTCCTTCGTTTGTTGCTTAACGAAAAGATGTCTTAAATTGTTTCTGTGAAGTGACCAAGGAATGAACAAGCAGAGCGATTTCAATAATTAAAATAGCTGCAATGATCCATTTTCCATAAATTAAAATTGCCTCTTGAGTGGAAGCAATACAAGCCGGTTTGATATTAAAATTTGTATTAAATTTCAAAGTAAATGTATAAAACATACAAAAAGTAAAGATACGTGACCATTGTGAAGGGTGATAAAAAGCAATTCCTTTTATAAAACCATACCGCTGTATTCGAAACACACCCCGACTTATTTCCAATATCTCATGAATGATAAAGATAAAGAATACAACACTCCATAAAGCAAGAAGATTTCTGTAACTGAAAGTTTGTGAGATCAATGCAGCAGAGCCAATGATAGAGAGTGCCCCGTGTAAAATACAGTTGGGTGCCATCCAGTCATCCACCAGACTCCATGTAAATTTTACGTAGCGCTTAAGCATTAATAAGGCACTCAATAGGTAAAAAATAAACCCTAAAATAATTAATGTCATATTAATATAAAAATAAGAGCTGAAATCGTCCCACACATTATTATACATAAGTGCTAATGATTGTGTGCTCACTGTAGTTAATAATAAGATTCCGTTAACATTTTCATTTGATTTTCCTGTCCATATTTGTATTATTGTTTTTATAGATACAATAAAATAGATCAGCCATAAACATGTATTTATAATGATTAACGGGATTACGATCCGATTAAAGATAGGAAAATAGTTGCTAATAATGATGACAGTTACTGATGTACTGGCTACCCATGTTCCAATACGAAAGCGTCCAATAGGGTGTTCATAATGGATTTTTTTAAATTTGCTTGTCAAAATAGAAGCTGCAAAAGATGTCATAAAGAAAGCCCAGATGATGATTGTTACTAATGCCAGTAATTTATACCATAAAGCATTTTCACTGAAATTTGGTCCAACATTTAAGCTGAAGACACCAACCGCCATCACAATTGCACCGGAAACCGTTTGAACAAAAATTAGCCTTTTATATATGAGATAGTAAACAAGGAAGAATAAAGCAATAAACCCTATAATATATAACACACTAAATCCTCCTTGAATAGTTAGCTTTACCTACTCTATTAGTATATATTATTTGATATCGCTATGAAAGCAGATTATCTTTTCACTCGTTTCGTAATCTTAAAAAATTATATAAAAAAATAGTATGACATATTTATAATCTGTTATACTAGAGTTGTATTATAGTAATAGTCCCTCTTTTTTAAATCTTTGCAATTAAGTGGAAGTAGATGAAGGAGGAGTTATACGCGTGAAGCAAAATGATTTGAAACAGGATGATTATCGTTTTAAAGTAGCGAATAGAGAAGCATTAATAGGGGTCGGATTAGTTGTTTTTAACTTTATCTGGTGGTTTGCTTTTGCATATGGTTTAGGTAGTAAAGACCCAGCTAATTATAAGTATGTATTTGGATTTCCCGCATGGTTTTTTTACAGTTGTATACTCGGCTTTATAATCATGACTGTGTTAGTAACAGTAATTGTAAAGAAATACTTTGTTGATATTCCATTTGATGACGAAGGAGAAGTAAAATGAACTGGCAAGCATTGGTTCCTTTACTTGGATTCTTGATCATCATATTTGGTGTTGGCATGTGGTCCAGCAGGTATGTTAAATCATCTCATTCATTTTTACAGGAATATTTTTTAGGAAACAGAAGTTTGGGTGGTTTTATTTTAGCAATGACAATGACGGCAACATATGGCAGCGCCAGCAGTTTTATTGGGGGACCGGGTGCCGCTTACGACAAAGGATTAGGCTGGGTATTATTAGCAATGTCACAAGTTGCGACAGGCTATTTTGTGTTAATGGTATTAGGGAAGAAATTTGCCATTATCACTCGTAGGTATAAGGCAGTAACTATGATCGACTTCCTAAAAAAAAGATATCAATCGAAGTGGGTTGTATTGTTTTCAGCAATCAGTATTATTATTTTCTTATTTTCAGCAATGGCGGCACAATGGATTGGTGGCGCTAGATTAATTGAGTCTTTAACAGGGATGCAATATACGACTGCATTATTTATTTTTGCCGTCTCTGTTTTGTTTTATGTAATCATTGGCGGATTTCGAGCTGTTGCTTTCACTGACGCTATACAAGGCAGTATTATGTTCCTTGGTACACTCATATTACTGATTGCAACAATTATTGCCGGAGGCGGGCTTTCTAATATTATGGCAGACCTTTATACGGAGAACCCAAATCTATTAAGTCCTTATGGAGCAGAAAGGGATTTGACGCCTGCTTATGTATCTTCATTTTGGATTCTTGTAGGGGTTGGAGTTGTAGCACTGCCGCAAATTGCTGTACGAGCCATGTCTTATAAAAATGCTAAATCCATGCACCGTGCCCTGATCATTGGGACATTTGTCGTCGGCTTTATTATGTTGAATATGCACTTAATCGGTGTGCTGGCAAGACCCATCTTGCCGGATATCGAAATAGGTGATAAGGTGATGCCTCTTATTGCATTAGAAGTTTTACCGTCATGGCTGGCAGGAATTGTTTTAGCAGCCCCAATGGCAGCAATTATGTCTACTGTAGATTCTTTATTGCTAATAGTAAGTTCATCGATTGTAAAGGACTTATATTTAAACTATATACAGCCAAAAGCCTCACATGTACGGATCAAGCAATTAAGCATAGGTGTTACAGCAGTTTTAGGAATGATTGTTTTTGTTATGGCACTGAATCCGCCTGATTTAATAATATGGCTGAATTTATTTGCATTTGGCGGACTGGAAGCGGCCTTCATTTGGCCGATTATTTTAGGGCTTTATTGGAATAAAGGAAATAAATACGGTGCACTTGCTTCTATGATCGTTGGAGTAGGATTGTATATTCTTTCGGATACATTTTATCCAGAGCCATTTGGATTTCATTCTGTAGTGTTGCCGACAGTGTTAGCATTGTTGGCATATGTAGTAGTTAGTCTCGGTACGCAGAAAAAAACTTTTAGAACTTAATAAAAAATTCTACTCGATTATGATATGCTCTCCTGAAGGTAGACAGGCCAAAAAATAAAAATCTGTTTCACTAGACCAACCTATATAAAAGAAACAATAAAAAACACCTTTGAAATGGTATAATCAAAATATACTAATTCGGAGGTGTTTTTGCGTGGGCAAAAACGTGTAAAGCGGTATAATGGTCATAGAAAATTAATAGATACGGCAAAGGGAAGGACGACCTCTATGAACAAAGATAGAAAAACAATTTGGAAAGTACGTATGGATATTGTGCAGGACGCTTTAGCGGCCTTAGCCCTATGGAATATAGAGCTAAAGCCGCTCAGACCCTGTTATTATTTCCGCTGTCTACTCGACAGAGGGCAGTTCAAATTTGAGTAGACTTTTTTGCAAATGAAACAAAACTTTCCAAAGACTTTGCATTCGCCAATGACCCTTTGTTAACAACCTCTTCAACGTCTTTTCCCATTAATATTTTTTTCACTGGAATTTCCAATTTCTTGCCGTTTAATGTTCTAGGTAAATCGCTAACTTCATAGATTTCGGTTGGTGTATGCCTTGGAGAGCATTGTGTTCTAATTTGCTTTTTGATTGCTTGTTTGATTTCGTCGGTTAATGGATATCCTTCTTTCATCACAACAAATAATGGTACGAATGAGTCTCCATCATTTTTTGGAATATCCACTATTAAACTATCAGCTACTTGACTAATTTGATCTACAGCCCGGTAAATTTCACTTGTACCAATACGAATACCACCGCGGTTTATCGTTGCGTCAGATCGGCCGTAAATCACACAAGTATGCCGGTCGGTTATTTTTAAATAGTCTCCGTGTCTCCAAATGCCTGGATATACATCAAAATAGCTTTCATGCAATCGAACACCATCTTGGTCATTCCAAAAATAAATCGGCATGGATGGAAACGGTTCGGTTAAAACAAGTTCTCCTACTTCGTCAATCAGGGGTTTACCACTGCCATCGAAGCTTTCAATTTTTGCCCCAAGTCCCCTGCATTGCAATTCCCCTGCATAAACGGGGAGGATCGGTGCGCCTAATATAAATGCTGTGCAAATATCAGTTCCTCCACTGGCAGAAGCTATCCACAAATCCTTTTTCACATTTTCATAGCACCACTGGAAACCTTCTGGTGGCAAGGGAGAGCCAGTCGAGCTGATATTTTTCAAGTGTTGTAAATTAAAGTCTTCTTTAGGTGTAATTTCATCCTTCATACAGCCAGTGATGAAACTGGCACTTGTGCCGAAGATAGTCATTTTTGTCTGCTCTGCAAATTTCCAAAGCATCTTTTTATTCGGATATCCTGGGCTTCCGTCATATAAAATAATGGTACTTCCAGTTAGCAATCCGCCAACAAGAAAGTTCCACATCATCCAGCCGGTTGTGGTAAACCAAAAGAAACGGTCGTCTTCACTGAGATCCGCATGGAAAGTTAACGCTTTTAAATGTTCCAGTAAAATACCACCCTGGCTTTGTACGATCGGTTTTGGTTTTCCCGTTGTACCGGAAGAAAATAATACCCATAGTGGGTCATTAAATGGAACATATTCATAAGTAAGGTTTGCTGTTGGGCTAGGTTGCATTGCTTCTTCCCAATGAATAACGTTTTTCAGTCTGCTGAAATCTGGGTTGTTATCTAAATAAGAAATAGCAATCGTTGCTTCTAGTGTTGGAAGTTCCGACTGGATTTCTTCAGCAATTTGACTACGATCAAAGTCTTTTCCGTTATACCGGTAGCCATCAACGGTAATCATCACTTTAGGTTCAATTTGTTTAAACCGGTCAATAACACTTTGTGTTCCAAAATCCGGAGAAGCACTGGACCATATAGCACCTAAACTAGCTGTAGCTAGAAAAGCTACAATTGTTTCATAGATATTTGCTACGTAAGCAACAATGCGATCTCCTTTTTTTACTCCCAACTTTTTCAGTGTATGCTGGAGGTTTATCGTATCCTGATAAAGCTGTTCCCAAGTTACTTCAGCAGTCTCCCTGTTTTCGGAAGCATGAATAATCGCTGGCTTTTTTTGATTACGATTTCTGAAAATATGTTCTGTATAATTGATAGTCGCCTCCGGAAACCATTTTGCTCCAGGCATTTTATGTGTTGTTAATACATTTTGGTAAGGTTTATTGGATTGAATATCAAAATAGTCCCAAATGGATGCCCAAAAGTCTTCCAGTTCATCGACAGACCACTTCCAAAGCGAATGATAATCCTGAAAATCAAGTTCCTTATGTTGTTTTAACCATTTCATATAGGCGTATATATTTGATTGCTGCATCCTGTTGTGAGTCGGTTCCCATAATAAAGTACCTTCTTTCACTGTGTTCATATTATTCCCCCTAAATGGTTCGATGCGTACCTTCATTATAAGAAAACGCTTACCATAAGTAAAGGAGCGGATGAATTTATTTGTAGAAGGTATAAATCGGTACGCAATTTCTCATAATAGGAGGGCATATTCCCGTGAAAAAGGAGGGTTTATTTGGTGACACGAAAAAAATCAGCTAATAAAGTAAGGAAAACAAAACATATATCGATTGATCGGGACCTCGAAAAAAACAAAGCACATATTAGGAAAATACTGGGGGATAGTCCTGACACTTCTTGGGGAGAAGTTACTTTACATAATAGGAAAAACGAGGAAATTCACATTTTGATTTTAAGCATTGGAGGATTAGCTGATGAAGCGTCCATTCACCAAAATATACTTGAACCCCTGCGTAAACAATCTAAGGTCGCTGACAATATCATTGAAGGTGTAAAAGAAAAAATATATATTAACGAAGTCAAATATGAAGCTAATCTATATAATGCCATTTTAAAAACGTTAAGAGGAAATACCTTCATTTTAATAGAGGGTTATACAACGGGTATCATTGCTAGTACAGAGGGAAAAGAGACCAGAAGCATTGAAGAGCCTCCAACAGAAGCAGTTGTAAGTGGATCAAGGGAAAGTTTTATCGAGAGTGTTCATACAAATATATCGCTATTAAGACAAAGAATCGCCTCCCCTCAATTACGATTTCAGTTATATACGTTTGGAGAATACAGCCAAACGGAAGTTGTTTTAGCGTATGTAGAGGGGATTGTAGATCCGCAAGTGTTAGAGCGTGTCAATAAGAGAATTAGAAAAATTGAGGTGGATGATATTGCGAGTTCTGGACAAATAGAGCAATATTTAGAAGACCAAACATACACGATTTTTCCTGTAACAGGCAATACGGAAAGACCAGATGTAGCCGCAGCTATGCTAATGGAGGGGAGAGTTGTTCTCATCGTAGATGGAACGCCTATTACCTTATTTTACCCAAGTTTATTTTTAGAAAAAATGCAAGACGTAGAAGATTATAGTTCCAGGCCGTTTAGCTCTTCCGTTGTAAGGCTGTTACGTTTGTTTGCTTTTGTAATAAGTACCATGTTGCCAGCTCTGTACATTTGTATTGTGAATTTCCATAAAGAGGCCATACCATCTGGATTTCTTCTGGCGCTGGAAAAATCAAGGGAAGGTGTACCTTTACCATTAGTACAAGAAACGTTACTTTTGATTGTTTTATTTGAAATTGTAAGGGAAGCAGGAGTACGGATGCCGCGAGCGATCGGGCAGGCGGTGAGTATTGTTGGAGCATTGATTTTGGGAGAGGTATCTGTTGCTGCAGGCTTAATCAGTGCACAAACGATTATTGTTGTTTCAACAGCAGCTATTACTGCCTTTATTGTGACACCAGTTGCCGAAGTAGTTACCTTGCTTCGAATTATCTATATCATTCCTAGTGCTACTTTTGGATTTTATGGGCTGATGGTCAGTGTATTATTTACGATCATGCATATGGCAAACCTTAAGTCAATGGGCGTCTATTATATGGCACCTATTATGCCATTGTATTTCAGAGATTGGAAAGACGCATTCATCCGACTGCCATACAGATTATTAAAATACAGACCGAAAAGTATACCGAATGTCCGTCCAATCAGATACAAAAGGGTACCACCTTCCCCAAATAAAGGAAATGAAAAGCATGATAAGAATAATTAGTGCAGTAGTTATTGTTCTGATGTTATTTTTAGCGGGTTGTAAGGATAGTGTTGAACTGGACGAATCAATGATGGTGGTAGGAGTAGGAATAAAGAAAGCTGGAGATGAATATGAAATTGCAGTTGAAGCCATCGCACCTTCAGATGTAACCCCAAACGAGGAAACAGTGAAAGAAAAAAGTATTATTTTAACAACAAAAAGTAAAACATTTTTTGATGCTGCAAGAGAAGTAATCAGAATATCCAAAAGAAGATTATTTTTCACGCATGCCATTGTATGGATCATTCATGAAGACTTAGCTTCAGAAGAAGACATGCTAAATTTTTTAGATGTGCTGAGAAGAGAGCAAATGCTTCGTTTAAATAGTTATTTATTTATCACAGATGAAGATCCAAAAGATATATTTACTACAGATCCTATCTTCAGTAATAACATTTCAAGAGAATTAGTTTCAGGTCTTGAATCAGGTGAATTTGTATCTAGCTACCCTACCGTCAGAGCAAGGGAGCTTTTTAAAATGTTGATGAGTACAATGAATAATGGTTACCTTCCTATCATAAAACGAAAGGAAGAAGAAGCGGGTAGTCAATTAACACAAATTAATGGTACGGCCATTATAAAAAATGGAAGAAAAGTAGGTAAATTAGATGTGTTAGAATCAGCTGGATTAATGTTGCTTAATAACAAAACACAAGGCGCAAGTGTCCGGGTTACTTTTGATGACGTGAAAGGATCCTTTGAATTATTAAGAGGGGATACCGATGTGAAAACGAAACTGCAAGGGAATCAATTAAAAGTTGATATTCATATGGATGCAGTTGGAGAGATAACAGAACAAATTATTGAAGGGACAACAATGCCTATACAGATCTCTGATTTTGAAAAAAAAGTTGCTGGAAAAATTGAAAAGGCAATTCACAAAGCACTTAATAAACTTCAGAAAGACTTTAAAGCAGATGTCACTTTAATCGGGATGAACACTTATCGCAAACAGCCAAAAGCGTTTAATAAAGTGAAAGACAAATGGGAGGATATTTTTTCTGAAGCAGAAATAAATGTAAATGTTGACGTAGAAATAACGGAACAAGGTTTAATCGATAGTCCAGGTGAAAGTTACAAAAAGAAGAAAAATCGAAATCCATATGATTTTTAAAGGGAGGGAGTAGAGTGGTCAATAAATGGCAAATGTTTTTTCTTATTGTTTTAACCCTCCCGATTATGGGTCATGTTGTGTTGCTTCCTCTCGCAATTAATCTTGCTGGAAGAGATGTTTGGATTTCTGCAATTATAGCCATCCCGATCGGCTTTTTATTTTCTTTCATTTTGTATCGTTTGAGACTGATATATCCGGATGAGCCAATTTATAAAGCGCAAAAAAGCTTATTTGGTAATTTTGCAGGTAATGGAATAGCTATTTTATTCTTCTTGTATTTTACTTTCTTAGCATCTTTATCAATAGCTGCATTAATCGATATGGTAAATGCATCATTTCTTATAGCCACACCTTCATGGATTTTAGTCGCTGTTTTTTTGCTTTTATCGATGTATGGGGCCGCAAAAGGAGCAAAAGGGATTGCTTTAACAGCCGGTATATTGTTTTTTATAGTGATGTTAACAGGACACTCGATTACTTTTACAAATTTTCGTGAAAGAGATATATATGAATTAATGCCGTTTTTAGAACATGGGTGGAAACCTGTATTGCTTGGAGCTTTACTATTTTCTACTGTATGGATCGAATTATTGTTTCTATTAACAATACCGCTAGAACATCCTTGCAAAAAGTATACATTTACCTTGTGGCTAGTTAGTGTCATTGCGAATGTATTTATGATGTTATCGACATCGACTGGAGCAATTATGACCTTTGGTTTAGAACAGACAGATAACTTTGTTTACCCAGCATTAGAAATTGTCCGGGTCGTCACCTTGAAGTTTATTGATCGATTGGATGTATACGCCTTAATACTAATGACGTTTGGTTCGTTTATTCGTGGCAGTTTATTTCTTCTCATTGCTTATGAACAGCTAACGGTGTTAAAAAAGCCGAATAAAAAAGGAAAGAATGTGGTTGTTTTTACTGTTATAAGTATTTTAATAGGCATATTCGCTTACATTATGGTGGACACGAGAAGGCATTTAGAGTTTTTTTTGACCCTTTATGCGTATACGATTGTGCTTTTTCCACTTCCATTTCTTCTTTTGTTCTTAGCTAAGTACAGAAAAAGAAAGGGATATTATTAATCCTTTGAGCTAAACGAATGGAATTCTAAAAATATAGCGCTTGCATCCAACCTTCTTTATTGCAGAAAAAAAGAAGAAACGATAGTATAAAAGAACATCGGAGAGTAGAGAGTAATAACTTTTCATAAACGGAGGGGAAAATATGGGAAATAAAATTAGAGTTGGAATTGTAGGTTACGGAAACTTAGGAAGGGGCGCAGAGGCTTCTATTGCTCAACAATCAGACATGGAGCTTGTCGCTGTTTTTTCTAGAAGAAAACCGGAAAGTGTCAATGTAATTAATCCAGATGTAAAAGTACTACATATTGATGAAGCAAAAAATTACACGGAAAAAATAGATGTCATGATTCTATGCGGTGGTTCTGCAACAGATCTTCCTGAGCAGGTTCCGGCATTTGCTGAAATGTTTAACACGGTTGATAGCTTTGATACCCATGCAAAGATTCCTGAATACTTTGCATCGGTTGATAAAGTTGCTCAAGCAAGCGGAAAAACGAGCATCATTTCCGTTGGCTGGGACCCTGGTATGTTTTCGATTAATCGTGTGATGTCTGAGGCGCTACTACCTGAAGGAAATACGTATACATTTTGGGGAAAAGGCTTGAGTCAGGGGCATTCAGATGCTGTGCGAAGAGTAGATGGTGTTAAAAACGGAGTCCAATATACGATTCCATCGGAAGAAGTGATGAAACAGGTAAGAAATGGCGAGAATCCAGATGTATCTAAAAATGACCGACATGTCCGTACATGTTATATTGTAGCGGAGGAAGGCGCTGATACAGAAAGGATAGAGAAAGATATTAAGACTATGCCTAATTACTTTGTGGATTATGAAACAACCGTTCACTTTATTACGGAAGAAGAATTGAAAAGAGATCATGCTGCTATGCCTCATGGTGGTTTTGTCATACGTAGTGGAAAAACTGGTGAAGGAAACAATCAAATTGTAGAATATAGCTTGAATTTGGATAGTAACCCGGAGTTTACTGCAAGTGTAGTCACTGCGTATGCTCGCGCTGCATATCGTCTAAACCAAGAAGGACAAAAGGGTGCTAAAACCGTTTATGATGTGGCACCTGGATATATTTCTCCAAAAACTGCTGAGGAATTGCGTAAAGACTATCTATAAAGAAATAAAAGTCCCTTCCTTTTCATTGAGTGAAGGGATTTTTAAATAATAAAGCAGTGTATAAGGTTGCCTATTTTTTTTACGACGCAGCTAGTTTATCAGAAAATGCTTCAGTCTAAGTATTTTTATTATTGAATTGCGCATATTTAATAAACGTTTCCTCTGACTCAATAAGCCCACAAGAAGCACATTGAATTCTAAATTGCGGACCTTCGTAGAGAATGTGATAGACTTCTACACTTTCATTTGAATAATCGTTGATAATCTTTCCAGTAGCAGCATTTAATTTTACGGGTTTGGCGACCTGTTCGATGACATTAAAACGAGAATGATTTGTTTTACAATTCGGGCATAGATAAGGTTGTGACATATTTAACACCTCCACTATTATTATTCCTTACAAAGGATTTTTTATGAGGAAATTCCATTTTCACGACATAGACAACGTCAAATTGACATGCCTGTGAAATGTATTTACAATATAATGATTGGATAGTCTTAACTGAATGAAAAGCCACTATTTTTTATAGGAAGGATTTAAAAAGTGATGGAATTTAAACTAAAAGAAAACAGTTCTATTATTCAATATATACAGGTCATTATTGGAGCGTCGCTTGTAGGATTCGGCTATAACATGTTCTTACTCCCCTCCAAGCTTGCAGCGGGAGGACTTTCTGGGGTCAGTACCATTTTGTTTGAAGTATATCAACTTAGCCCTGCGCTCACACAATTTCTTATTAATATACCTATTTTTCTAATTGGCTGGTTAACGCTAGGAAAGGATTTTAGCGGAAAAACATTAGTTGGAACGTTTTGGGTTCCTTTTGTTATATGGCTTACTACAGATCTACCATTTGCCATTACGAACCCGTTGCTAGGAGCGTTGTACGGGGGGATTTTACTTGGTGTGGGCCTAGGTATTGTTTATAAGGGAAATGGTTCGACCGGCGGGACAGCAGCAATCGCCCAAATTGTAAAAAAATTTACGGGCTTATCAAGCGGTTATTCTCAATTAATCGTAGATAGTCTTGTCGTCATCACTTCGCTGATTGTGTTTAATTTAGAACTGACGTTATTTGCATTAATAAGTATTTATATATCAAGCAAAGTAATCGATATTGTTCAGTTAAGAACTTCATCAGCAAAGCTGATCATGATTATAACAGAAGAAGAAAAGCGGATGGAATCACTTATAAGAACGGGAATTGATCGCGGCCTTACCAAAGTCCGTTCATTAGGCGGTTATACAAATGACAATAAGACAATGATTTTATGTGTAGCAGAACGAAATGAAGCAGTCTATTTAAAGAAATTATTACAACAAGAAGATCCGGGTTCCTTTGTTATTTTCCTGGATGCGTCAGAGATTATGGGCAGAGGATTCTCACTAGATAAATATTACGGACAAAAATTATAATTCAAAAAAACATAAACAGCCAAGCTAATCATTTCATTGAGTAGCTCGGCTGCTTTTTTGTTATTTAGGAGAGGTGAACCAATCTTTAATTACAGAAAAAATAGAGCTGGATCTTTCTTGTTTTTTATCTTCCATAATGTCTTCTTCCTCTATAAAAATATTTCCATAATCGATAGCATAGTCATAGGTTAAGACGGCCCCAATGTCGGTTTCATATTCTTCATTCGAAATGACCGTATATGGAATGTTATATTTATTCGCCAAATTTTTTTCAGCCTTTAAAAAACGATAAGATATATGGCCATTGATTAATAATTTACTATCACGATGATTCTTCATAGCATCTTCTAGCTTGTTGATTCCCGAGTCAGTCATAACCTGTCCTATGGTTAATGCTAGGACGATCCGTTCTCTTAGAGTACCTAAAAAATAGTGACGCTCAGCTTCTTTCGGGCGATTTAAACCGTATATTCCTTCTGTAAGATAGTCTTCAACATTTTTCTTTGACATGTTTTTTCCTCATTTCCCCACAATTACAAATTATTGTACATAATACTACCGAATAGATGCAATATAAAAGGTGTAAAAACAGCGAAGCGATTCACTGTAATGAATCGCTTCTTAAAAGTGTGCCCGGCATGGGCTATAGCCTGGTGGTGAAAGTCCACTACAGGCTTGGCAGTAGGAACTGTTAGCCGGAGGCAAAACCCCGAACTGACGAACAGGAACTGTATATAAGGCTGACTTGGAATGGACGAGTTTGCTTTACAAAACAAAGTCCAATACTGCCCGAGTTCCATACAGTAAATACAGCAGTTACATGGGGGGGTTATAGCTCTTACCCGGGGAGCTCTTACAAGGGTTCCCGACAAGAAGGAAGGAACTTCCTACAGGAACAATCCTCCGTATGAAAGAAAAGATTTATTGAAGTTATTTATTTATGGGTATTTTAACAAGATTCGATCTTCACGTTCCTTAGAAACAGAATGTAAAAGAAATATTGAATTAATGTGGTTAGTGAATGGAATACGCCCTGATCATGGGACTATCTCATTATTTTTGAAGGAAAACCGTAAAGGTTTTAAAAGATAATGCGTACATTTACTTGCCTACTCAAAGGATGGGGACTGATTGATGGCCAACTTATTGCCATTGATGGAACAAAGATACAAGCTCAGAATAGTAAGGGTAACTATATTACTCCAAATGGATTAGCGAAGAAAATTAATTATTTTGATGAAAAAATAGAACATTATATCCAACGATTAGAAGAAATGGCACAAGAGGATGAACTAACAAACGAAACAGTTTCATTAATGGAAATAAAAATTGACAAATATCAAAAGAAAAGAAAGCATCTAGCAGAATTGAAAAAGAAAATGAATGAAGAGGGAAAGAAGCAATTAACAATTACAGATCCTGAATCTAGAGCTATGAAAAATAATGGGAAGGTAGATGTCGCTTACAACATGCAATCTGCCCGTAGATAGTAAGCACAAGATAATTGTCACTTTAGATGTAGTGAATGATGTAAATGACCAAAGTCAACTATCCCCTATGACTTCCCAAGTAAATGAAATTCTATCAAAAAACAAAAACAGAGCAATCGTAGCAGACACAGGATATTATAATGCAAAAGAAATAAAAGATTGTCTAGATGATGGGAATACTTTATATTTAAAACCACAAAAAGTTAAAAGTGTATCTGGAAATTCGGCTTATTCAAAAGATAACTTTCGTTACCAAAAAGAAACTGACACTTACCTTTGTCCTCAAGGGAGGGAGCTTCCTTACATGGAAAAGTCCTCTAAAAATGGATTAAAGTATAAAAGATATATCGGAGGAGAGATATGTTTATCCTGTCCCGTCTATGGTTTATGCACAAAAGCCAAAAGCGAAAGGAACATACAACGCTGGGAACAAGAGGAAGTTCTAGAAAAATTAAAAAAGGATACCATAGCAAATAATGAAATCTATAAAAAACGGTCGCAAATTGTGGAACACCCTTTCGGGACAATTAAGCGGTACTTTGGTTATACTTATTACCTGGGAAGAGGGCTGGATTCTGTAAAAGCAGAGGCAGCTCTAATTGGTGTTGCTTATGATTTCAAAAGGTTAACGAAAATCAGAAAAGTTTCGGATATTGTGGAGCTTTTAGCAGCTTAATAATATCGAAATCTTTTTAATTTTTAGGTTTCAGGCTTTTTTAAGGTTGAAATCATGAAAAGTGTTTTTTATAGTGTTGTATTTATATGTTTGTTAAACAGTCTGACGTACGGTGTATGAGAGGTGACTAATCAAATAATGATTAGTCACCTACTCGATTTGCTTACTTTTTCTTCGCACGCTTATCTGCAGCTCGGCTTCTTGCTTGTGCCTGTTTATCATCAAAGTCCGCAAACTCCTCATTAAATTCAATATCTCTGCCATCAGATAGTTGGTTTTTTGGAGTTTGTGCTAAGCGATTTTTCCCCTTTGACTGATTATGTTCGTCTCTTCCCAAGTTTTCACCTCATTTCTGCCATGATTCATGAGTAGTATTTGCAATAAATGGACAATATAATACATATAAAACAAGCCTAAATTTAAAGGTTTTACAGGAGGTTATAAAATGGTTGACAGAGAGAGTGTATGTAAAGCATGCGAAGGCACAGGTATGTTAGCAGATGATGAAGGGTGGCAATATATGTGCAGTGTTTGCCATGGTGAGGGGACGGTTCATAAAACTGCTTCTAGACAGGCGAAGCTAATGTCTGTGGATAACAATAATCGGTTATTAGATTAAATTTATATAGACCATAAAAAAGCGATTAACCTAAAAAGTGGAAAGATTAATCGCTTTTTTAAAATGTAACAAAAATGTAACAATTTGGTTTAAAAAAGTAACTTTCTTGTCATGTAAATGATGTAAGCGCAACCATTGAAAGCACGCTTCTCGCAGTCATATGAAAAACTTCAAATAGATGTTGACCATTCACTTAAAAAGTTGTATTATTTATTTCAATATCATTTTCAGAAACTTCCCATGAGGCATATAATTTTAAAAAATAAGGGAAGTTAAAAATTTTTATATAAAAATGTCAAAAAATTAAAAATAGAGAAGAAAGGAGTGCTTACGTATGAACAGTCAATGGATATATGTAAATGGCCAATTTGTAAATAAAAATGAAGCTGTTATATCTGTATACGATCATGGATTTTTATATGGCGATGGCGTTTTTGAAGGTATTCGCGTTTATAGTGGCAATGTCTTTCAATTAAAAGAGCATTTAGACAGACTATATGCTTCTGCACATTCGATCAGATTAACAATTCCTTATAGCAAGGAGGAACTCACTCAAATTATTGTAAATACAGTTCGCAAAAATGAACTATCCAGTGCCTATATTAGAGTTGTTATATCCAGAGGCGAAGGAGACTTAGGGTTAGATCCTAGGAACTGTTCGAATCCCAGTGTCATTGTCATTGCGGAAGCACTCTCTATTTACTCGCAAGACTTATATGAGAATGGACTAAAACTGGTTTCAGTAGCAACCAGAAGAAATCGGCCAGATGTACTAAGTCCACAAATTAAATCATTAAATTATTTAAATAATATATTAGTAAAATTAGAATCTACACAATCTGGAGCAGATGAAGCTTTAATGCTTAATGACCAAGGTTATGTAACAGAAGGGTCAGCAGATAATATTTTTATCGTTAAAAATGGTGTAATTATAACCCCGCCTGTATATTTGGGGGCTTTAGAAGGAATTACACGTAATGTCATTATAGATGTAGCTAGAAACTTAAATTATCAAATAGAAGAACGCCCATTTACAACGCATGATGTATATATTGCCGATGAAGTATTCTTAACTGGAACAGCAGCAGAAGTTATTCCAGTGATAGAGGTCGATGGTAGGCCAATTCAAAATGGTAAACCAGGAGAAATAACAAAACACTTACTTCATACATTTCGGGATTTAGTTACAACGGCTGGCATACAATGTTATCCGAAGCAAGGAAATGAATTAGACGCTGGTTAGTATAGATAAAATAAAAAAGTTGAACTCGATGACGGGAATAAAAGAACATGGGTAATGTATTCACAGAGATCTAGGGTTGCTGAAAGCCTAGAAATACATATTGTTCCGACATCATCCCCGAGTGCTAGGTTGAACGGTTTTCTATTAGGCTTAGCCAGGTATATCATTATGTACCTGTTATCAAAAAAAGGCTAAATTTTTATTAGCTTAATGAGGTAGTATTTGCGAGAATACTATGAACCTGGGTGGTACCGTGAAAAGCAGACTCTTTTCTCCCCAAAAAATCTGAAATAGAATCAGAATTTTAGGGAGAGAAGGGTCTTTTTTCTTGAATTTGTAAATCATTCCAATTTAAAAATGCTATAGATGTATGATGGATGGAATGGCGAATAGGTTTAGGTAACAGTAGATATTAGAAAATTTGAAAATATATTAACCATGACTTTATTACTTAGGGAGGTAAATAAAAGTGAAAGTAGAGAATCACGCGGCAGAAAGTGCAAATAAAACAATAACAGGTGCTGATTTATTAATTGAAACACTAGTTGAAGCCGGTGTAGACACGTTATTCGGATATCCGGGTGGTGCAGTATTACCAATTTATGATGCGATGTACCGAAGCGACGCTCCATTTAAGCATATACTTTCCAGACATGAGCAAGGGTCAGTTCATGCAGCAGAAGGTTATGCACGTGTTACTGGTAAAGCAGGAGTAGTATTAGCAACGTCTGGTCCTGGAGCGACAAACTTAATTACTGGTATTACGGATGCAATGATGGACTCTTTACCCTTGGTTGTATTCACTGGTCAAGTAGCAAATCAGGTGATCGGAACAGATGCCTTCCAGGAATCTGACATCATGGGAATTACTACCCCTATTACAAAATATAACTACCAAGTAAAAAAGTTATCTGATTTGCCGAGGATTGTAAAAGAAGCCTTCCATATTGCAACCACGGGACGGCCTGGGCCGGTTGTCGTTGATATACCAAAAAATATATCGCAAGAACTCTCTGCAGAAAAATTTGAAACAGAGTTCCATTTACCAGGATATCAACCTACAACAAAACCTAATCCACTGCAGATTGTAAAACTAGCTGAAGCATTAGGAAGGGCAAAAAAACCATTAATTCTTGCAGGAGCAGGTGTATTGTTTTCGGAAGCTTCAGCAGAGTTGAAGGAATTTGTTGAGAAGTATGAACTTCCTATTACAAACACATTGCTTGGATTAGGGAGTTTCCCTGGGACGAATCCACTCTTTTTGGGAATGGCTGGAATGCATGGTACTTATGCGGCCAATATGGGGATTTATGAGAGCGACTTATTAATTAATATTGGTGCAAGATTTGACGACCGTTTAACAGGAAATTTAGAGCACTTTGCACCAAATGCACGGGTAGCTCATATCGATATTGACCCTGCAGAAATTGGAAAAAATATTTCTACAGATATTCCAGTTGTTGCAGATGCCAAAGAAGCTTTAAAGGAATTATTAAACAGTGAGATTGATATGCCTGAACACCAGGCCTGGAAGGAAAAACTTCAACAAAATAAAAAAGAATATCCTTTATGGTACGAAAGTCCAAGTGATCTCCTATCTCCACAATGGCTATTAGAACAGGTATATCAGATATCTAATGGTGAAGCGATTGTCACCACAGATGTTGGGCAGCATCAAATGTGGGTAGCTCAATTTTACAATTTTGATAAACCAAATCGCTGGGTTACTTCTGGTGGCCTTGGGACAATGGGCTTTGGGTTTCCGGCGGCAATCGGAGCACAACTTGGTGCACCGGATGATTTGGTAGTTTCTGTCGTAGGCGATGGCGGGTTCCAGATGACTGCACATGAGCTCTCTATTATTTACGAAAGGAATTTGCCTGTTAAGGTAGTCATTGTTAATAACAATGCACTTGGAATGGTAAGGCAATGGCAGGAGAGTTTTTATGATAAACGTTATTCCGAGTCCGTATTTTCAACTAACCCAGACTTTATAAAGCTTGCAGAAAGTTATGGGGTTCGCGGAATTAAGATTGATCGTGAGGATGATGTAGTCAGTACTTTAAAAGATGCTTTTGCTTATAACGGTCCTGTTGTTATTGATTGCAGAGTTGCTCAAGAGACATGTGTTTACCCGATGATTGCTCCTGGAAAAGGAATTCACGAAATGATAGGGGTGAAAAAATGAAACGTATCATAACGGCTACTGTTCAAGACAGGGCAGGGGTTTTGAACCGTATTACAGGGATGCTATATAAGCGGCAATTCAATATTGAAAGCATTTCGGTTGGTGGTTCAGAAGTGAAGGGTATTTCAAAAATGACATTTGTTGTGGAAGTAAGTGATGATCAAAAGTTAGAGCAGTTAACAAAACAGCTGAATAAGCAAATTGATGTACTAAAGGTATCTGATATTACAGATAAAGCGATGGTGGCAAGAGAATTAGCCTTAATTAAAGTGGCCAGCAACGCACATTTAAGCGCTGAAATCCAAGGTGTAATCGCACCATTTCGGGCGTCCGTAATAGATGTTAGTAAAGACAGTCTAACTATCCAGGTAACTGGAAAGCCAGATAAAGTTGATGCTTTGATTAACTTGTTAGGAACTTATGGTATTAAGGAATTGACAAGAACTGGAACAACTGCATTTCTGCGTGGACAACAACCACATGTAACGGAAATAAGTTCATTTTCAGTGTAAGTATAATAAACGGGTTTTATTTTTCTATGTAATGAGTAGAAAAAATAGCTATAAATATAATAAAAAACATAAAATTGGGAGGAAGAATAAAATGCAAAAAGTACTTTATGAAAAAGATATTCAAACAGAGGTTTTAAGAGAAAAGAAGATCGCGATTGTAGGTTATGGTTCTCAGGGGCATGCTCATGCACTTAATTTACGCGAAAGTGGATATGATGTCGTGGTCGGTTTAAGACCAGGAAAGTCTCAACAAAAAGCAGAAGAAGATGGTTTTACAGTTATATCTGTAGCTGATGCAGTTAGGGAAGCCGATGTAGTTATGGTTCTTTTACCGGATGAATTACAAACGGCTGTGTACAACGAAAGCATCAAGCCGAATTTACAACCAGGCAATGCAATTGCCTTTGCTCACGGTTTTAATATTCACTTTAGCCAAATTGTACCACCAGCTGATGTAGATGTATTTCTTGTAGCGCCGAAAGGACCAGGTCATCTTGTGCGCAGAACATATGAAGAGGGCGCAGGGGTACCTGCTTTGTATGGTGTACAGCAAGACGTTACTGGTAATGCAAAACAAATTGCGCTTGCTTATGCACAAGGTATTGGAGCTGCAAGAGCAGGTGTACTTGAAACGAGTTTCCAAGAAGAAACAGAAACAGACTTATTTGGCGAGCAAGCTGTATTATGTGGCGGTCTTTCAAGTTTAATTAAGGCAGGATTTGAAACATTAACAGAAGCTGGATATCAGCCGGAAGTAGCTTATTTTGAATGTTTACATGAAGTAAAGTTAATTGTTGACTTGATTTATGAAGGCGGATTGGAAAACATGCGCTACTCTATCTCTGATACAGCGCAATGGGGTGACTTTGTATCTGGGCCACGAGTAGTCAATGACGAAACAAAAGCACGTATGAAAGAAGTTCTTGCAGAGGTCCAATCTGGTGAATTTGCTAAAGGATGGATTCTTGAAAACCAAGCAAATCGTCCTAAATATAATGCAATCAATGCTCAAGAAAATCAACATCCAATTGAAACGGTTGGAAAAGAGTTACGTGAGTTAATGCCTTTTGTCAAACAGCCTGTAAATAACAAATAAAAACAAAAAGGTGTGAAAACATATGTCTCACATTAAAATTTTTGATACAACGCTGAGAGATGGAGAGCAATCTCCAGGGGTGAATCTCAATCAATTGGAAAAGATGGAAATTGCTAAACAGCTTGAGCGCTTGGGAATAGATCGCATGGAGGCAGGGTTTCCTGCTTCCTCCCAAGGTGATTTTAACGCAGTGAAAACCATAGCAGAAACGATTAAAGAAACTTCTGTTACAGGTTTAGCCAGAACAGTTAAGTCAGATATAGACACCGCTTGGGAAGCACTTAAAAGTGCAGCTGAACCAAGATTGCACTTATTTCTTGCGACATCACCTATTCATATGACATATAAATTGAAAAAATCTCCAGAGCAAGTAATTGGAACTGCGGTTAACATGGTTTCTTATGCCAAGCAAAAATTCCCGCAAGTTCAATGGTCTGCAGAAGATGCATCACGTTCAGATTGGAAATTTTTAGCTCAAATAATTGAAAAAGTGATTGATGCTGGGGCTACAGTGATCAACCTGCCTGATACAGTTGGGTATACAACACCAACAGAATATGGGAACATGTTTCGCTTTATGAAAGAAAATGTGCCAAATATCGACAAAGTTAGTCTTTCTTGTCATTGCCATAATGATCTGGGAATGGCAGTTGCCAATTCGATTGCAGCAGTTGAGAACGGTGCAACGCAGGTTGAAGGGACGATTAACGGTATCGGTGAACGTGCTGGTAATGTTGCTTTAGAGGAAGTAGCTGTAGCATTAAACATTCGTTCTGATCAGTATCCTTATACAACTGCTTTAAAATTAAATGAAATAAAACGCACAAGTGACCTAGTATCTAAATTGACTGGAATGTATGTTCAAGCAAACAAAGCAATAACAGGTCGCAATGCATTTGCACATGAATCAGGAATTCACCAGGATGGTGTATTAAAAAATGCAGAAACCTATGAAATAATTACACCAGAAATGGTTGGCGTAAATTCGAATACATTATTTTTAGGGAAACACTCTGGCCGTCATGCATTCAGAGATAAAGTCGTTGAACTTGGTTATGAACTATCTAGTGAAAAACTGCAAGAAGCGTTTGAAGCTTTCAAGCGTTTAACAGATAGAAAGAAAGAAGTAACCGATGATGATTTATTTACGATTTTAATGGATGTTCAAACGGACACGTCGGCAATGAATAAATATGAATTGGAAATGTTCCAAGTGCAGTATGGCACAACTAATATTCCAACAGCAACGGTAGTATTAACGACCCCCGATAATGAACGTGTAGAAACGGCTTGTACTGGGCAGGGAAGTGTTGAGGCATTATATGAAACGTTAGATACTCTCATTAAAGAGGAAATCCAGCTTGTGGATTACCAACTTAACTCTGTGGGACGTGGTAAGGATGCACTTGCAGAATCTCACGTTCAACTTATTGTAAATAGCGAGCCTGTTAACGGAAGGGGAACTGCTCAAGACGTTGTAGAGGCCTCAGCTAATGCATTTTTAAACGCAGTAAACCGGTATGTTATTCAGGAACAAACAAAACTGAAACAACAAGTTAAATAAAAATGAAGGTGGTGAGTGAAATGAATAAACAAATTATTCTACTTCCAGGAGATGGGATTGGCAAAGAAATTATGGAAGCTGCAAAAGCTATTTTGAATACGATAGCCAGTGAATATGGCCATCGCTTTACTTTTCATCAGCATGCAATTGGCGGAGATGCATATGAACAATGCGGAACACCATTGCCGGAAGATACAGTGAAAGCATGTCAAAGTGCAGATGCTATTTTATTAGGTGCGGTAGGAGACAAAAAATATGACTCCCTTCCACCACATCTTAGACCAGAAAAAGGGTTGCTGGGGATTCGAAAGGCTCTCGAATTGTATGCAAATTTACGTCCTATTAAAGGATTTACCCCTTTAATGCATGCTTCTCCATTAAAAGAATCAGTAATTAACGGAAGTGATATCCTAATTGTTCGAGAATTAACAGGTGGACTGTATTTCGGAAAACCAAGAGAGCGGCGTGAGAATGGTCTGGCGGCAATTGATACACTGTATTATCACCGAAGCGAGATTGAACGAATTGTAGAGCGCGGATTTCAAAGCGCGCAATTAAGAAATAAATATCTAACATCTGTCGATAAAGCTAATGTATTAGAATCAAGTCGGATGTGGCGTGAAATTGTGAACAAAAAGAGCAAAGAATTCCCAGAGGTTACTGTAGACCACTTACTGGTCGATGCGGCAGCTATGAAGCTAGTTACAAATCCTAATAGTTTTGATGTTATTGTAACGGAGAACCTGTTTGGTGATATTTTAAGTGATGAGGCGTCTGTTTTAACAGGGTCACTAGGAATGCTTCCATCTGCAAGCTTACGTTCTGATGGAGTAGGTCTATATGAGCCCGTACATGGATCCGCACCAGATATTGCCGGAAAGGGAATCGCTAATCCGCTAGCTATGATTTTATCCGCTGCTATGATGTTAAGGCATTCCTTCCAAATGATAGAAGAGGCGGATGCCATTGAACTGGCAGTTAATGCAGCACTTGATCAAGGTTATTACACACCGGATTTAGATATTCCAAATGGGAAACAAATCGGTACCAAGGAAATGACAGAAGTGGTTATAGAAAATCTAACAAATAAAAGTGTATCGAACAGCATTCTTAGTACGTATGCATAATAAAGGGAGGTGTCACCAATTTACCAATTGAACAAACCAAAAACAATTATTCAGAAGATTTGGGATAAACATATCGTGCATCATGAAGAAGGAAAGCCAGATTTACTATATATTGACCTTCACCTTGTTCATGAAGTGACCTCTCCTCAAGCGTTTGAGGGGTTACGCATGAATAATCGCAAGGTTAGACGTCCCGATTTAACATACGCAACAATGGACCATAATGTTCCGACTAAAAATCGTGAAGTAATAAAAGATCCAATATCTCAAAAACAAATGGAAACACTGCAAAAGAATTGCGAAGAATATGGAATCACATTGGCAGATATGTATCATCCTGATCAAGGCATTGTCCATGTGATAGGCCCTCAACTTGGCCTAACACAGCCTGGCAAGACAATCGTTTGTGGAGATAGCCATACATCCACACATGGCGCATTTGGTGCATTAGCATTTGGTATCGGCACAAGTGAAGTAGAACATGTACTTGCATCACAAACATTGTGGCAAGAACGCCCGAAAACATTAAATGTTCAGGTAGATGGTGAACTTGGATCAGGAGTAACAGCGAAGGATTTGATACTTGCTATCATTGCTAAATTTGGAGTACGCTTTGGCACAGGTTATGTTATCGAATATACTGGCAAAGCGATTCGAAATTTATCGATGGAAGAGCGCATGACAATTTGTAATATGTCCATTGAAGCTGGCGCCAGAGCAGGTTTAATAAGTCCGGATGAGACGACGGTTGATTACTTAATTGGTAAGCGATATGTACCAATTGGCGAGGAGTTTGAAACATTAGCCGAAGAATGGAGAGCACTGGCTACGGATGAAGGTGCTGTCTATGATAAAACCGTAACAATTCAGGCGGAAGAGGTTGAACCACAAGTAACATGGGGAACGAATCCGGGAATGTGTGTACCAGTAAGTGGGATGACTCCAGATTTAAGTAAGGTCGATCAGAAGGAAGATGTGGAAAGGGCGCTTGCCTATATGGGGTTAAATGAAAAACAGCCTATTACGTCAATAGAAATTGATCATGTATTTATTGGTTCATGTACAAATTCTAGGCTTAGCGATTTGCAAAAAGCTGCCTTTATTGTAAAAGGAAAAGAAGTAAATAAAAATGTTAGAGCAATCGTTGTACCTGGATCCTTTAGTGTGAAAATGCAAGCAGAAAAAGAAGGGATTGACACAATCTTTAAAGAAGCCGGATTTGAATGGCGTGATGCTGGATGCAGTATGTGCCTAGCTATGAACGATGATGTTGTCCCGCCAGAGGGTAGGTGTGCTTCTACTTCAAATCGAAATTTTGAAGGAAGGCAAGGAAATGGAGCACGTACACATTTGGTTAGTCCAGAGATGGCAGCTGCTGCAGCAATAGAAGGAAGATTTGTTGATGTACGCGAGTTTTCAAGCGTGCCAAACTAGGAGGTCAGGATAAATGGAACCAATTCAAAAACATCAAGGTCTTGTTTATCCGATTAATCGGGCAAATATAGATACGGACCAAATCATACCAAAACAGTTTCTAAAGCGTATCGAACGTAAAGGGTTTGGCCAGTTTTTATTTTATCATTGGCGCTTCGATGATCAAGGGAATAAAAAGTTTGACTTTTCCCTGAATCATTCAATATATAACAATGCATCGATCTTACTGGCAGGGGAAAATTTCGGATGTGGATCCTCTCGCGAGCATGCCCCTTGGGCTCTGTTGGATTATGGCTTTAGAGTTATAATAGCTCCAAGTTTTGCAGATATATTTTATAACAACGCTTTAAAAAATGGTATTATTCCGATACAATTAAAGATGGCCCAGTTAGATCAATGGATGGACCAGGCGGAAAGAAAGAAGCTAACTTTAACTGTTGATCTAGTGAATCAATATATTATTGATGAAGATCAACAGAAAGTATATTTTGATATTCCTTCCTATCATAAAGAAAAACTTATTAATGGTTGGGATGAAATAGCATTAACACTACAGCATCAGGAAAAGATTGATGCCTACGAAAAAAATAACGTTTAAGAAAATGGGAGTGTGAAATCATTGGGGATTTCTTAACTGGTGAAAAAGTTTATACTGCGATGGGGAAATTAGCACCTATCGTTCACCGAACACCACTAATGACATCAGAAACAACAAATAAAATCGTTGGAAAGAACATTTATTTTAAAATGGAAAACCAACAAAAAACAGGCGCATTTAAATTTAGGGGTGCAAGCTTTAAGCTTATGCAGCTATCGGGTGAACAGCTAAAGCGTGGCGTTATAACAGCTTCAGCTGGAAATCATGCACAAGGTGTCGCACATGCAGCCGCAAAACTAGGAGCAAAAGCAACGATATTTATGGCTGAGCGCACCCCTCTTGCGAAAGTGAATGCAACAAGAGCGTATGGAGCAAATGTTGTTCTAACAGGAGATTCATTTCAAGAGGCATATGAAGCTTCTTTAAAACATCAATTGCAAAGTGGTGCAGTTTATATTCATCCATTTGACGATTATGATGTAATGGCAGGACAAGGAACAATGGCTATGGAAATGCTAAAACAAGAAGACCGCATTGATACGATTATTGTTCCAATCGGTGGAGGCGGATTAATTAGCGGGATTGCAGTAGCCGCTAAACATGTAAATCGCAATATCAAAGTCATTGGCGTCCAAGCACGTGAGGCATCAGCAATGTATGAAAGTTACCATTCAGATCGCCTAAAGAAATTAAAAACGGTAAACACAATTGCTGAGGGAATTGCAGTAAAGCAGCCAGGTAAATATACACTGCCAATCATACGGGAATACGTCGATAATATTGTAACAGTAACAGATGAGGAAATAGCATCGGCCATTGTATATATGCTAGAACGTAATAAGGCACTGATGGAAGGTGCTGGAGCTGCAGCATTAGCAGCTTTATTCGCTTATAATGAACAAATTAAGTCAAGGCATTGTGGTATTATTGTAAGTGGTGGAAATATGGATATCGGTACGATGCCGATGATTCAACGACTTGCGGAAAAACAGCACTGTCCGGCATGAGAAGATAGATAAATCATACAAAAAAGGAGCAATGAAGTATTGTTATATACTGATTGCTCCTTTTGTTATATAGTTATAGGGAAAACAAAACGATGATCATTTCATATTCACGCACTCAAATAGAAAAGAAGTAATCAACGGAAACAATGTGTGTCCATGATTACTTCTTTCTAATTAATTCTTTTTAGTCGAAGAATTTTCATCTGTATCTTTCGTTTCTTTATCATCTTCATTTTCTTCTATATTCTCATCATTGTTTTTATCTTCTTTTTCCACAGGTTCATCGTTGCCATAATGATATTGCGTAGGATCAACGGGTTCCCAATCTTCTGTAGGTGTATAGAATCGTAACAGGTCACCTAAGAGAACTTTATCTGAAAGGCTCAATTCGCGTTGAACCCCTTTTTCTTGTTCTTTCATTTTATCAGTTGGTTCTTCGATTACCTCACCCGTATCATTGTCATAGTAATTACCTTTTATAAAACTGTATTCTGGTGTAATAAAGTCACCATTACGGAAAGGTACAAATTCTTTATGATCCTTGGAGAATAAATCTGTTCCAAATTGAATGTAGTCTTGGGCATCAATTCCAAGTAAATGAAGTAATGTTGGCATAACATCCATTTGTCCGGAATATTCGTGAACAGTGCCTTTTCCTTCTACTCCGGGAACTTTAATCATAAACGGAACGCGTTGTAATTGTGCATTTTTAAATTTCGTAATTTCTTCACCCAGTAACTCTTCCATTGCTCGATTATGATTTTCTGAAATGCCATAATGGTCACCATATATCATAATAATAGAATCTTCATATAGTCCTGCTTCTTTTAGGTCATCAAAGAATTGTTCTAATGATTCGTCTAAATAACGAGCTGTTTGGAAGTAACGGTCAACAGAACCGTCACCAGTTTCTGCAGGGTCAATTGTTGCATCTTCTTCATCAATTAAATATGGGTGATGGTGTGTAAGAGTCATCAAATGTGAATAAAATGGCTCCTCAAGCGATTTGAGCATTGGCATGGATTCCTCAAAGAAAGGTTTATCTTTTAAGCCATAGTTAATAACTTGCTCATCACTCATATCATAATAACTTGAATCGTAAAATTCATCTATACCGAATTCTTTATATACTTCATCACGGTTCCAAAATGTCTTGTTATCTCCATGAAATACTTGACTTTGATACCCTTGCTGTTGTTTTAAGATAGCTGGTAATGCTTGGTAGGTATTATTACCTTTTGTTACAAAAGCAGCTCCTTGTGGTAATCCATACAAGGAAGTATCCATAATAAGTTCAGCATCAGCAGTTTTTCCTTGTTCTGTTTGATGGAAAAAGTTATCAAAATAAGTGAAGTTTTTTTCCTGGTCATGAACCAAAGAATTTAAGAATGGTGTTACTTCTTCACCGTGTAATTTATAATCAATAAGAAAAGATTGAAACGATTCTAAATGAATTTTAATGATATTTTTACCTTCAGCAACCCCAAATAAGTCGGGATTTGGTTCAGCATATTTATTTTTTGTATAATTTTCAACCTCTGTAATATCACTGCTGTCTGCCAAAACACGTTGCGTGGATGACTTTAAGCTTTGAATGCCATCATATATTGTAAAGTTGTAAGTTCCCAGATATTTGACAATGTAATTACGGTCAAACGTACGCTTCAATAATTGCGGACGGTCAGCTTCTGCTAGTCCAAGGTTCACAGCAAAAGTAATAACACCAGCTGCAAGAACCAGTAAAGGTTTTTTGATTTTCATACGTTCGGATGACCAGCTCTTTCTAGTCCAAACAAAAACAGCGATTAAAATAACGATATCAACAATATATAAAAGATCATACCATTCTACTAAACTAGCAATACTTCCACCCAAGCTTCCGAAATTACTAGTCTGAGTTAACATTGGTATTGTTATAAAGTCATTATTAGCACGGTAGAACACAACGTTAGCATATAAAAGAAAGCTCATCAGCGTATCAATGATAATGATCCATATTCCTGCACGTTTTCCTTTAGCGAATAATGCAATGCCAAGGAAAATGAGTGCCGAGCTAAGTGGATTGAAAAATAATAAAAATTGTTGTACTTCATTTTCGATGTCTAAGTTAAAAGCTGTTAAATATATTAGATACGATTTCAACCATAATAGGACAACTGCAACACTAAAGAACCCCATTTTCGAAGAAAGAATTTTTTTCATTGTATCCACCTCAAATTTGATCTTCCCTATAAAAAATAATTTTCCTAATTTTACATTATACTCCAGAAATAATTAATATGCAAGAATAAAAATAATAAATATATATCTATCTATGAAAGTTATTCCCTTTAAGAATATGTGAAGAGATTTCAAAAATTCATAGAAATTTTGCGTGTTTTTAACTTGTTTATTTAGCCTACATGAGGAAAAAGTAAAAACCAACCGATAATTTTTGGAAATCAAAGGTTTTTAAAATAATATGGATGTATGATGTAACCTTAGATTAAAAAATGGTATATTGATTTTAGCTTATATATAATGAAGAGAAGGTGATCGGGTGGTTAGTCAAATAACAATAACAGTGTTGATTATAACGATGTGTTTATCAGTTCTCATTCCAATTTTTCTTTTCTTTCTTTTTAAAAAGAAGTATGACATATCCATGAAAGTAGTTTTATTTGGTGCTCTAACATTTATTCTCTTTGTTCAAATTTTAGAAGGTATCATTAATGGATATATTTTGAATAGCGCTACAATGGCCTCTTTTATTGAAAATGCATGGGTATTTATTCCATACACTGTTTTCATGGCGGGTATTTTTGAAGAAGTCGGAAGATATATAATGATGCGATTCGCTTTGAAGAGATACCGGAAATGGAAAGATGGCCTAGCTTTTGGAATTGGGCATGGCGGAGTCGAGTCCATACTTATATTAGGATTATCTAATTTAAGTATGATTATTTTTGCCTTTCAAATTAATGCCGGTACATTTGACCAACTGTTAACAAATGATAGCATAAAAGAAGTTCTCATGCCTATAAAAGAACAATTAATAGCTGCATCACCATATATGATGATGTTAGGCCCGGTAGAAAGATTATGTGCAATAGCTTTGCATATTGCTTTATCTATCCTAGTTTTGTATGGAGTAAAAAGCAAAAAGATTCAGTATTTAGTTTATGCTGTTTTAGCTCATGCAGTCTTCAACCTTCCTGCAGCCTTTTACCAAGCAGGACTTCTTTCAAATGTGCTAATTATTGAATTACTAACTGTGTTATTCACAATAATTATTTTGATATTTGTTTTCAGATCCGGGAACTGGTTTAAACAGCTTGAGGAATAAAAGGAGGTAAACCTTTATGGTGAACGATTCGGGACCATCGAGTGAAAAAAATGAAGTGAAAGAAAACGTTGAAATTTGGGAAGACGTAGTAAATATTAAAGATTTATTAATAAGTTTAATAATCAGTAGTATTACAACACTAGGGGGTTATTTAATTGCTCCGGATACTCCGCCGAAACCATTAATTTTTGGATTAATTGGAGCAATAATTGGTTTCATTATCAGCAGTGTGATTATAAAACCAAAACGTACATTTCAAATGATGGATGAGGAGAAGTAGTTATGGATGCCATTTTAATTATGGAAATGATTGCTGCTGCTATCGCTGGTGCAGTATTATATACAGTTATTGGAATAGCGCCTGGAACAGATGAAACTGCAGTACTTGCACCAGTAACGCTTGTGTTAGTTCTAGCGGGATTTGAACCAATTGTTATTTTAACGTTTTTTATTTCAGCTATTGTTGCTAAAAAACTAACCGATTCCATTCCTGTGGCGATAGCGGGAATACCTGGTGGCGTTATGTCAGCTCCGATGGTGGAGCATGCGATGGTGCTGAAAAAACATGGAGTGCCTGACTTAAGCATTCGAAAAATGGCATCAGGATCTGTAATAGGTACGATTATCGCGGTGCCAATGAGTTTGGTTTTAGCAAGCCTAATCGCCCCCTTAGCCGATGTAATAACAGATTATTCCAATCAAATATTTTTTGGTGGAGCAGTATTTTTAGCACTTATGACAAAAAACCGCATCCTCGCGTTAGTATCTATTGTTCCTTTCGCTTTACTTATTCAGGGATTACGTCATTTATACTGGGGGATAGGGGCGGTACCAGAAGATACAACAGTGTTTACATCCTTCTTTCTGGGAATTACGATTGGCCCTGTTATTTTAAAACTATTTGAATTACTAAATAAGGATATTCGAAAAAAGCTACCGCGTCATAATAAAAAAGAAATAAGGGTTAATAAGCATAAAGTAGAAAAAGGATTTCCTAACCCATTTAAAATTTTAGATAAAAAAGAAATCGGGACCACTTCCTTTGCCTCTGTTATGGGCGTACTTACCTTTTTCATGAGTCCAGTAGGGATGACGATATTTTTGGGAGAAACATTATCAAGCAGGGTGAAAGATCCAATAAAAAGAGCAGCCAGAGCTATTTCAAGTATGGATGGGTTAACGAACGCCGCATATATTTCAGGTACATTAGTCCCTTTAATTGCACTAGGTGTTCCCTTGTCTCCAACAGCAATTGGTCCGGGAAGTGCATTGTTTAATGCCCCGCCAGTATTTACACTGGAAAATAACCTGCATCACTTATTGTCGATGAGTGATTTTATCATAGCAACAGTTATCGGCTCGATAATTGCGATTGGTTTTACATTCTATATTACAATAAAGTATTCACAACAAATTTGTGCATTTGTGTTTAAATATATACCACACGAAGCAATGCTTGGCCTGTTTTTTGGGCTCGTATTAATGCTTTCCTTTATGGATGCAGGATGGATTAACATTGGTGGTGTTTTATTGATCAGTTTAGTTGCTGGAATTCTACATCGCTGGGGTGTTAATTATGGTGTCCAATTTATGGTATTATATGCAGCGCCGTGGCTTGTATCTGTTTTGGTAGGATAATCTGTTGTATTAATAAAATTAGTATGTCATTTGATGGGAGGATTTGTTATGCGAGAGAAAGAGCCAATTTACTTAGGTAATCGAATTCATTTGATCGACGGATTTGATATGGGTATTCCTGCACGTACGGGTACATATGTTATTGATGAAGAAGCACTGACTCTGGTGGAAACCGGACCCAGTCCATCGATAAAATATGTAAAGAAAGGGTTAACATCCTTGGGGTTTTCATTAAATGATGTGAAGTATATCATTGTTACTCATATTCATTTGGATCATTCTGGAGGTGCTGGGGTGCTATTGAAGGATTGTCCAAACGCTACTGTCGTTGTTCATCCAAGGGGCGCAAGACATCTTGTTGATCCAAAGAAATTAGCAGCAGGAGCAAGAGCAGTTTATGGCGACAGCTTTGAAGAATTGTTTGAGCCGATTCTTCCGATACCGGAGGATCGTTTACTTATTAAAGGGGAAGGAGATACGCTCCAAATTGGGACAAATTGTACACTAGAATTTATGGATACACCCGGTCACTCAAGACATCACTTTAGTATTTTTGATCCATTAAGCAATGGTATTTTTGTAGGTGATACGGTCGGTGTTTATTATAAGCAATTAGCACGTGAGGGAATTGACTTATTTTTACCGAGTACTTCCCCTAATCATTTTGATCCAGATGCAATGCATACATCAATAGAACGAATAAGGAATATGAATGTTGATAAAATTTACTATGGACATTTTGGGATGACAGATAAAGTAAACCTTGCATTAAATCAAGCTTCTAAGTGGATAGATGAATATGTAGAGTTAGGTGAACAGGCAATAGAAGAAGGGAAGGGGTATGATGAACTTTCCGAGCGAATGCTTCAAAGAGTCAGGAGTTACTTAAAAACATTACATGTGTCTGATAAACATGATGTTTATGTGATTCTTAATTTGGATATGAAGGTTTGTGCATTAGGATTGATTGACTATTTTCAGAAGTTGAAAAGGCAATAGTAAAAAGATGTAGGAATAGACCAGTCGATAGTGGGACTGGTCTTTTTAGAGTAGCAATATCTTTGATCACTTAATTATTTTCTTCTTGCGTTTTCATAAATGTTAGAATTGCAAAAAATACAAAGCTTAATAATAAAATCGTTCCACCAACGATAAAGAAAACGGTTGGCATAGCACCTTCCATTCCAAATGGTTTTACATAATAAAACCACATTCCAACGGTTAAACCAATTGCTCCAATAATGGCTGACCATACATGTAGCGTTGCAATAATTGTATTAGCGGGGGTGAATAGTTTATAGAAAACTGCCCATGCAAATAATGTTAACCAGCCAACAACAAGTATATGTGCATGTACGGATTTAAAAGCAAGACTGCCCGCTCCAGCCATATGTGATCCTAAAAATGCCCCTACCAATGCAAATAGGGCTGAAAATCGAAGTAATAGTTTACTATATTTATTCAAAATGTTTCCTCCTTTTTGTTTATTTATATCAATAGGTTTTATTCGCATTATATTTATAGTTTATATATCAAATATGAACGGAGTATGAACAAATGGTTACATTATTAACAGGAGGCAGGAATATTTATTTCCAGTGCAATCGGGCAATGGTCACTTCCCATGACTCCTGCGTGGATTTGTGAGTCTTTTAATCTTTCTGCTAACCTTTCTGAAACAATAAAATAATCAATACGCCATCCAATATTTCTTTCTCTTACTGTTTTCATGTAGGACCACCAGGTATATAGCCCTTCCGTATCTGGATAGAAATAGCGTAGACTATCAATAAAGCCGGATGCAAGTAAGTTGGACATCTTGCTGCGTTCTTCCACGGTGAATCCGGAATTACCGCGGTTTGTTTTAAAATTTTTTAAGTCAATCTCCTGGTGTGCTACATTAAAGTCACCACATAGAATAACAGGTTTGATTTCATCCAACGCTTTAATGTGATTAAAAAATGCATCTTCCCAAGCCATACGCACATCCAGCCTTGCCAAATCCCGTTGTGAATTTGGTGTATACACATTGACTAGATAAAAACGTTCAAATTCAAGTGTAATAATACGTCCTTCGTCTTGTGAATTATTTTCGCCAAGGCCATAATGAACAGATAATGGCTTTTGCTTTGTAAATACAGCTGTTCCGGAATACCCTTTTCTTACCGCATAATTCCAGTACTGATGATAGTTTTCTAAATCTAACGTGATTTGACCGGATTGTAATTTAATTTCTTGCACGCAGAATATATCTGCATTTATTTTATGAAAATAATCCATAAAACCTTTCCGCACACAAGCCCGAAGTCCATTCACATTCCAAGAAACCAATTTCATGTTTTCGTTCTCCCTTTTCTGATTTTAAGCTTGTCTATTAGTTTAGCATATTCTTTGAAGGAAGAAAGAACGATTTGTTATAGGTAGGAAGGGAGTTGGTATTAAAAAGAAGAAGTTATAGAAAACCACAAGTAAAAAACACCTGCCTCCATGCTTTTAGCAAAGAGACAAGCGTCCCTCTGTTAATACACTTCATAATTTTGTCCAGTTTGAGCACCACAAACACTTTTCTTAAAAGCAAGTGCTACACGGTGGGCAGGTACAGGTTCAAATCCGAGAAAAAAAGGCTCCAACCTCTCCCAAGATTCTTCCACTGCATTGGGGCTTACACTGTTTATCCGTATTCCTCTTGGCATTTCAATGGAAGATGCTTTTACAAATGATTTTACACCGCCATTCGCCATTGCGGCTGAAGCACCTTGAGGAATAGGGTCATCCATCATGATGCCGGTAGTTAATGTGAAGCTTCCATTATCATTTACATTATTTAAACCTAAAAGTACCAGGTTGATTTGTCCTTTTAATTTACTCTCGATACCTTTCTCATTAAGTTCTGGTGTCAATTCAGAAACGGAAGCGAAAGTTGCACCACCGGCTGCATTTACAACGGCATCAATTTTACCTACTTATTCATACATTTTTTTAATGCTGTCGGGCGATGTTATATCTACAGTTACATCTGCACCATTACGGCCTGCGCAAATAATTTCATGTTCTTTTTCTAATTCCTTTTTAATTTCTTTTCCAATAGTGCCACTGGCACCAACTATTAATATTCTCATTTTTTACCTCTTTTCTTATTTATTTAATACATTCGTTTATCAAATATGTACCCTCTATACGTATGCCGTTAATGATACACGTATGCATATTAAAGGCTGAAGATGGTTTATTTTACTAACCTTTCTATGGAAAATATGTTGTTTTGGGTTCAGCCTACTAGGTTTTCATATATTTTATCTATCTTTTCTTCTAAGCGTTGCAAATGAACAATGCGAGCCTCACGTATATATTCCTTGCCATCAACAAAGAGGAGTAATACAGGAGCAGTAAATACGGAAAAGCGACCCGCAACGGCTTCTACTTCACTCGCATCGATATAACCTAATTGAATTTTTGGATACTTAGACATCAATTGTTTCATCTGGGGCAGCAATCCTTTGCATACACTGCAATTGGTCTGTGATATAAATAAAAAAGAAAGCTGATTTTGCGAAATAAATTGTTCAATCTTTGCTAATGATGAAATATGTTGAAATTCCCTCATGCTCTCACCTCTTTCATGTATTATATAAGCAGTAATAAACTTTTTCCTTTTATTTGCTCAAAATAAACTGACTAGGGCAAGGGAGCACTAGTCAGTTTTAAACAGATATTATCTTGCAAGAGGTTTTGTTGCAGGCAGGCAAGCGATTCCGTTAAAGGAATGCAAGTCAACTGTTATACAGATGCCTGTTTCTATAAGTTTCCCACTGTTATTTGGTGGTACCACAGAAAAACAATCATCATAGTGAGGATGGTTGTGATAATCATGGTGTTCATGATGATCATGATGATCATGGTGATCGTGGTGTCCATGATGTGCTCGTTGTTGAAACTCTAGTAGTTCTAATTCTACACAGCACCCAGATCCGCCTTTGACAAACCTTTTAGCTTTGAAAATGCTGGACTCTACACAAATAAAGTTCCAGTCTTTTGTAACTCCTTTTGCTTTAAACACATCACAATTGCCTTTGCAATAAAGCATGAATGGTACTGTTGTAAAATTATTTCTATTGCGATTAGGTGAAAGCAAATCTTTAATTGATTGTTCACAACCTGTAGAACAGCAATTTTCATTTTCTTCTGTTACTCGATCCTGTTCGCGTATAATCTTTTTAACGGTGTCACATACACAGCTTTCTTGTTTAGAACACTGGCATTGGCTATTGCAACAATGGCTGTGCCCATGTTCATGGTGATGAACGGGTTCTTGATGACGACGAAACTTTTCACGATAATATCCCATTAAAAAACCTCCTTTTGTTATTTGATACATTAATACTATATGAGAAGGATTAATTAATGGTTGTATAATAGTCTAATTCTAGTAAATATGAGCAAGTTATCCATGTACATATATAAAAATGATGTGAATGTATTGAGCAATAAGCCAAAACAAAGCTGTAATAATCGCATAATTTATATAATAAATCTAAACAAGTCTTGTAATAGATTGATACAACTCATGATAACTCTGCTAGGGAAGTTAACTGATCACTAGTTTCCCTTCAATAAGACACCTTTACTTTCATTGCTTCCATAATGAAGAAAAGAAGCACGCCATAAACCATGAAATAGGTACGGCGTGTTTTGTCATTTCCCGGGAAATATCGACACCATGTTTTATGCTTTTTTAGATGTATTTATACTTTGTCTTCAAATTCGACATTTTTTCCGTTTTCAAAGGATATTTCTAGTTCAAATTTTTGATAATCAGGGTCTAAATCGAAAGCTTTTAGAGCTTCTTTAATAGCATTATTTTTGTTTGTATTTTGATCAATCATAAGCTTTTTCAATCTAGGGAAGATTTTATTGAAGGCTTCCTCTCCGCTTGATTGTAAACCGTTTACATCGTCTTCTAAGTCTGCTTCCATTCCATTGGCTTCTTGTTCGATACTTGCTTCGTACTCTTTATCGCCTTCATATTCAACGCTTAGTTCAAAGCGTGTATAAGCTAATTCATCCATTTTTTGTTTCATATCATCAGGGGATGTGGCGTCCAAATTTTCATTATTGGCAGTGCCATTGTTCTCATAATTCATATCATCTGCATTATCATCATTATCCACGGCTCCTTCGTTTTTTTGATTCGTATTAGCATTTTCTTCAGTTGGATCCCCTTGTGTACCGCAGGCTATCAAAGTTAAAGAGAGTATAAGCATTGTTATAAGTAGTGAATTTTTCCTCATGTTATTTTAACCTCCTCAAAAGTTTGTTGTTAATAATTTGTCCATCTTTCAGGAAACTAAACGAAAGAAGAAGTTTTATTGATCATACGTTTGATTAACGAATCTCGTAATTAATGCATAAATCAAAAATAGGAACAAACCTATAATAAGTCTGCTCCTATTTTTTGTTAGGAAATTTTTAAAATGTGAAATCTACTGTTTTATTTTCTTGATTTTCGTAGCCCTTCATATATTTAATTCTGCGTTGAGCAGATGCTTGGTTAACTTGCTCATCAGCGTGATAGGAAGATCTTACTAGTGGACCAGCCTCACAGTGACGGAACCCTTTTTCTAAAGCAATCTTTTTCAGTTCAGCAAATTCATCAGGATGATAATAACGCTCTACATTTAAATGCTTTTTTGTAGGTTGCAAGTATTGGCCAATCGTCATGATATCAACGTCATGTGCTAATAAATCATCCATTGCTTGAACAATTTCCTCTTTTTCTTCACCTAGTCCAACCATGATGCTTGATTTTGTTGGTGTATTTGGTGCAATCTCTTTTACGCGCTGCAGGAGAGTTAATGATCTGTCATACATTGCCCGAGCCCGAACGCGTTTTGTCAGTCTTCTAACGGTTTCAATGTTGTGATTAAAGATGTCTGGTTCACTGTCCATTAATGTGTGTAAGCTTTCATAGTCGCCTTTCATATCAGAAGGCAAGATTTCAATGGTACATCCAGGATTTTTTCGGCGGATTGCGCGAACAGTTTCTGCGAAAACAGCTGCTCCACCATCATTTAAGTCATCCCTAGCAACGGCCGTAACAACAACGTGCTTCAATCCCATTATTTCTACAGAGTCTGCTACACGTTCAGGTTCTCCCCAATCAAGTTCGTTCGGAAGTCCGGTTTTTACTGCACAGAATCTGCAGCCACGTGTACACGTATCTCCTAAAATCATGAAAGTTGCCGTTTTGCGCTCACTCCAGCATTCATGGATGTTTGGGCATCTTGCTTCCTCACATACCGTGTTTAATTTTTTGTCGCGCATTAATTTCTTTAACCCAGTATATGATTTGTTTGTATTTAATTTTATTTTAAGCCATTCCGGTTTGCGTATGTATTCTTCCTGCTTTGACATTTTATATATACACTCCTTTAATAGTAAGATAGTAAAAATTTTATGTTAATATATCAGCTGTATACTTTTCTTTTGCTAATTGAAGAACTTCTTCCCATTTGGATTCAGACAATGTAAATGGCTTTAGTTTAATATCTAGCCCTGTTTGAAACCCTTTAAAGAAGGATTCTTTCAACATGTCATACGTATGCTTTTTATTTGTGATCTGATTGATAGCAATCGCCTTTTTGGAAAATGAAGCCCGTTTGCGATTTTTGACTTTTTCAGATGGAAAAAGAAATAAATCAAATAACATGTTTTCATCAATACTCATCGGGATTGATCCATGTTGTAGCAATACACCTTTTTTCCGTGTTTGCGCATTGCCGGATATTTTTTTCCCATCAATAATCATTTCATAATATGCCGGTTTTTCAAAACAGACAGCAGTTCTATCTTTTAGGGACTCCTTATCTGGATATGCATATTCCGCGTGAATACCTAAGTTCTTATAACCTTCTAGAATGCCTTTGGTTAAGATATAATAGGCCTCACGAACTGATTTAGGAATGGACGGATGATTTTCGCTAACAACTAGGCTATATGTTAATTCATCATCATGCAAAACAGCGCTGCCGCCAGTTAAGCGACGCACAAATTGGCAGCTGTGCCGCTCTATTGCAGAGAAATCAATGGTCTTTTCTATTTTTTGAAAGTGCCCGACAGAAAGACTGGGAGCTGACCATCCATAAAAACGTAATGTAGGAGGGATTTCCCCATTGCTATGCCAATTTAATAAAGATTCATCCAGTGCCATATTTACAGAAGCATCGAGGTGCCCTGTATCAATAAATCCCCACTCTTCTTTTTCAAAAATAAGCTCCACCTCCTATGTATTTTAACTGCCTTTTATAGACGATTAAAAGGTAACAGACTATTCCTTATTTTAACATAGACGGCATGCTTTTTGTTATTAACTTCAGCTTTTCTATTATAGTACAGTCCATGCTTTGCGTGATTTATTCCTCATATTAACGGTCCGGAAAAATCATGGGAAGGAGGATGCAAGGAGTTTGCATGAAATCCTAATTTAGTGGGAATGTATAGGTAGAAGAGGAGGTAAAAAATATGTCTATATTAAATCTAGGCTATATACGTATTTTTTTATCTATTATTGTGTTCGTTGTATTGGTTATTATCCTTATTCGCTTTAGGGCAAGCAAAAATCCGGCAAAAGATTCTTTAGATCTATTAAGAGAAAAATATGAAAGAGGAGAACTGACAAAAGAAGAATATGAAGAAGCACGTAAAATGCGCGAGTGATAAATAGGCGATTTATGTATAAACAAAGGTTTCCAGTTATTGTTATATTACACAAAAGTGCCTTTTAGAAAACAGCACTTTTGTGTATGAAATAGTAAAAGACTAATTTACTGATATGTTTTTCTTGTCACTTGCTCCTTGGATCAGCTCTTTAATCGCTTCTGTCTTTCCGTGATGAAGCAAATCCACAATTTTACTTCCGACAATCACACCGTCACAAGCACTTCCTAATTTCCTTGCCTGTTCTGCATTGGATACACCAAAGCCTGCCAGGACAGGTAAAGAGGTAAATTCCTTTAATTCCTGTAAATAAGAGTGAACTTCTTTTTCATGTGCCGATCTGGCTCCTGTTGTCCCTTTAACAGATACCGCATAAAGAAAACCTTCTGTTCGGGCAGCAATATCACGAAGCCGTTCTTTAGGACTTGTTAATGCTGCAAGACGTATGAAAGCTACTGCATGCTGTTTGAGGAGGTTAGCGAGTAAATCTTCTTCTTCCATTGGCAGATCAGGAATAATTACTCCGCTAACTCCAGCCTCTTCACAGCTTTTTGCAAATTTTTCAATGCCGTATGCATAAATTGGATTTAAGTAGGTCATAAAAACAATAGGTAATGTTCGTTTCTCCCTAAACGTTTGTAATGTTTCAAAAATTCCTGATAAGGTTGTTCCATTTGCAATGGATCGTTGGCCAGACTCTTGTATTGTAGGGCCATCTGCTACTGGGTCAGAAAAGGGAACACCGAGTTCAACAGCTGCAGCTCCTGATTCTTGAAGAAAATTTAGCCGTTCTTCTAAATTATTTAAACCTCCGTCTCCAGCCATGATATAGGGTACAAATATTTTTTCTCCCGCTTTACGTTTGTCTGCTAACGCTTTGTCTAACATTTGTTTACTCATTTATTTCCCCTCCAATGCATCTTTAACTTGTTCGACATCTTTATCGCCACGACCAGATAAACAGATCACGATAGACTGATTGTCATCCATTTGTTTTGCTAGTTTCATTGCATAGGCTACAGCATGTGCGCTTTCCAAAGCTGGAATGATCCCCTCCACATGGGATAAATATTGGAAGGCTTCAAGTGCTTCCTCATCCGTAATAGAATCATAGGTAACACGTTTCATCTCGTGTAAATGGCTGTGTTCAGGACCAACACCAGGGTAGTCAAGACCGGCTGAAATGGAATATGCTTCTTGAATTTGTCCATGGTCATTCTGTAATAAATAGGTCATAGTGCCGTGTAAGACTCCCACAGACCCATCCGTTAACGTTGCTGCATGTTTTGCTGACTCGATTCCGTTGCCTCCAGCTTCAACTCCGTAAAGTTTGACATTCTCATCTTGGATAAACGGGTAAAACATCCCCAAGGCGTTACTGCCACCTCCTACACAAGCAACAACCGCATCTGGCAGGGAACCTGTTTTTTCTTTATGCTGTTGTTTTGTTTCTTCGCCGATAACTGATTGGAAATCGCGAACAATTTTCGGAAATGGGTGAGGTCCGACAACTGATCCCAGTATATAATGGGTGTCAGAAACATGACTAACCCAATAACGTAATGCTTCGTTAACAGCATCCTTTAGTGTCCCGCTTCCTTGTGATACACTTTCAACTTTTGCTCCTAGAAGTTCCATGCGAAATACGTTTAACTTTTGTCTGCGCATATCTTCTTCTCCCATAAATACAATGCATTCAAGACCAAGAAGAGCACATACTGTTGCAGTAGCTACACCATGTTGACCTGCACCTGTTTCAGCAACAACTTTTTTCTTTCCCATTCTTTTTGCTAACAAGGACTGACCGATTGTATTATTAATTTTGTGGGCTCCCGTATGGTTCAGGTCTTCTCGTTTTAAATAAATTTTTGGGCCATCTAACTTTTTAGATAAATTTTCTGCGTAATATAGTGGTGTTTCACGTCCTATATAATCTTTCAGATAATAATTTAGTTCTTCTATAAAAGCTCGATCTTGCATCGCGTCTTCGTATGCCTTATCGAGTTCAAGCAATGCAGGCATTAATAGCTCGGGAACAAATCTACCTCCGTAATTTCCGTATTTTCCTTCCTTGTCTGGCATTGTATATGTCAACATTCTAATCATCCTTTCTTTTAGCTTTTGTAATGAATTGCTCCATTTTCTCTAAGTCTTTTTCGCCATTTGTTTCAACGCCGCTTGAGACGTCTACTCCAGCAGCATTTGTTATCGCTATCGCTTCTTGTACATTTTCTTTGGAAAGTCCTCCGGCTATCATCACTTTATCTGGTTGTATTTTTGTTTCTTTTACTAAATTCCAGTTAAATGTCACTCCGTTTCCACCGCGATATGCACTAGCAGGGCTATCTAATAGATAGTAATCACAGGGGTAAGATGGAATGAATCCAGTTTCCTCCTTTTGTATTGAAAAAGCTTTAATCACTGGATAGGGAAGCCGTGCAGCCAGTTCAGCAGGCTCATCTCCATGGAGCTGAATGACATCTAAGTCAACTTTTCCAGCAATTTTTAAAATGTTTTCCCTTGTTTCATTCACAAACACGCCTACTTTTTTCACCTTGGGCGGAAGGGTAGCTGCAATTCGAGCGGCATTCTCTGGACTAATCTTCCGTTTGCTTGCCGCGAATACAAATCCAATAAAATCTGCACCAGATTTACATGCATGACGCGCAGCTTCCTCTGTTGTTATACCGCATATTTTAACGAGCATTGTTCACATTTCCTTCTTTTACTTGAATTTGTAAATCGGAAAACGTTTTTGATAAATTTTCGGATCGCATCAATGTTTCGCCGACAAGAATACCGTTTGCGCCATGTTCGGCAACTTCGTAAACGTCCTCTTTTGTTGCAATTCCACTTTCACTAATAAGAATGGTTTTTGGGTTTTCCACCATCGAAGTGAGCTTTTTTGTTACTGTTAGATCAACAGTAAACGTTTTTAAATCTCGATTATTAATACCAATAATCGGTGCTCCAAGATGAATTGCGCGCTCCATTTCATGCTCATTGTGTACTTCACAAAGCACCTCCAGATCTAATTCTGCAGCATAGTTATAGAGGGACTTTAATGAAGATTCCGACAATGCTGCTACGATAAGCAGAATAATCGATGCTCCAGCTGCTTTTGCTTGATCAATCTGCACTTTATCAATTATAAAATCCTTGCATAATAGGGGAAGGCTGACTGCCTCGCGTACAGCTCGTAAATCATCCATAGAACCATTGAAAAATGTTTTATCTGTTAAGATAGAAATCGCACCAGCTCCGGAGGACTCATATTTTCGAGCCTGAATAACAGGATCCACCTTCGAATTAATCGCACCTTTGGAAGGGGATGCACGCTTGATTTCGGCAATGATATTCATCTGCAGATTACGAGCAAATGTTTCTGAAATTTTTGCTATGTCTTTGTTGAAATTTATTTTATCAAATGTTTGCTTTCTCAGTAATTCTACTTCCTTTTCTTTTTGCCTTAAAATGTTATCTAAAATAGTCATATTCCATCACCCCACTAGGATTTTTTTGCTATAGTCCGCTAATCGATGTAGTTTTTCAAGCGCTGCACCACTTGCGATGCTTTCTCTAGCCATGTCAATCCCACTTTTCATCGTTTGAGCGATGCCATTTGCATATAACCCAAGGCCAGCATTTAAAAGAACTGTATCATAATAGGGACCAGGTTTTCCGTTTAAAACACGCAACAATATGTCAGCATTTTCTTCGGCATTGCCACCCCTTATTTTTTCGTTAGGGTAGACTGGCAAATCGAGTTCTGACGGATGGATGGTAAAATTCGTGACTTTTCCTTCGTTTAGTAAGGAAAGATGGTTTTCACCAGCTAGAGAGGCTTCATCCATATATCCAGCTCCATTAATTGCAATTGCTCTTCGTCGTCCTAATCGATGCATGGTTTCAGCGATCATAGGAAGCATATCCCGTCGATAAACCCCAACAAATTGTGTATCCAATGTGACCGGATTCGTAAGGGGACCAATAAGATTAAAAACGGTTGGAATCCGTAGGTCTTGTCGCACTTTCATAAAACGTTTCATCCCTTGATGAATATTTGGGGCATACAAGAAGGCGATGTTATTTTCGTGTAAAATTTCTTCCATTTGTTCTTTTTGAAACGTTAATGAAATGCCTAAATGTTCTAGTACATCCGCACTTCCAGTCTTGCTGGAAATACTGCGATTTCCGTGTTTGGCAACTGTTACTCCTGCACCAGCAATAACAAAGGCAGCAGTTGTACTAATATTAAAACTATAGGAACCATCTCCTCCTGTTCCACAATTATCCATCACATTTGTTAATCGATTTGACTTTTGACTTGATTCGGAACGGATGATCTCAGCTAATCCAGCGATTTCCTCTGGCGTTTCTCCTTTTGCCCGTAAAGCAATTAGAAATGCTGCTAATTCGCTATCAGATATCTGTTCATTAAAACAGCTTTTTGCTGCCTCTTTCATTTCTTCTATACGAAGGTTTTCTTGATTGATCACTTTTTCCAAAAATTTCCTCATCCTAATACTCCTTTCCTATTTAGCTTAGATATAGTGACTTGCTTCAATTAATGATCTGGATTTATGCAATGTTTCTTGATATTCCGCTTCCGGTTTAGAGTCGGCCACAATTCCTGCGCCAACTTGAAGGTATGCATTTTTTTCTTTTATAATGAGTGATCGTATCGTTAGCGTCATATTTAAATCGTAATTAAAGCCAATATATCCAATTCCTCCTCCATAGACACCACGTTTTTTATCTTCTAATCCGTTAATGATCTGCATCGCCTTGAGTTTTGGTGCACCAGATACTGTTCCAGCTGGTAAGCAAGCAATAAGCGCATCAATACTTGTTAGATTATGCTTTAAGACGCCGCGAACTTCAGAGACCATGTGCATAACGTGTTGATATTTTTCAATAGCCGTGTAGGTGGGAGTGGAAATAGTGCTTTTTTCACAAATGCGGCTAAGATCATATTTGCTTAGGTCGACAAGCATATCATGCTCCGATCTTTCTTTTTTATCTGAGAGAAGATCTTTTGTGTTTGCTTCATCTTCAAGTGTTGTTTTCCCGCGGGGACGTGTTCCCGCTATTGGATTCGTGATAATTGTTGAACCGCTCGTTTGAACCAAACTTTCCGGAGATGCACCTAAAACGATATAATCATGAAAATCAATATAGAACATGTATGGTGATGGATTAGCTCTTCTAAGCTTGCGGTAAAACGTAAATGGATCTCCGTTTGTTTTTGCTTTCATTCGCTGTGATAGAACAACTTGTAATACTTCATTGTCTTGAATATATTTTTTTGCTTTTTTAACATTATCGATAAATCGTTGTTTTTCCATCTCAGGTTCAAATACCATATTTTCTTCCTTGGTTATGCTTTCGTCTTGTATGGCAGTTAATGCCTTTTTCATCTTGTTTATCCTCTGATCTAAAATGTTTTCATCTTGCCGTTCAAGATTCATTGCAATCAGATAAACAGACTCGTTTCTATGGTCAAAGACAATGATGTCTTTATAAAACATTAAATGAACATCAGGCATATTCAGATCGTCAGGGAGCTCGCATCCCAAATTTTCATAGGAACGGATCGCATCGTAACCAACAAATCCAATTCCGCCGCCGATGAAAGGAAAGGGGAGCTCGATATCCATTTTTGGAAAATAAGTTTGTAAGGCAGACAAAGCCGGCTTTTTTTCAATATTTACTGTTCCACGTATATTATTTAGGATCGTACTTTCTCCTTTTGTACCGATTATTTCCTGATAAGGATTAGCTCCCATAAATGAATACTTTCCTTTTTGATCATGAGACATGGAGCTTTCTAATAAAAATTTTTTCCGCCCTTCCAAATTGCTGAAGATCGCAATTGGTGTTAATGTATCAGCATTTTGTTTTACAACTTTATAGGGAAGAGCAGTTTGTGTATTAACTTTCATCGTTTTAGCCTCCTCATCAATAAATAAAAAAATCCTCTATAAACACATTTGATCTGTGTTTATAGAGGACGATAGTGTGACCGCGGTGCCACCTCTTTTGAAAAAAACAATTTTCATCTTATTCAGGTACGGATTCATTAAAATCGTATACCCTATCCTTGTAACGGTGGAATTCCGTGTTTCCCTAGTCTTACTTCAGGAAACCTCTCGTAAGTCCATTCAACATCATCCACGTACCAGGTTTCCAGCAGCCCCGGCTCTCTGTGACGTTTCAAATATGCCTACTTCTCTTACTCCTTGATTTAAATATTCAGTTTTATGAAAACTACGTATGATCTTAGATTATGTTTAAAACTTTATTTTAAAAAAAAAAAAAACCTCTATCCGGAAAAAGGACGAGGATCTCGTGGTACCACCTTTATTAGCTAAAATAGCTCACTCTGGTAATATGAAAATCACATTTCATATTATCTCGTATAACGATGAGACATTTCGCCAAAGCCTACTTCATCTTCTGGTTCGGTTTGGAAGCTCTAAAGTCCATTCATCTATAATGTCACACTGGTTTGCACCTGCCACCAGTTCTCTGAATGTGTTTATAGATTACTACTCTTCGTCTTCGCTTGTCGATTTAATTATTGAAACTAATGATAAGGCAACTTTGAGTAAAAGTCAACAGTTTTAAAAATATTTTTAGAAGTATCCTTTTATTCTTAATATTACTAAAGTGTGTTGTGTTTAGAGTGATGCTGAAAACAAAAAAACACTAAAGTCGGGGAGGACATTCAGTGTTTTTTAGTTATCCTTTATACGTTTCAAATTTTTCCACTACTGGTATTCTTTCTTTTTTGGCTGGTTGCGTATCAAAATATCCAAGGTGTAAGAAACCGACTATTTTTTCGTTGGCACTAACATCTAAGATTTCTTTTGTTTTCGGTTCATAGATATGTGGATTTGTTCTCCATACGACACCAAGCTGTTTTTCCCATGCCAAAAGCCAGAAGTTTTGGATCATGCTTGCAGTAGCACCAAAATTCTCATCCCATTGTTTTTGGTTATCTGGTTCTTCCATAATTACAACAAGATAGGCACTCGGTTCATTTAGAAATGCCTCACGATTTTCTTGTCTTTCTTCTGGGTATGTAGACGCCACCCTTTTAGCAAAGTCAGCTTTTTGATCTTCTCCGATAAAAATAAAGCGCCATGGTTGTCTCATGCCATGTGTAGGTGCCCATATGGCATCTTCCAACAGTTCTAGAACTGCTTCTTCTGTTACTTTCTTATCATTATAACCCTTTTTAACAGAGCGACGTTCACGAATGATTTTCGCCAATTCTGTCTGGTTTTTTGTTTGGTCCATTCAAAAATCGTCTCCTTTATTTAAATGATAATTATTATCATTTAAATTGTATACGATCGAGCACATAAAAGCAATAAAGCGACAATTTTCTAAAAAACTTGTCATAAGAAATAAGTCACGTAATAATAGAAAATAGTATGAAGATAATTAGGATGGGATTAAAAGACCTGCGGTAGTATGTCAAGTGAAAATTAAATAGTTTTTTAGTTATCAAGGTACAATTTGCTTAAAAAAGGCAACACTAACCAACTCCAGTAAATATATGTAAAACACTAGAAATTATTCATAGGATTAGAAGCTAATTATGCTTCATGTATTGACGCTCCTTTGGGCCGTGTAAATTAGTTCTTTGATTTGTTTCTCAAATGTGCGAATTATGCCCCAAATGATCCTAAGACCATTTTCTAGGAATATCCCAGAGCGTCCAAGAGATTGATATGTGACTTAGGTGATTAATGTTTTTATGAAGGCATGCACAAACTGAGTTACCTTGAACGAAAGGCGACGACTCCAGTGGGAATAGCATGAGTCTTGAGACCCCACAGCGCACGATTTTTGTGAGCGAGGAGGGCTCAAGCCAGTCCGCCTGTAGTGAAAGGTAACGGAGTTATAACAGCTTGTATCATTCATAAATGAATCAGATCAAATAGGCAGAAAACAATGCCTAAATATACTATACGAGGAGAGGAGGAATATGCTTGAAGGATTTTTTACATAAAAAGGGAGTCTCTTTATCGCTAAGAGAATACTTTATTACTGCCCTGAGTTATATGGCACTTGGTTTGTTTTCCTCTTTAATCATTGGGTTAATTATTAAAACAGCCGGTGAACAATTAGAAAGATCATTCCTTATCGATATGGGAAGCTTTGCAATGGAAACGAAGATTATGGGAGGTGCGATAGGTGTAGCCATTGCTTATGGTTTAAAGGCTCCGCCGCTTGTATTATTGTCTACTTTATATGCTGGTGCATTTGGTGCAGAATTAGGCGGACCTGCAGGAAGCTATGTGACGACTTTACTTGCTTGTGAGATTGGTAAAATCGTCTATAAAACGACCCGAATTGATATTTTAATCACCCCATTTGTAACTATTTTGGTAGGCTATTTAACAGGAACATTTATAGGACCACCGATTAATACATTTATGGTTTGGTTCGGAGAGATCATTAATTGGTCAACCATGCAACAGCCATTTATTATGGGAATACTGGTTGCTGTACTAATGGGATGGGGATTAACGGCCCCAATTTCCAGCTTGGCTATTGCAATTATGCTATCTTTAGATGGGCTTGCTGCTGGGGCTGCTACTGTTGGTTGTGCAGCACAAATGGTTGGATTTGCGGTGATTAGTTACCGTGACAATGGAATAGGTGGATTTTTGGCTCAAGGAATTGGGACATCCATGCTACAAGTTGCCAATATTTTAAAAAAACCCATTATTATTCTGCCTCCAACTATTGCTGGAGCTATTTTGGCGCCTTTTTCCACCGTATGGCTCGGGCTGGAAAACAATGCCTTAGGCGCAGGAATGGGAACAAGCGGATTTGTTGGGCAAATTATGACCTTTGAATCGATGGGTTTTTCGATGAATGTATTATGGAGTATGATCATTTTACACATGATTGCTCCAGCGTTCATTAGCTGGATTATTGCATTTGGATTCAGAAAAAAAGGATGGATTAAGCCAGGAGATATGAAGATAGAGTATGAATAATCATTTGTCTAAAGCCTTTCTTCCTTGTAAAATAATGCTAATAATAGGAATGTGGGGGGCTCATATTGGATAAATTCATGGAACGAGCAGTACAATTAGCTTTTGATAATGTGCAGGATGGTGGACAACCCTTTGGAGCAGTTCTGATGAAAGACAATGAAATTTTCACTGAGGGAGTAAATGAACTGCATAAAACACATGATGTAAGTGGGCATGCGGAATTGCTAGCTATTCGTCGTGCGCAAAGAAAACTTAAGACCGATGATTTATCTGCATATACGATGTATGCTAGTGGAGAGCCCTGTCCCATGTGTCTGACTGCAATGTATTTTGCGGGGATTGAAATAGTATACTATTGTGCTTCGATCGAACAGGCAGCACAATCGGGATTAGGCAAATCGGCAATGATTTATAAAGAGTTGCAGCGAGAAAGACTTGAGCGTTCTATTAAAATGGAACATATGCCTTTAAAAGATGGACAAGAAGACCCGATGAAACTGTGGAGGAAGTAAAAGAAAGGCTGTCTCATAGCAAGCGAACAGAGACAGCCTCTTATTTGTGTTATTTTTGAGGTTGAGATAATGAAAATTGCTACATTCCTTTAAAAAATAAAAAGCCATCATTTTGTTAAAAAGTCCATGGGAAATGTGGAAAACATCACAACGTGAATAAGACAAAATCATGTATGGTCATAGGGACACGGGTGAAATTAATTTGGAGGTTAACAAAATGTCATTTTACGATTATCTTGTCTTTATTCATGTTTTTTCAGCTATTATAGGAGTAGGTCCGGGGTTTGTTATGACTTATATTGTTACAAAAGCATCTAACATGACAGAATTGAAACATGCTTATAGACTTAGAAAACGTATACATGTATTCATTATGATAGGAGGAGCACTCTTATTAATTACAGGAATATGGATGGGGTTGATGAATACCTATTTATTTCACCAGGGCTGGTATATTATTAGTTTCATTCTTTTTATGATTGTACTTGGCTTCGGACCTGCGTTGCTAGCCCCAAGGTTAAAACCGATAAAAGAGATTCTAAAAAGATACCGGGGTGAAGAAATACCTGAAAAATATTATCATTTGTCAAAACAATTATTTTTGTATGAACGCATTACAAATTTAATATTAATTGTGATCATCGCATTAATGATATTAAAACCATTTTAATTAAATTTTATTGCCGAAAAAGACAATCGCTTGTTGCAAAAGAAAATAGATCATGCTATATTTTTAAACAATATATTTTTAGTTAATGGGGTAGAATTCCCTCACTATCGAGGATTTGTTTCAACAAATGAAGGTAAGTGAAAGGAGTGCTTAAAGATGAAAAATGTAACATTGGAGCAAATTTTTTTGCATCCCATTACACAGAAGTATTTAAAGCGTTCCGGAGTTGCCCATGCAATAGCCGTGGCAGAAAACGCCTTTATGTTTGCGAAAAAGTACCGTATTAATCCAGACCATGCGGCAAAGGCAGGATTGCTTCATGATGTTGGTCACTTTACATGGTATCGAAATGGTGAGTGGGATTATGATTTGTATAAAGAAAATGATATTCATGCGATTAAAGGAGCTAGCCGTGCGCACAAATTGTTGATTCGAATAGGTGAAGACCGGCATGCGGCTAAAGAAATCGCGGTTGCAATTCTATTGCATACGGACTCCTACTTGCCAGCCGGGGAGTTAAAATTAACGCCATTGCAGCAGGTCGTCACATTAGCAGATGAAGCGGATGAAGAGGATGGAGGAAGTCATCATTACAGGAAAATTGACAGTGATCAGGCATTAGAATGTATTCGTGCACTAGATAAATGTATTGCAGAAGAAAAGAATTTATCTCAAAAAATTGTGTGAGAATCACTTCTCACGCAATACATAACACGGCTCCTGTTTTTACATAGATAGAAAAAAAGTAGAAGATAGTACATCCCCTACTTAAACGAATGAAAATGATTATAGATTACTAGTTTGTGATTTTTTCTATATATTCTTCTAATGTTAACTCATTAATCATGATTTCTTTGGCTGCTTTTTTGCCGACATAACGTATATGCCATGGTTCGTATTGGTAGTTTGTAATATCTTCTTTTCCTTTCGGATAACGGATAATATATCCATAATCTGCTGCGTGCTGTTGAAGCCATTTACCTTCCTCTGTCTCCCCAAATTCTATGATTAATTGATTTTCAATACTTGGTGTTGTTACATCCATTGTTAAACCAGTCTGATGTTCACTTTCACCAGCTCTTGCACTAAAATTGTTTGCAGCTTCTTTACCATGTTCTTGTGAATTAGATGCAAAAATAGCTTCCTGTCTTTCAAACGATCTATACCCTGATTGCGCAACTAAATCCAGCCCTGCTTCCTCACTAGCCTCAAACATTTCTTCTAAAGCCTTTGCAGCAACTTTCCTCATTTGTTTTTTTGGCAAATCTTCCGTAAAAGGGAAAGGAATATCTGGTACAACGAGATCCACCGGTGTGTAGTCTGCAGGCAATGCACTTTGTTTATTTACAACGGATAAAATTTCATATGGGTTTGCTACCGTTTTATCCTTTGCACCGCTGTCCTTTTCAGGCTGTTTAAGTCCTGATCCTGGATTTATTTCTTGCTTATCTTTAACAGCTTTATTAATGGCTTCTTTTGTATCCATATCATATATACCGGTTATATCGAGATCATCCAGCTGTAGTTGGATATCCGTAATTGCCCAAGTGGTTTCTGCATCAAATTTTCCATTTGCTTCAATTGGATAGTTGATTTCTTTCAAAGCCGCTTGGAGATGTTGAACAGATTTATCTTGATCTCCCTTTTGCAGCGTTTTATCAGGTAGATCTTGCTTTTCGTTTTTGTTTAATTCCTCCGCAGTTGTACGAGAGTCTGTATGATTCTCTTCGTCCGTACTATTGGCTGGGCTACTGCATGCAGTGATAAATAAAAGCGATGCAGCAAGGATAAACATCTTCAAACTTTTCGTAGACATTGTTTCTCGCTCTCCGATCAAAATTCATGTAGAATGATAGTTTCTTTTTCATTTCATAGGTTATATTTTCTCATTAGTTGCTGCAAGAATCAATTATTGTTAATACTCTTTTTTAGCAAATAATTGACAAATCTCTATAATAACGTTTGTTGCTTTTTCCATATTATCAACGGAAATATACTCAAACTTTCCGTGAAAGTTTTCTCCTCCTGTAAAGATGTTAGGTGTTGGAAGTCCCATATAAGAAAGCTGTGAACCATCTGTACCTCCGCGAATTGGTTGTACAATGGGACGGATGTCCAAATTTGTCATCGCTCGATGGGCAATATTAACAATTTCTTTAACAGGTTCAATTTTTTCACGCATATTATAATACTGATCGACCATTTCTAAGTGGACGCATGTTTCATTATATTTCTCTTTAATGTCATTCACAAAGTTTTCCACCAACTGTTTTCTTTTGGCAAATTTTTCTTTATCAAAGTCACGTATAATATAAATTACTTCCGCCTTTTCAACATCACCGTTTACGGCCATTAAATGAAAGAATCCCTCATAGGATGAAGTATGTTCAGGTGTCTCCAGCTCCGGGAATTTGCTGATAAATTCAGCAGCTATTTTCCCTGCATTAATCATTTTATCTTTTGCTGTACCAGGATGAACACTGTTTCCTTTAAAGGTTACACGAGCAGCTGCAGCATTAAAACTTTCATACTGTAATTCGCCAAGTGGTCCACCGTCAACGGTATACGCGTATGAAGCATTGAAACGGCTTACATCAAATTTATGCGGACCCCGGCCAATTTCTTCATCCGGAGTAAAGGCGATGCGAATCGGTCCATGTTTAATTTCTGGATGATTAATCAAATAGGCCATCGCGGTCATAATTTCAGTAATCCCAGCTTTGTTATCCGCTCCAAGTAAAGTTGTCCCATCGGTTGTAATCAATGTGTGCCCTTTGTATGTAGGTAATTCAGGAAAATCAGCTGCTGATAAAACAACATCCAATTCTTTATTTAGTACAATGTCATTCCCATCAAAACTTTCTATTACCTGTGGTTTTACATCTTTACCTGTGAAATCGGTTGCGGTATCCAGGTGTGCTAAAAAGCCAATTGTTGGTACGTTTTTATCTGTATTTGAAGGAAGTGTAGCCATCACGTATCCATAATCATCCATGGACACATCCCGCATACCAATTTCCTTCAGTTCGGCTATCAGCACTTTGGCCAGTTCCAATTGTCCTGGTGTAGAAGGTGTATTATCATTATCATCATTGGATTGTGTATCGATTTTCGCATATGTAACAAAACGGTCGATAAGTTCTTTTTTCATGATAACAACTCCCATTATAATTTATCTCTATCGTATCATATCGAGTTGTTTTTCTATATAGAATGTTCTTTAAGATGTATGATGGAAGAAGAAAATAACATTGAAATAAAATGGAGGGATTTCATGTCTTCTATTATAACGGTTGATCGTTTGAAGCGACGATTACAAAATGATCAAAACAATACGATGATTATTGATGCCCGTTTTCAATTAAATGATCCAGATGCAGGGAGAAAGGCTTATTTGGATGGGCATATTCCAGGTGCAGTTTATTTGGATCTAGATAAGGATTTATCAGGAAGAATTGCGAAACATGGAGGGAGTCACCCCTTACCAGATATAGATACCTTTGTTGCAAAAATAGGTCATATTGGAATTGACAATGACACTACCGTAGTTGTTTATGATCAGCACAATGATATGTTCGCTGCAAGATGCTGGTGGCTGCTCCATTATATTGGACATGAAAAAGTATATGTGCTTGAAGGCGGTTATAACGAGTGGATAGCAAATGGCAATGAAGTGACAACTGATCTCCCTAAACTTACGGCGAAAGAATTTAAACCAGCGTTGCGTACGGATGAAGTAGTTGATATACAAGACGTAAAGGAAAAAAAGGAGGAAACAGTTCTCATTGATTCCAGGGCTAAAGATAGATACTTAGGTCAACAAGAAACAAGGTATAAGCGGGCAGGCCATATTCCGGGCGCAAAAAACTATTTTTGGAAAGATGTTTTAACAAATCACGGAAAATGGAAAAATAAGGATGAATTAGATCGTCATTTTGAGCAATTAGATAAGGACAATGAAGTTATTGTGTCATGTGGGTCTGGGGTATCTGCATGTCCAAACATCATGGCTTTAAAAATAGCTGGTTTCCAGAATGTTAAATTATATCCTGGTAGCTTTAGTGATTGGATCTCCTATGATGAAAATAAAATAGAAACAAAGGAAGAGTAGACGATGCGAAACAAGCGTTGTGCGTGGGTAACAGAAGACCCACTTTATATCAAATACCATGATGTTGAATGGGGTATTCCAACTCATGATGATCAAAAGCTTTTTGAAATGATCACACTTGAGGGTGCGCAAGCTGGATTAAGCTGGATAACAATTTTAAAGCGTAGGGAAAATTACCGGACTGCTTTTGATAATTTTGATCCAAAGACTATAAGTATGTATAGCGAGGAAAAAATACAAGACTTACTGCGGGACGAAGGGATTATCCGCAACAAACGCAAGGTTCGTTCTGTTATTACGAATGCGCAAGCTTTTTTACGCATTCAAGAAGAGTTTGGCAGCTTTGATCATTATATTTGGCGGTTTGTCGGCGGGGAGCCCATTTTAAATAACTGGGAAACCCATGATGAAGTGCCTGCTTTGACAAAAGAATCAGAGCAAATGAGCAAAGATCTAAAAAAGCGGGGCTTTAAATTTGTAGGACCAACGATCTGTTATGCGTTTATGCAAGCAACAGGGATGGTCAATGATCATACAAAAGATTGTTTTTTATATCATAAAAAGAAAAGTAATCCATAGTAAAAGAATAGAAGAAGAGAGGTTGTTTCATTTTAAATGGCTCAACCTCCCTTCTTATAAGAACACCTCACTATATCTTGCTTTTATACGGGGATGTCACTGGATTCATAATCAATTTCAAATCCCATGTCTTTAAGCATTTGATGGTCTCTCGTACCTTCTTGACCGGCAGTTGTTAAATAGTCTCCAACAAATATGGAGTTAGCTGCATATAAACTTAAAGGCTGCAGTGTTCTGAGATTAACTTCCCGGCCACCAGATACTCTGATTTCTTTCGTAGGATTCATAAAACGGAATAATGCAAGTACTTTTAAACAATACATAGGGTTAAGTTCATTTGTCCCTTCTAGCATTGTTCCGTCAATAGCATGCAGGAAATTAACTGGGATAGAATCGGCATCTAAATCTTTTAGAGCTAACGCCATATGTACGACATCAAGTTTGGACTCTTTCATACCGACGATAACGCCTGAACAAGGAGAGATCCCCGCTTCTTTTGCCTTATTGACTGTAGCAACACGATCTTGATACGTGTGGCTTGTTGTAATGTTGGCATGATGGTTTTTAGAGGTATTAAGATTATGATTGTACCGATCCACTCCCGCTTCTTTTAATTGAAGTGCTTGTCCAGGTTTTAGTATTCCAAGGCATGCACATATTTTCATGTTATACTGTTGTTTTATTTCCTTAACTGCGGAAATTACCGTGTTTAGCTCGCGATCTGTCGGCCCTCTCCCACTAGCAACAATACAGTAGGTGCCTGAGTTAAGTTTGTGCGCATTTTCTGCTCCTTTAACAATAGAATCCTTATCCATCATTCGGTATTTTTCAATTGGAGCCGATGAATCTCTTGATTGTGCACAGTAACCGCAGTTTTCCGAACAAGCGCCTGACTTTGTATTAATAATCATGTTTAGTTTTACTTTGTTTCCAAAGTGGTGATATCTAACTTTGTAAGCACCATTTAAAAGTTGAAGAATTTCTTCGTTTGGACAATCGAGTATTTCTAAAGCTTCTTCCTCCGAGATCTCAAAACCATCAATAACACTTGTTGCTAACAAATCCCACTTAGACATTATTTTCCACTCCTTTATTATTAAGCAGTATGTCTTTGATTTTTGATTTTACTGCTAATCAATGTAATTTTTTCAAGTCTGTAAGCTAATGAACCCGCAAAAATAGCAAGAAGAATATCTTTTGGCAGCGGTACAATCATCCACAACCATGCCAGTTTATAGGTGAAACCTTCCGGAGCCTCGAACCAAAATAAATAAGCTGCGTACATCCAGTTGGTTCCAAAGATATAGTTGATGGCAGTACCTGTTAGTGCAGCAATAATATACATCGGCAAGGTTCGCTTCTTTTCTGCTATTTTCCCTGCAACATAAGCAATGAGGATAAATGATATAATAAAACCGAATGTAGGGGAGAGAATCATAGCAATTCCGCCTTTAAATTGTGCAAAAATAGGCGCCCCAGCTAAACCAAGCACCATATAAATAAACATGGAAAAGGCTCCTAGCCTGCTTCCCAGAACGATTCCCGCTAATACTGCAAAGAACGTCTGCAATGTGATAGGAACACCCCCAACTACCAGAAATGGTGCAATGGATGTAATATTGGATCCTACTGCTGTTAAAGCAACAAATAAGCTGCCGAGTGTGATGTTCAGAGGTGTCCATTTTGATTTTTTCATTCTAGTTTAACCCCCTTTATCGTTAACCTTAATTTCATATGGTTAACATAAATATAGATTAACATATAATATTCTTAAAATCACACGTATTTGCAAATTTTTTAAAATAATTTTGATTTTATAAATGTAAAGATTTTCCTACTAGCGCTCTCATATGGTAAACTTAGCCGCAGCTAACGAAAAGAAAGGAAGCGATGCAATGCTATACATCACTTTAAACAATGCTTTAAAAATGCCTCAACTTGGTTTTGGAGTTTGGCAAGTACCAGAAGAAAAGGTAGCGGTAGTGGTTAAAAAGGCATTAAATGTCGGTTATCGATCAATTGATACGGCAAAGGTTTATGAAAATGAAAGGGGAGTTGGAGAGGCAATAGCTGATAGCCGTATTCCGCGAGAAGAATTATTCATTACTACGAAAGTTTGGAATAGTGATCATGGGTATGAAAATACATTAAAAGCATTTGATTCCAGTTTAGAAAAGTTAGGTCTTGATTATATTGACCTATATCTGATTCATTGGCCAACACCCAAGTATGATGATTATATTGATACTTATAAAGCATTAGAAAAGTTATATAATGACGGCTGTGTAAAAGCAATCGGTCTTTGCAATTTTACAGTTGAACAATTGCAGCGGATCTTAAATGAATGTGACGTAAAGCCAGTTTTAAACCAAGTAGAATGTCATCCCTATCTACAGCAAACTGAACTGAAAGAATTTTGTTTGAAGCATGACATATATGTGGAGGCCTGGAGTCCTCTGCATCAAGGAGGGAAAGCATTAAATGACCCACTAATACAGGAAATAGCAAAAAAGCATGGAAAGACGACAGCACAAGTAATTATCCGCTGGCATCTCCAATCAGGTGTAATAGTCATTCCAAAATCAGTTACCCCAGCGCGCATAGAAGAAAATTTTAACGTTTTTGATTTTGAATTGACTGAAGGAGATATGGGCAAAATAGAAGATCTTAATCGTAATGAGCGTAAAGGCCCTGACCCAAATGAAATGAATATACGATAATAAAAGGCGTGGAGAAATCCATGTCTTTTTTAGCTCATTTTTTACGTCCAAACTTTATTTGCAAACGATGAACTAGGTATTTGAATGATAAAGAGATGAATAAGCTAATTGTAACCCATCATAAGAAGGGAGGCATATTTATGAGACGACATCGTCATCCTTGGTGTCGGTGTCATAGACCAAAGAGTCCGATTGTTTATCCTGTAAAAGAAAATGTTGTCCTTCATTGTACAGAAGAAACTGTACAACATGTGCATCCTTCACACACAACAATTAAACATCATCATGTTGTAAAAAATGAACATGTATACCCTCATACGACATCAGTTGAAAATTCCACCGAGTCCGTTGATATAAACAAAGGAAATACTTTTTCTCCTCAATCTAGAAATGATGTGGCAGGTGCTATGTATCCAGGTATGAAAAAAGATTGATATAAGCACAATAATTGGTGGTGCTAATATTTTAAGAGCTGGTTAATCATCTCTTAAGTAATATGCTTTGTCCATTACAACGAAGCAAATTATTGGTATGATGTCTGTAGGATTTATAATAGATTAAAAAAGGATGTGTTGATATGGAGGAAGGGATTAATAGGCGTAAGACGGAACATATACGATTATGCCTTGATGATAATGTTGAGGGTGTAAATAAAACAACTGGACTAGAAGGAATTTCTTTTATACATAATGCGCTCCCAGAGATTAACTTTTCTGATATCAAATTAGATACTGAATTTTTATCCAAAAATCTGCGAGCTCCGTTTTTAGTTAGCTCCATGACTGGCGGTTCTGAGCTAGCGGCAAAGATAAATCAAAATTTAGCTCTGGCCGCTGAGGCGAAGGGATGGGCAATTGCACTAGGCTCTACAAGAGCGTTACTGGAAAGTGATGCACATCAGGAATCATTTTTAATCCGTAAACAAGCACCTTCCGTACCATTAATTGCTAACATTGGTGCGGTTCAATTTAATTATGGGTATGGAGCAGAACATTGCCAGCGGATTGTTGATTTAACAGGAGCTGATTCCATTGTCTTGCATTTGAACAGTTTGCAAGAGGTAGTACAAGATGGCGGGGATTTAAACTTTAAAGATCTTTTGCCAAAAATAGAAAAGGTATGTAAGGAATTGAGTGTACCAGTGGGAGTGAAAGAAGTAGGTTTTGGGATTGACGGTACAGTTGCTCGTCAATTATATGATGCGGGAATCAGTTATATCGATGTGGCGGGTGCAGGTGGTACCTCATGGAGTCAAGTGGAAAAGCTCAGGTCCCAAGACGAACTTAAAAAAGGAGCGGCTGAAGCATTTAATAGCTGGGGCATTCCAACCAAGGATTGTATCGTATCTGTTAAAAGCAAGCTTGAGAATACGCCAGTAATTGCAAGTGGAGGGATGAAAACGGGACTAGATGCTGCAAAGGCAATAACCCTTGGGGCTGATATCACCGGATTCGCTCGTCAGTTATTGCAGGCTGCAACTGAATCGGAAGAGGAAGTTATGAGAACAATGGATCAAATTGAATTAGAATTGAAAATGACCATGTTTGGTATTGGAGCCCAAACAATAAAGGAATTAAAAGATACAAAACGAGTCAGCATTATGGGTACCTCATTATTAGAATAGGAATGCTAAAGTTTGCTTTAGCAATGGTTAAAAAATGTTATGAAAAGCAATATTTCGTTTTGAACACGTCCGATTATTTTTCTTTAACCTCCATATACTACTTTAGAATGGAGGTTTTAAATAAGATATGGATAAAAATATGCATGAAAGCAGGGATAGCAGATTTATCCCTATGACGTCGATAACAAGTCGAATGAAAGAAGAAGCAGCAAATGATGTATCTTACTATACAGATCAAATTGTAAACATCTCCTTTATTGGTCACCCAAAGGACGGGAAGTGGGCTTTAGTTGACGCGGGTTTACCCCAATCAGCTGAAGAAATTTACGCAGTAGTAGCTGAACGTTTTGGGGAGGAGAGTAAACCAACAGCAATTTTATTAACGCACGGTCACTTTGATCATGTCGGTGGGTTGGTTGATTTGGTTAAAGAGTGGGATGTGCCTGTCTATGCACATGAATTAGAGTTGCCTTATTTAACTGGAGAAAAAGGCTATCCTGAACCGGATCCAACGGTTGAAGGCGGAATGCTGGCTAAAGTTTCCCCTATGTACCCTAATGAACCGATTAATTTGGGGCAAGCTGTAAAAGCTTTGCCATCAGACCAGAGTGTCCCCGGGTTACCTGATTGGAAATGGGTTCACACTCCTGGACACTCTCCTGGCCATGTCTCCTTTTTTAGAGAAAAAGATGCTATGTTGTTATCTGGAGATGCCTTTATTACTGTTAAACAGGATTCATTTTACAATGTACTAATGCAAACCCCTGAAGTAAACGGACCTCCAAGATATTTAACAACTGATTGGGACGCGGCATGGGAATCAGTAAAAAAATTAGCTGATCTCAATCCGAATACAGTAGTTCCTGGACACGGTGTCATGATGGAGGGAGAAGAACTTAAACAAGGTCTAGTGACGCTCGTAAAAGATTTTAATCATCTCGCCATCCCAGATTATGGGCATTATGTCGATCGCCGAAGTCACTAAAAATATGACTTATGAATTATATTGCTGCACCTCGTTTCTTAAGCACAAAATTATCTATAGCTGGATTGGCTATGCTAAAATACTTACAGAAATGAGGTGTAACAAAATGAAAGTAGATATTTGGTCCGATTTTGTCTGTCCATTTTGCTATATAGGAAAGCGCCGGTTTGAAAAGGCATTAAAAACTTTTAATAAAGATGATCATATAACGATTAAATATAAAAGTTATCAGTTGGACCCATGTGCAAAAAAGAACCCAGAAAAAAGTATCCATGAATTATTAGCAAGTAAATATGGAATGGGTGTAGAAAAAGCAAAAGCTACTAACGCTGATATTGGAAAGCAAGCAGCTGAAGAAGGTTTAAAGTACCATTTTGACACGATGATACATACAAATACATTTGATGCTCATCGCGTTGCTAAATATGCTGAGGCAAATGAAAAAGGTAAGGAAATGACAGAGCGATTATTGAAAGCTTACTTTACCGATACCAGACATATCGCTGATCACGCAACATTAGTTGAACTAGCAGAAGAGGTAGGTTTAAATTCGAAAGAAGTAGCAGCGTTACTCGGTGAAAATGACTTTGCATCACTTGTACGTGCCGAAGAAAGACAAGCAAGGGAAATTGGCGTCAAAGGAGTTCCTTTTTTCGTATTTAATGATAAGTATGCTGTATCTGGTGCGCAACCGACAGAGGTTTTCTTAGACGTGCTTGAAAAGGTATGGATTGATGAAAACAAAAAACCGTTCCTTCATGATCTTAACCCCAAAGATTTAGAAACATCATATTGTACAGGTGAAGGCTGTAAAGTGGAGGAAAATAAATGAACATACGAAAGGTCTTCTTGAATAACTACTCAGAAGGCTTTTTTCATTTGGTCCAAAAATACTATTATTCTAATGATCTATTAAAAAACCGTATGTATTTTATTGAATCTCATTTTTTAATGTGCTATACTCAAATTAAATCTAATTGATAATGAATATCATTATTAATTATAATCATTCAAACATAATAATTATTATTAATTCATTGAGAAGGACATTTTTATGAAAATACGTTACTTAGTTATTGCATTACTAGTTTTATCTTTTACATCTACATTTATAGGTGTGTCTGAAGTATCACCACTTGATATTTTTCACTTAACAGACGATCAGGCGGAAGTGTTGCTTGTTAGCAGATTGCCAAGGCTTTTTAGTATTTTAATTGCTGGCATGAGCATGAGTATTTGCGGGCTGATTATGCAACAACTAAGTAAAAATAAATTCGTTTCTCCAACGACTTCGGGAACGCTGGATTCGGCCCGACTTGGGGTACTTGTTTCTCTAATGATTTTTACTACCGCAAGCCCAATACAAAAAATGTTAGTATCTTTTGCATTTGCGCTTCTTGGTACGCTTGTTTTTATGAAAATTCTAGAAAAGATCAAGTTTAAAGATGCGATATTTATTCCTTTAGTTGGTTTAATGTTTGGGAATATTATAAACTCAATTTCAACATTTTTCGCTTATAAAAATGATTTAATTCAAAATATGACATCATGGATGCAAGGTGACTTTTCTATGATTATGAGCGGAAATTATGAGTTAATGTTTATCAGTATACCTATTCTAATGATCGCCTATTTTTATGCGAATAAATTTACCATTGCAGGTATGGGGGAGGATTTCTCTAGAAATTTAGGTTTAAATTATAGGCAAGTCGTAAACATTGGACTAATTATTGTGGCTCTGGTTACAGCATCTGTTGTTTTGTCGGTGGGAATGATACCGTTTTTAGGATTAATCATCCCAAATATAGTGACAATCTATCAAGGAGACCATTTGAAAAAAAGTTTATTACATACAGCATTGCTAGGGGCTGTCTTTGTTCTAACATGCGATATCATTGGCAGGATTATCATTTACCCGTATGAGATTCCAATCAGTCTGACAGTTGGGGTTATCGGTAGTGGGATATTCATCTATCTGTTAGTAAGGAGACGGAAATATGGGTTATAAAAAGAAGACGATCATCCTGGCAATAATTGCATCAATCTTAGCACTCTTATATGTTTTTTATGATTTAAGTGGAAATATCGGCTATATCTTACCAAGAAGAATTATTAAAGTTGTAGCAATTATCATAACAGGTGGAGCCATCGCATTTTCAACAACTATTTTTATGACGATTACAAATAATCGTATATTGACTCCGAGTGTTATGGGGCTTGATTCATTATACTTACTTATTCAAACATTTATTATCTTTGTTTTCGGGTCAAAATCGCTTGTAATGATGAATAGTAATATTAATTATCTTGTATCTGTAGGGATTATGGCTTTATTTTCACTCATTCTGTTCCGAATTTTATTCAGGGGAGAAAAAAATAATATCTATTTTCTCTTACTAATTGGAATGATCTTAGGGACATTTTTCAGCAGTCTCACTTCCTTTATGCAAGTACTTATTGACCCAAACGAGTTTATGGTTGCGCAAGATCGCATGTTTGCGAGTATTAATAACGTGAATACAGACCTTGTTTATTTATCGATCGCTCTCATGCTGCTTGTTACTTTGTATTATGCACGTTTTAACAAGTACCTTGATGTTTTAGCGCTCGGAAAAGATGATGCTATTAATTTGGGCGTCCCATATGACTATGTTGTTAAACGATTGCTGATCATTGTAGCTATTCTTATTTCAATCGCTACAGCACTAATTGGCCCGATTACGTTTCTCGGTCTTTTAGTTGTTAACGTTGCTTATGAATTCCTGAAAACATTTCGTCATTTTTACCTTATTATTGGATCTATATTAATAAGTATTATTGCTTTGTTAGGTGGGCAATTTATCGTTGAGAAAGTCTTCGTATTTCAAACAACGATTAGTGTCATTATTAACTTTATTGGTGGCGTCTACTTTATATATCTTTTGTTAAAGGAGAATAAATCATGGTAGATATTAAAAGTGTATTTAAAAAATATAATAAAAAGAATGTAGTAGAGGATGTTTCTGTAAAAATAGAAAAAGGAACAATTACTTCTTTTATTGGTCCCAATGGAGCTGGGAAGAGTACATTAATCTCAATGATCAGTCGTCTTATTGCGAAAGATGATGGCGAAATTACGATTGATGGCAAGGATATTACGAAAGCGAAAGGCAAAGATCTGGCAAAGAAAATATCTATTTTGAAGCAGTCCAATTCCATTAATTTAAAATTAACGATTCGTGAGCTCGTTTCATTTGGGCGTTTCCCATATTCTCAAGGAAAATTGAAAAAGGAAGACTGGGAAAAAGTAGATCAAGCGATTGATTATATGGAACTTCGCGATATGCAAGATAAATACTTAGATGAACTCAGTGGTGGTCAGCGTCAGCGCGCACATATTGCAATGGTTATCGCACAAGATACAGAATATATAATGTTGGATGAGCCGCTTAATAACTTGGATATGCGCCATTCTGTACAAATCATGAAAACTCTTCGCCGTCTGGTTGATGAGTTAGGAAAAACAATTGTTATTGTGATTCATGATATTAACTTTGCATCTTGCTATTCCGATCAAATTGTGGCATTGAAAGATGGGAAAATTGTAAAGCAAGGGCCAACATGCGATGTTATCGATGAATGTGTATTAAAAGATATTTATGAAATGGATATCAATATTAAAAACATCGATGACCAACGTATTTGTGTTTATTTCTAACACTAGTAAAATTACATGACTGGATAGGAATGAAGGTTTGTTGTCACTATCAAATAAAAAAAGTTCCCTTATAAAGGAATTAGAGTTTAGCAGTAATTCCAGTATAAAGAAACTCATAAACACACAATATTAATATAACTTATTTTTAATAAATGGTAAATGATTTTGCCTAAAAGGAGTGATGTATTAATAGAATAGATTTTAAAATAAGAACAAGGTAACCATTTGATATTTTTCAAATTTTAAATAGAGGGCAATAGAACTGTAAATTCGGGACATGTAAAACTAGTGTTTATAAATATAAAATTTAATATAAAAGGAGTTAACACGATGAAGAAATTCACATTATTATTAGCTTTGAGTGCTATCATGATACTTATTTCTGCTTGCGGAGCTTCAGGGGAAAAGAATGAAGATAAAGGTAAAGATGACTCCGATAAAGAAACTATTACTGTCAAACATGAACTTGGTGAAACGGAAGTACCAAAAAATCCGGAAAATGTAGTAGTCTTTGATTTTGGTACGTTAGATACATTGGATCAACTTGGTATTGATGTAACAGGAGTTCCACAAGCGACGATTCCAACATACTTAGAAAAATATGGAAGTGAAGATTATGAAAATGTTGGGAGCTTGAAGGAACCGGACTTTGAAAAAATTGCTGAGGTTGACCCAGGGCTAATTATCATTTCCGGAAGACAATCAGATTTATATGATCAATTAAAAGACATTGCACCAACCATTTATCTTGGGGTAGATACTACACGATATATGGACTCATTTAAGGAAAATTTAGCAACAATAGGAGAAATTTTTAATAAAGAAGAAGAGGTTGAGAAGGAATTAGCAGCTATTGAGGATTCGATCGCCGATTTGAAACAAAAGGCTGAATCAAGTGATCAAAAGGCACTTATTATTTTAGCGAATGATGATAAAATTAGCGCATACGGGCCAAACTCCAGATTTGGACTTATTCATGATGTATTCGGTGTTCCAGCTGTAGATGAAAATATTGAAGCTTCTACACATGGTATGAATGTTTCATTTGAGTATGTAACAGAGCAAGATCCTGATTTACTATATGTAATAGACCGAGGAGCTGTTATTGGAGGCGAATCTTCAGCTAAGCAGGTTGTTGAAAATGAGTTGATGAAAAAAACAAAGGTATATAAAAATGATAATATTGTTTATTTAGATCCGAACTACTGGTATCTATCTGGTGGTGGACTTGAGTCCGTGTCAGAAATGATTAAAGAAGTGGATGAAGGTTTAAAATAACTAATGAACGATGAAGGGCAATCCGTATAATGACGGATTGCCCTTTTATGATAAGACTGTGGCAAAAGTAAGGAACATTTAGAGCTATTTGTTATTCAAATGTTAAGTATCGCAGAAAATGCGGTCAGAATAGGCTTTAGGCTATTTTAGCTCTTTTTAGTTATTTGCTATTGCTATAGGAAATGTGTTTGAATTAAGAGGACAAAGTTAAGAAATGAGGGTAAATGGATATGAAAAAAATAATGATGTTAGCTTTAGCACTCAGTATTGCAGTCATTTTAGCTGCATGTGGTGATGATAAAGAAGACGATAAAACAAAAGATGAGAAAACTGCTGGACAAGCACCGATGCAAGAACTGGATATAAGTGACGAGGAAAAGGTGAAGGATGACAAAGTTGTCCTTCATATAAATGGTGAAAAAGTTAAAGGTGATCAATATAATGCAATTTATCCGCAAATCAAAATGCAAGCGACTGGAATGGGCCAAAAGAAAGTGGATAAAAAAGAATTAAAAAAACAAACATTAGAGGCACTGGTAGGCCAAGAATTGCTTAAACAGGAAGTGGATAACAAGGGAATAGAAGTACCTAAAAAGGAAGTCGATAAACAGATTGAAGAATTAAAGTCACAAGATGAGGAACAGTATAAAGCCTTTTTAAAACAATTTCACTTAGATGAAGAGACATTGAAGGATCAATTGGCTTTTGAACTACAATTAAATGAATATGCAGAAAAAGAGTTTAAGGATATTGAACCAACTGACGAAGAAATAAAAGACCAATATAAACAGTTCAAAGCACAGGGACAAGGCGAAGACGTACCAAAATTTGAAGAAGTAAAAGATCAACTAAAAGCACAAATTACCCAAGAGAATAAGGGGAAGGCAATTCAAAAGAAAACAGAAGAATTAAAAGAGAAAGCAGATATTAAAGAGAAAATATAAAGCGGAAAGGCAACCCCTTGATTGCAAAAAAGTTCTCTTGAAGGATGTAAATAAGAAAAGACATTGACCACGTAAGATTTAGCATTTTAATCAGGATAAAAAATAGCAGGGTATATGGAAGTGACCCCAAAAGTTAGATTTCACTCTAACTTTTGGGATACAGTACAAATCCCCTGCTATTTTTTTATGATTTCAAAGGTATGAGCAGCCAAATCCAGTTGGACCACAAGAAAATAGTTTTTTATTCCACTATCGTAGTCCATCCATAAAACAACTGTGCAGACTTGGGATCTAAAATAGAAGCGCTTCTCTTTAATCACCCTTCATCTAGAATAAAAGCTAATTTTGTGAAAAGTAATTTCATTTCTTCATCGGTACCAATTGTAATCCGTAAATAATTAGCGATCGGATCTTTGTCAAAATGACGGACCACAACACCTTCTTGTTTAAGCCTTTCGTATAAATCTTTTGCCTGATGATCATTATGACGGACAAAAAGAAAATTCGCCTGAGAGGGAATGACGTGAAAATGATAATCTTTTAATTCCTTTGCAACCCATTCTCTTGTTTGAATAATTCGCTCGGTTGTTTGTTTGAAATAAGTGTGATCCAGCATTGCAGCTTCTGCACCTACGATTGCTAATCGGTCAATCGGATAGGAGTTAAAAGAGTCTTTTATTCGGGTTAGTGCTTGAATCAATGCTGCATTACCTAGTGCAAAGCCAACCCGCAGTCCAGCCAGAGAGCGAGACTTTGACAGCGTTTGAACAACAAGTAAATTATCGTATGAATTGATCAGGGAAATAGCAGAACCAGAAGCAAAATCAATATATGCTTCGTCAACAACAACGACACATCCAGGGTTATTTTGCACAATTTCCTCAACAGCTCTAATGGACAAATAAACACCAGTTGGAGCATTTGGGTTCGGGAATATCACTCCACCTTCTGATTGGAAAAATTCCTCTTTAGGTAAAGTGAAATCACTATTTAATGGGATTTTTTCAAACGGTATATTAAATAATTTAGAGTAAACAGGATAAAAGCTATATGTGATCTCTGGAAAGAGAATCTTTTTCCCTGGCTCAAAAAATGCCATAAAGGAAAAGGCTAATACTTCATCAGATCCATTTCCCACAAATATATTTTCCTTCTTTACGTCATGTTGCGCCGCAATTGCTTGGCGTAAATGATCAACAGATGGTGATGGATATAATTGTAATTTATGCTCCATTTCTTTTTGAATTGATTTTAGAACATCGGGAGAAGGTGGATAAGGATTTTCATTCGTATTTAATTTTATTATATTTTCCTCATTTAGTTGTTCCCCCGGTATATATGGTTCTGTTCGCTTAACCATGGAACTCCAAAATTTACTCATTTCTATTCCCTTCTTTTTGGATATGCCTTTTATTGAGCTCATCTTTAATGTCCTGGATGGTTACGCCTGAGAGTTCCATCAAAACTAAAGTGTGATAGGTGAGGTCAGAAATTTCCCATGTTACTTCTTGTTTATCTTGATTTTTAGCCCCGATGATTACTTCACTTGACTCTTCGCCAATTTTCTTAAGTATTTTATCAAGCCCTTCCTTGAAAAGATAAGTTGTATAGGAACCGTCTATTGGGTTTTGGCGGCGTTTTTTAATATTTGATACTAACTGGTGAATAACTTCTCTATTTTGAGTCTCCTCTTGATATAGGTTTTGGTGAAAACAGGAGGATTCACCGGTATGACAAGCAGGTCCTAAAGGTTCCACTTGAATTAATAAAGCATCCTGGTCACAGTCATAAGAAATATCTTTTAGCTTTTGTTTATTTCCTGAGGTTGCTCCTTTATTCCAAAGCTCCTGTCTAGAGCGACTAAAAAACCAGGTTTCTTTTGTTTCCACTGTTTTATCCAGAGCTTCATTATTCATATAGGCAAGCATGAGCACTTTTCCAGTTGTGTTATCTTGAACAATTGCCGGAATCAGTCCATTTTCATTAAAAGTTAAATTTGGAAGGTCTACCTTCATCATGTATTCCTCCTCAAGGGAATGTTTTGGTTTATTAAGTAATCTTTTAAATCTGATATTTTTATTTCACCATAATGGAAGACCGAGGCAGCAAGTGCTGCATCTGCTTTTCCTTTTTGGAGGATTGTTGTAAAGTGGATTTCTTCGCCCGCACCACCACTTGCTACGACAGGAATGTTCACTGTCTCAACAATTTTTTGTGTTAATGCGAGATTATAACCTCTTTTTTCTCCATCTCCATCAATCGAATTTACTACAATTTCGCCGGCACCCAATTTTTCACCTGTCATAGCCCATTCAACTGCGTCTATTTTTGTATCTTTTTTACCGCCATTGCTGAACACGTTCCATGTTTCCGCTCCAACTTGTTTAGCATCCATCGCAAAAACAATTTTGGATGTTCCAAATCGTTTTGAAGCTTCCTCAATGATGGAGGGGTTAGTAATAGCAGCGCTATTAATAGACACTTTATCTGCTCCAGCCTGGAGTACAAGCTGAATGTCTTTCAGGGTACGAATACCGCCGCCGACAGTAAAAGGGATGGATGTTACTGCAGCTATTTTTTCAACTAGGTCAATAAAAATGTTTCTATTTTCCGTTGATGCAGTAATATCATAAAAGACGAGTTCATCGGCACCTTCTTCGTTATATTTTTGCGCTAATGCAATTGGGTCTGCAACATCTTGAATATTTTGGAATTTTTTTCCTTTTACTACTCTGCCTTTATCAACATCTAAGCAAGGGATAATTCGCTTCTTCATGCGTTTTCACCCACTAATGACTCAAAAGAGAGTCTGCCATCATATAGTGCTTTTCCTATAATCGCTCCATATAGTTTTGAAGCTTGAAGTTTTTCAACGTCCTGTTTGCTTGAGACCCCACCAGAAGCAATGACATTAATGGATGTGGCTTCATTAATCGTTTGTAATTCTTTGAAATTAGGGCCCTTTAACATGCCATCTTTTAGAATATCAGTGTATACAATTGTTTTTACTCCAATTTGTCTTAATTTCTTTATTAAATCCAATGCTTTAACGGTACTTGTATCCGTCCATCCATCTGTTGCAACATAACCATTTCTTGCATCAACAGAGACAGCAATTGTTTCACCAAAACGGGTTACGGCTTGTTTTAAAAAGTTCAGATCATTAATAGCTGCAGTTCCAATAATAACCCGGTTGACCCCCGCATCTATATAATCTTCAATATTGTTCATTGTGCGAATACCACCTCCAACTTGGATGGGAATGGAGGCTTGCTGTGCGATTAATTTTATAACGGGTCTATTGATTGAGTTCCCCGTTCTAGCCCCATCCAAATCAACGATATGCAAAGCCTTGGCACCTTTATTAATCCATCTTTTAGCAATTTCGGTCGGGGAATCACTATAAATTTTTTCTCTATTATAATCACCTTGAACAAGGCGGACACATTTCCCATTTCTTATATCAATTGCAGGTAAAAGAATCATCATTTTAACTCCTTCGCATGTAGTAGTTGTTTTACAATGTTCCCTTGGTTGACGGAACTCCTTGAATACGTAAATTTTTTTGAGTTGCTTCATCTAAAGCACGGCCAAATCCCTTGAAAATCGATTCGATGATGTGGTGTGTGTTTTTTCCATATGCTAGATTTATGTGAAGCGTGATTTGTGCGTGATTTACAAAACCATGAAAAAATTCCTCTACCAGTTCCGTATCAAAATCACCAACTTTATCTTTTAGGCCGTCAACATGATAGACAAGATGTGATCTTCCGCTTATATCAATCGAAATAGTAGATAGTGCTTCATCCATAGGTGACGTCACAGTGGCATAACGGTTAATCCCTGCTTTATTACCTATGCATTTTTTAAAAGCTTGACCAAAGACAATTCCTATATCTTCGACAGTATGATGCTGATCGACATCCAGGTCGCCTGAGCATTGTAGTGTCATGTCAAATAGACCGTGTTTTGACATTAAAACTAACATATGATCAAAGAAGCCAACCTCTGTTTGAATGTCTGTTTTACCGGTACCGTCAATGGCAAAATTTAAATGAATGGATGTTTCCGCTGTCTTCCTGTTTAATTCAAATTGGCGCATTTTCATCATCCTTTCTAATACGTATAGCATTGGCATGCGCTGATAGTCCTTCTGTATTTGCTAAAGTTATAATTTGATTGGAAGCTGCTTGTAATGCATCTTTTGAATAATGAATGATACTTGACTTTTTCATAAAATCATAAACGCCTAATGGAGAGGAAAATGCGGCTGTTCCACTTGTTGGCAACGTATGGTTTGGTCCAGCGAAATAATCTCCCAAAGGTTCAGGGGAATAGTTTCCCAGAAAAATAGCACCTGCGTTTCGAATATAGGAGATATTCTCAGTAGGATTTTTTATCATTAGCTGTAAATGTTCTGGAGCAATCTCATTAACTAATTCAAATGCCTCATGTAACGTATCGGCAATAATAATACGTCCATTTTGTTTAAGTGATGTCTGGATAATGGTCTGTCGTTCTAAATGCTCAGCCTGTTTTCTTATCTCACGTTGTATGGCTTTAGCCATTTGTTGATGTGTTGTGATACATATAGAAGTAGCTCGCTCATCATGTTCGGCTTGGGACAGAAGGTCAGCAGCTACATAGTCTGCCTTAGCTGTTTCATCTGCAACAACGCAAATTTCACTTGGACCAGCTATCATATCAATCGCTACATCACCATAAACCCACTTTTTTGCACTTGCAACATAGGCGTTTCCCGGACCAACAATTTTATCAACTTTTTCGATTGATTCTGTTCCGTATGCGAGCGCTGCTATAGCTTGAGCTCCTCCAACTTTAAAAATGCGGTCTGCGCCGGCAATTCGACTAGCTGCAAGAACATGCGGGTTGACTTTACCATCAGGCTGAGGAGGAGTGACAATGTTAATAGATTCAACTCCAGCTATTTTTGCAGGGATAACATTCATTAAAACAGTAGATGGATAAGCGGCTTTACCACCTGGGATGTATACACCTACTTTTTCGATTGCGGTGACCTTTTGGCCGAGAAGAATACCATCTTCTTTATTCATAAACCAAGATTGTTCCTTTTGAACTTCGTGAAATTGTGTAATGTTTTCTTTTGCTCGCTGAATGGCAGTTAGAAATAAAGAATCGACAAGTTTTTCAGCTTCATCAATTTCTTCTTTAGAGACAAGGAAATGATCCAGATTTACACAATCAAATTTTGCCGAGTAAGCAGTTAAAGCAGCATCTCCGTTTTTATTAACGTCAGCTATAATTTCTAACACTGCTTGATCTATCTTTGTATCATTTTGAATGGAAGCGACACGCAGTATTTCATTTTTGTATTGTTTGGCTGTTACGATTTGCATTTATGATCACTCCAAAACAGATTCTAATTTTTTAATGATTTGTTGGATTTCTTTTGTTTTTGTAGCAAAGCTAGCCTTGTTTACAATTAGTCTAGTACTGATTGGTTCCATGTCCTCAATTATAGTTAGTCCGTTCTCATTTATGGTATTTCCAGTTTCCACAATATCGACGATAACATCAGCCATCCCAATAAGAGGGGCTAATTCAACAGAACCGTTTAGTTTAATGGTGTCAACGGTTATTCCTTTTTGTTCGAAGTAGTGCTCTGCAACATTTGGGTACTTGGATGCAACCGTTAAAACAGTTGTATGATCAATTTTTTGATCGGGTAAGCCTGCTACTGCAAATTTACATTTACCTAGCTTTAAATCAAGCAATTCATAAAGATCAACCTGCGCTTCCATTATGTTATCCTTACCAGCTATACCGATATCAGCTGCTCCTTTGTCGACATAAGTAGGAACATCGACCGCTTTGACGAATATTAGTTTGATTTGTTTTTTTGTATCGTAGAAAACCAATTTTCTGCTTTTTTCATGAAAATCAGCGAAATGAAATCCTGCTCTTTTTAATATAGCTATTGCACCCTTAGCAGTACGGCCTTTTGCTAATGCTAACGTGATACATTCCACTTTATATTCTCTCCTTTACTTCCTGGAGTATTTGGTTTAATTTCTCTATATCGGTAAATGACCAGGATTTATTTTGCTGATATAATGTACTGTTATTTCTTGTAAGATAAAGTGTACATTGTGCACTTTCATGCTTATTTGCTTCTGGGATTGGGAAAGTTAGAACACGGTAATTTTGTTCACGTAATTCATTCGCTATTGTCAGTCCATACTCCTGCTCATCCGTTTCATAATAAATGTCGACATCAATTGGCGGCTGATAGGATTTAGTATGATTTTTTGTACTGTCTAGTAAGGCTTCAATATCACAAGCGAATCCGATTGCCGGGATGGAAGCATTAAATTGAGTCGCCAGTTTGTCATATCTGCCTCCCATTAAAATTGGTTTACCTACATTTTCGGTAAAACCTTGAAAGATAATATCCGAATAATAATCCATGTGATTGATCAGTCCTAAGTCGATGACAATATGCTGCTTGCACCCATACGCTTGAATCACTGTACAAACTTCTTCAAGATTTTGCAGCTTATTTACCATACTATCGTTATACGCAATTTCCTTCGCGCGTTTGATGACATCATCAGCCTCTCCGTATAGCAGAGGAATATTTTCAATAGCATAACGAAGTTTCGGATCAATAGACAGGTCGGCTAAAAAAAGCTTAATACCATTAGTATTTTTCGCTTGAATTAATTGTTTAAATTGTTTCAGATCTTGATCAGACAAGGCTAATTCTGAAATTAGTTCCTTTGTGAATCCTGCATGGCCAATCTCTAAAGTAAAGTTCGTTAAATGCAAATCTTTCAGAAGGTGTACAGCAAGGGAAAGTACTTCCGCATCAGCCTCAGGGCTATTGTTTCCAAAGTACTCTATCCCTGCCTGTGTTCGTTCCTTATTGTTTGACTCATCTGGCGTTTGTCTAAAAACATCTGTAACGTAGAAATATCGTATTTCTTTTGATAAATGTTTATATTTCGATGCTATTTGTTGTGTAATTGGGATAGTCACGTCAGGTCGCATAACTAGTACTTTGCCGGAATTATCAATAACTTTAATCATTTCGTCTAGCTTGATCGTTCCATTTACAGTAGTATATAAATCATACGGTTCAAAAGTAGGCGTTTGAATTTGCTTATACCCATAAGTAGTAAAGCGACTTCTCAGCAAGGTGATTAGCCGTTCACGTATTTGATAAAAGGCAATGTCCGTATCATTTGTTTTGTCAAAAATATAGGTTTGCATAAAATACTCCCTTCCAAGAACTTTATCGCTTTATCACTTTATCTAATTAAAGTTATATAGTATTCTAGTATGTAGATTTTTAAATGTCAATACTAAAGGAGGAATTTTCTAAATGTTTGATTACCATCTTCATAGTGATTTTTCAGCTGACTGTAAAACGCCCATGGAAGAAACGGTTCAGCGAGCGATTGAACTAGGCTTGAGTGAAATTTGTTTTACGGAGCACATTGACTATGAGTACCCTGACCCGACAATAGATTTTGATCTTGATTTACCTGCGTACGATAAAAAAATACAGGAGCTTAGACAATTGTATGAAAATAGAATAAGTATTAAGAAGGGGGTAGAGCTAGGTCTGCAGCCACATCAAATTCAAGACTATACGAATTTGATGGAACGGGAGCGATTTGATTTTGTTATTTGCTCGATGCATACTGCTGATAAAAAGGATCTGCATTCAGGAAGTTTCTTTGCAGATAAAACAATCGATGAAGCTTATACACAGTATTATGAAGAACTGCTCTATTGTGTGACCCATTTTAAACATTTCAATATTATGGGACATATTGACTTAGTAAAAAGATATACGGAGAAAGCTGATCATGATTTTCATGATGCTATCAGTGAAATTTTTAAAGTAATTATTCCAAGTGGCAAAGGAATCGAATTGAATACATCTGGTGTCCGTTATGGCTTACATAGTGGTATGCCAAGTCCCGATATTTTGAAACTATATCAAGATTGTGGAGGAGAAATCATTACGTTAGGTTCTGATTCACATGTAGCTTCTACGGTGGCATATCAATTTAAGGAGTCAATTGAACTATTAAAATCATTAGGATTTAAATATATAGCAACATTTGATAATCAAGAACCAATATTCCATTCTTTAAATAGTCTATAATGAACACGAAAGAAGCTGGAACATAACTAGCCAAAATATCTTAAAAAAGGTTCCAACCATCAAAAATTGATGGTTGGAACCTTTTGAGTTTGAGTTATTTTCATCATCATGGTTGGATTTGTGTTCATGGCGGTATACTTTCTTAAGCTTCCTGCCATGAACGCAAATCCTAATTCATTTTCTACCTTTTTCTTTACCTCACACTGAAAAACGTATGAAACACAAATTAGCCTTCATAAATCCAAAGACTGGCGGCTCCACATCTATTTTACGTTTTCCGTAGATCTCCCCAGTTTTCTCTTCTGAAAGCTTCTGTCTTATATATTGATTTTTGATAATAAATCCTTCAATAAATAAGACATTTACAGGGTTAAAATGCTATAATTAAATAGTCAATAGGAATTGCTTAGCGAAAGCTTCTTTGACTGAATAACATAAGTGGGGTAACCGTTTTGAAAAGGAAACATATTATTAGTGTTGCGTCTTTTTTTATTTTTTTAATCGGTCTAATCGTTGTTATATATATACCTAAATCGGCTAGTTCCGATCATTTGATTCAACCGACTATTTTTTTACATGGTTATAAAGGAACAGAAAATTCGTTTGGGCATATGCTACAACGATTCGAAAAAAATTACAAATGGGGAAATAAAGCATTGATATACCGCGTTTCACCTCAAGGGAAAATCCATGCTTATGACCTTAATAAGAGCCAGAGGGAGCCAGTATTTATACAGGTGATTTTCGAAAATAATCGGGCTGGCCTTGAAACGAATACAAGATGGCTAGCGAATGTATTAGAGCATATGAAAGGAATTTATCATATAAATTCAATCAACTTAGTTGGGCACTCCATGGGCGGCATTGTCTCGCTTAAATATATACAAGAATATCAAGATTCAAGCGTATATCCTACAGTGGGGAAACTAATTACATTAGGAAGTCCATTCGACGGCATCTATAATGAAAATTATTTTCAAATTAATCATGATGAAGCGGCAACTGACTTAAAGCCTAATTCAACTGCTCTTAAACAGCTGCGGAAGAAGCAAGGGAATTTTCCTCGGAATATTTCTGTACTAAGTATCAGCAGTACGGGAGATATGGTGGCCACGCCAGAAAGCGTGTCCTCGATACAGGATATTATACCGGCAGACCAATTGGAGGAAATTTTGATTGAAAGAGAAGGTTTAGGTCATAGCGCATTACATGAGGATGGAGAAGTCGATCAATATATTCATTCTTTTCTATGGAAAAATAATATGGAATAACTTACAATGTAACAAGGAAAAAAAGAGGTGCGTCAGGTCACTTTTTTGAACATCCTTTTAGAATAGAAAATATTAAAGGGAATGATTTAAGTGGTAAATGATCATCATACGTATGAAAAACTAATAGAAATTACTTCGAAGCAAAATGTGATGGTTAATGAACCTTTGAAAAATCATACGTACACACATTTAGGCGGGAAGGCCGATTTTTTTGTGACACCAGAGACATATGTACAGGTGCAGCAAATTGTAAAACTTGCAAATAGAATGAATATCGCATTCACCTTATTGGGAAATGGGTCCAATTTAATTGTGAAAGACGGTGGAATCCGGGGCATTATCATGAACTTAAAAAAATTAAATACGATTAAAGCGGATGACACAGTAATGATTGCTCAAAGTGGCGCTCGTATCATTGACGCTTCAAGAGAAGCACTAGCCAAAAAATTAACTGGGCTAGAGTTTGCTTGTGGAATTCCAGGTTCTGTTGGTGGTGCTTTATATATGAATGCTGGGGCGTATGGCGGAGAAATAAAGGATGTATTAACAAGTACGGTTGTTGTTGATAGGAATGGTGATCTCCTTACGTTATCTGCCAATGAATTGGATTTAAAATACCGCTCAAGTAATATTCCAGACAATGGGTACATCGTGCTTGAAGCAACGTTTTCATTAAAAGATGGAAATTACGATGAAATAAAAGCGGTTATGGATGATCTCACATTTAAACGGGAATCAAAACAGCCACTTGAGTATCCATCTTGTGGGAGTGTGTTTAAGCGTCCTCCTGGATATTTTGCAGGGAAATTAATTCAAGATAGTAATTTACAAGGAAAACAAATTGGCGGAGCGCAGGTATCAACAAAACATGCTGGTTTCATCGTCAATAAAGATGATGCATCCGCAGAAGAATATATCGGTTTAATTCATTTTGTACAAAAAACTGTAAAGGAAAAATTTGATGTTCAGTTAGAACGGGAAGTGAGAATTATTGGTGATGATCCGGAAAAATAAAGGAAATGAAAGCATTGCGGGGCAAAGAAAGCAAGAGTATTCGCAGTGCTTTTTTAGCTGATGAATCTCGAACTTTTGGATTTTCCTCAAGTTACATGGAATACATATGATTTAAAATCGAATGTACAAATAAAACGGATAAGTATAAGGGATGAGTGGATTTTCATGGAATTAAAAAGGTTTGGGGACTTTATTATGTCCCCAAACCTTTTTAGGCTCTAAATCTTTTTAAAAAGCTTTGAAGGCGTTCGTTTTCTGAATGCTCTAATACCTCGCTAGGGTTGCCTTGTTCAGCAATGACCCCGCCATCTAGGAAAACCACACGGTCGGCAATTTCTAGAGCGAATTCCATTTCATGCGTAACTAGTATCATAGCCATTTCACCTTCATGTGCAATATCTCGAATCACTTCAAGTACTTCCCCGACAAGCTCTGGATCCAATGCTGATGTCACTTCATCAAATAACATTACTTTGGGGCGCATTACGAGGGCTCGTGCCATTGCAACCCGTTGTTTTTGTCCACCGGAGAGCTGGCTTGGGTAAGCTTCTAACTTATCACCTAATCCAACTTTTTCAAGCATTTCAATTGAACGTTGTTTCGCTGATGCTTTGTTTTCCTTTTGTACATGTATCGGAGCGGTCATACAGTTTTCTAAAATAGTCATATGAGGAAAAAGATTAAAATGTTGAAATACCATTCCAATATCACCGCGAACTTCCCGTAAATGCCTCTCATTTGCGGGGATAAGCTTTCCATTCTTTTCTACATGCCATAAATAGTTACCATCGACAATAATATGGCCTGAAGTTGGCCGCTCTAGTGTCATTAACATACGAATAATGGTGGTTTTTCCCGACCCACTTGGACCAATGAGGGCAACTTTCTCCGCAGGTTTAATTTCTAAGTCTATCCCTTTTAAAACTTCGACCTCTCCAAATGATTTATGCACGTTTTTATAAGTTACGATCGGTTCCGCTTCTTCAAATGAGTTATGTGCATCTTTATGTGTTTTTGTTGATTCTATCATTACATCACTGCTCCTTCCCTACTATGCGTTGTTTTAATAGCTTCTTTTTTATCGAATCGCCGGTTCATTTTTTTCTCCAGTTTATTAATAAGGATAGCTGAAGGATAGCTTAAAATTAGGAATAAAATTGCTACAATCGTTAATGGTTCCAAATAGTTCCATGACTTTGCACCATAATCCTGTGCCAATTGCATGATACCTATTACCCCAATTGTCGAAGCTAGTGGAACCTCCTTAAATAAGATAATTAAGTAATTTCCAATCATTGGGATCGTCGGTGGTATTGCTTGTGGCAAAATGACTTTTGTCCATTTTTGGCGAGTAGAAAAGTTGAGAGCAGTTGAAGCTTCCCATTGCCCTTTTTCTACACCCTCAATACCAGAACGATATACTTCCCCAATATAGGTACTAAAATGAATGCCTAGACCTAAGGTTGCGCTTGTGAAAGGATCAAGTGTCATTCCAATATGTGGTACCATCGGATAAGCATAGTAGATAAAAAATAGTTGAACGAGCGGTGGGGTGGATCGAATAAATTCCATTATCCATGTAAAAATCCAGGCAATTGGTTTTATGGGAATGCGTTGCGTAAAGGTCCAAAAAAAGCCAAATATTAAAGCAAATAGAAAAGAGGCAATTGTTAAACCAAGTGTAATTCCTATACCTGATATTACAATTGGAAAAGCATCAAGAAATACGTCCCACTTCATTAACTAGCCACCCCTTTCTTTGAAGCATTTTCCATTTTCCGTGTAAACCAAATTAATGGAAGAGCAAGAATAAAATAGAATATGAGTACCGCTATATAAGCAGTCGGTGCTAAAGATAGGTGATTATCTCTAAAATTATCACCGTAATACAAGACATCCGTTAATCCAATTAATGAAACAAGGGAAGTTGCCTTTAGCATTTGAATCAGATAGTTTCCGAATTCAGGAAGCATCATCCGTACTGCTTGAGGCAAAATAACAAGGCGCATTCGCTGAAATCGCGACATGTTTAGCGCGGTTGCTGCCTCTGTTTGTCCTTTTGCAACAGATAATATGGACCCACGGACTATTTCAGACATATATGCACCGTAGTTTAACCCGATTGCTAAAGCTCCCGCCCAAAAATCGTTTCCTAAATGAATATCAAATAATATTGGTAAAGCATAATATAACCAAAACAATTGGACAATAAGAGATGTCCCTCTGAAAAATTCTACATAAATTCCAGTAAATCCACGTATAATTGCATTATTTGAAAGCCGGCATAGACCAGCTACAAAGGCCATCAGAAAACCGAAGAATGCAGAGGCAATCAGGATAGTTACTGTTATATTTACCCCTCTCATTAGTTCCTGAAAGATCTCACCTATCGCACTAATTATAATCACTCCTTCTATCGTCATGATTCATTAACAAATTATTGTAGGTTTTTAGAAAGAAAAAAGATCCGACTCCCCTAGGTGAGGGAGTTGGACCCTATGGAGTCATTTCATCTAATATAAACTAAATTAGTGAATAATATTTATTCTTCTCCATTACAAACCATTTCAGCTGTAACACCATCTTCGACAGAGTTAGCCTCTGCACTAAATCCATTATCTTCTAAAATTTGTGCAATTGTACCGTCTTCTTTCAATTCTGCGAGTTTTTCATTAAAAGCTTCCAGAAGCTCTTCGTTTTCTGGGTGAAATGCTACTGCACCATAACTAGGTACACCTTCAATATCTGGTTGCTCAAAATCTTCTACGAACTCTAATTTATCATTATTAGCAGATTCTAAAGCCATTTTGATTGTCATTTCTGTACCGGTTGTTGCATCTGCACGCCCAGATTCAACTGCTGAAAAAGTTGCAGGGATGTCAGGAGCGCTTTGGATTTGACTTTCATCCACACCTTCCGATTTTAGAAAATCATTCTCTGTTGCTCCTGACATGACTGATACAGTTACATCAGGGTCATTTGCGATATCTTCATAGCTATGCAAATCTTTTGGATTTCCTTTTTGAACAATTAAACCCTCACCATATTTCATATCAGGTTCTGCAAAGGCAGCGCTTTCACAACGCTCTGGTGTAATCGCCATACCAGATGTGATTGCATCGAATTTCTTTGCTTGTAATCCTGGTACAAGCTGATCATAATCTGCAAGGTGTCCTTCTACTTCGTCAATACCGAGCTCAGCAAATACAGCCTTGGCAGTCTCTACCGACGCTCCAGTTAATTCCCCGTCTTCGTTTTCATAACCGTATGGTTTTTCATTGGCGAAACCAACTTTAATTTTTCCCTTTTCTTGTAGTTCTTCTAAGGTGTTACCACCCCCGTCTCCGCTAGCATCGTCTGAACCACATGCGGTGAAAAGGATAAGAGATAAACCTAGTACTAAAAAAAATAATAATTTCTTCATCTCGAATAAACCCCCTTTAAATTGTGTAATACCAAGTAAAAAGTAAAAATAAAAAATTGTCTCTAGCTCCCAGCATAAAACATATTGTCTTCATTATTTTATCTATGTTTCTAGGGATTAGAATATTATGCTAGAGAGAATTTTTTTACATTTATTATACAATGGTATAGTTATTTAGTTTTAGATTCAAACCTCATATTATTAGATAATTCGAAAAAAACAAGCATATCACTATATATATAGATATAAGCTAGGTTATCCTAAGATATACTCGGTTATAGTTTGTTTCTCTTATACTTTTGCTTATCTTTAAAGACAGTTTTTAAGAAATGATGAAAGCGCAGGATTAAATATAGACAAAAGTTTGGGAGTCAAAGTACGATAGTGATAATAAATCTTAATTCATGGAGAGGATTTTTATGCATATTGTTGTAATTGGGGCGGGAGCCTTAGGCGCCTATTTTGGCGGAAGATTTGAAGAAGCAGGGGCGAAGGTCACATTTTTAGTTCGAAAAAAAAGGGCCGAGCAAATTCAGAATCATGGACTTGACATTAAAAGTACAAAAGGAGATTATGCGATCAAAAACCCAAAAATTGTTACAAACGCATCTGAAATTGATGCTGCAGATCTTGTATTCTTAAGTGTTAAAGGGTACCACCTCAAAGGGGCAATGGATGATGTAAAACAATTAGTGGAAAAGGGAGCTAATGTATTACCTGTTCTAAATGGGATAGAGCATGTTAGTGTGCTTCAAGAACAGCTTGGCAGAGACGCTGTTCTAGGCGGGCTTTGCTTTATTATTGCAACACTAAATAATAAAGGGCATGTAGAACATTCCAGCGCGTTTCATAATCTGGTTTTTGGTCCACTTGAGCCAGCTCAAACAACGATTTGTAATCAGCTAGAAGAACTTAGTAAACAAGCAAATATCAAAATGATTCATAGTAAAGCAATTTCACTTGAATTATGGAAGAAATATATGTATATAACTGCTTTTTCTGGTATAACGACAGCAACTAATTTACCAATTGGCCCCATTTGTGACTATAAAGAAACATTCTATGTTGCTGAAATGATCTTGCAAGAGATGAAACGGCTAGCTAACAAATATGAGGTGGAATTAACTGATGTAGATGTAGAAAAAGCAAAAAAGAATTTCATGAACCTAAATCGTGATGCAACATCCTCCATGCATCAAGACCGCAGAAAGAATTTAACGCTAGAAGTAGATCATCTACATGGTGGAGCACTTCGTTTAGCCAAAGCAAAAGGATTGGAACTGCCATTTACAGAGGCTGTGTATGGATTAATAAAACCTTTTGAAAACGCATAAGGAGAGAGAATAATGTATAAAATTCGAGAAGCCAAACTAGAAGATTTTAGTGAAATTGCACGCATTCATGATAACCCGGTGAATGATCATCTATCTAACAGGCAGGTAAATCTTGATAAAGCGCTATTTGTGCAAATAATCGAGGACGAAATAGGAAAGATTTATCTTGTTGAGAAGTCAGGAAGTGTAGTTGGCTTTGTTTTATTTTATATCAATCTATCGAAAAGAACGCTATATATTGATCGTTTTTCTATTTGTAAAGATTATCAGAAAAAAGGAATTGACGAGCATTTATATCAAAAAGTAAAACAATTTGCTGATCGGAATAAATTAGAGAAAATGGAAACACAAATTACTACTGCAAATCCTATTGTATTAACTTTTTTCGATGAAAAAGGGTGGAAAAAGATAGAACCATTTAGATACAATAAAAACTTGTAATGCACTACACGAATTGTTATTTTAATAGAGGGTATTATTTAAAATAAGGAGCAAATAAAATGGATGTTGTGACAGTAAATATTGTTGTAGCAATAATAATAACATTAATCGTTTTAGTTTTATCTCTCGTGACAATTTCAAAGGGGTATGGTTATAAACATACAGTGGATCCAAAACCTGATGAAGAAAATAACCACCAAGAACGAAAGGAATATACAGACAGATAAAGGTGAAAAAGTTTTGTAATTAATGACCACCGGACAGGTCGTCGTATATCTATTATTTTATTGATTCAGTAAGATACTGGTTCTATGTGTATATTCTAGAATGCTGCAAAATGGCCGCAAATAACTAGAAAATAGATGGTTAAAAAACCACACTTTTTGTGCGGTTTTTTAATTTTAAACATTTATTTTACTTTAGCGGCCGCTTTCCCTTTTTTAATTCCTCAATACTTAATCCAAAAGACATTTGTAAATGAGGAAAATCTTTGAAATTCGGCCAATCTCCACCCCATTCAAAGCCCAGTTCTTTTGCAATGTCAGCTACTTCTAACCAATCGGACTTTCCATTATTATTTCCATCATAGGAAGTATCCCAGATCACATCACCTTGACTATTTTCGATGGCAAAGTCAATAGCCAACCCATAATTATGATAGGATTCACCTGCCTGAGCGTACGTTATAATATTCCCCTCAGACGACCTTCCTTGTGCATATAATTCTTCTTGCTTCTCCATCGTCCGTACTGTTTCAGTAATCACTACATGAATATTTTGCTTAGTTGCTTTATCAAGTAATTCCTCCATTTTTTCAGAGACAATAGGATGAAGCTGTTCGTACGAGTCATCATCCTTGTTTTCTATGTATTCGTATCTATTCTGATTCATTTGATGATAAATAGTGAAAACCATCATTACAAATAAAACAACTATCACCCACGCTACAAAGTCTTTCTTCAGATGTTTCATTAATTAAGTAATCCTCATTTCTATTTGCACTATATTCTTATCTTACACAAATTCATAAAAAATAAAAAAAAGTAAAGCCTAACAACGATAAGTTATTTTGGAGCTAAAGGAAGGATTTAAATGCCATTATCGATACTAAAAGAGCCAGAATTTCTTGGCATTGTAATTGGGTTGCTGTTTGGAATAATTGCTAAAATTATGTTGCTTCGTACAGATTATCGCCAATATCCGACATATCCGCATGGAAAAGTTATTCATATGTCATTAGGCGTCATTGCAGCAGGATTAGGAGCTTTAGTTGTTCCGGCTCTTTTAAGTAAAGAATATACAGCTGTTACTTTTTTGACACTTGCTGCACAACAGTTCAGAGATGTCCGGAGAATGGAAAGGGAGACTTTAACGGAAATAGATGATTTAGAACTTGTTCCCCGTGGTAATGCCTATATTGAAGGGATAGCAATGGTTTTTGAAGGAAGAAACTATTTAGTTATTTTTAGTGCACTTATCGCATCCCTGTTTACAGTTTTATTCGTATGGTATTGGGGTGTAGTTGCCGGTATTTTATCATTACTTGTAGCTAAAATGTTTCAAAAGGGAAAAAGTATCGAACATATTGCAGATGTTCATATTGCAGATGTGAAAATTGAAGATCCGGATTTATTTGTAGAATCCATTTACATCATGAACGTTGGTTTAAGAGAGGATATTGAGATTATTAAAGAAAATGGAGTTGGTCTGGTACTTACTCCTAAAAATGATAATTCCAAAGTTACGCTCTCGGGACTTGGACAGCGTCAGGCTTTATTGCATAATTTGTCCACATTATTAGGTGTCTATCGTGATTCAGGTGAACCTACACTGATACCTATGGCGAAACTTGACTTAGAAAGCGGGAAATTAGCAATTTTCATTTTACCACGTGAAAAGGATCCCCAAAAAATTCTTAGAGCTGTTAAAGGGGCCCCTATTGTGGAGAATTCAGTTCGTATGCCCACAGAAGCATATAAAGGAGGTAAGGCATAATGGCAGAAATCGTTGCTGTTGTTACATTGAATCCTGATCAAATTTCCGGTGGTGTTCCAATTTTTGTTGCAGAGAATAAAGAGGAAAGAGAGAAGGTTGCCTTTTCTTTAGAAAAAATTATGGATGCTTCTGCACATGATTTAGTAAATGGATCTATTATATTGGTTGATCATAAAGCTAAAACAAAATAATAGGGAGAAAACAAATATCTTTTAAAGCATCTCTGTTGTAAAATAGAGATGCTTTTCTAGATTAAATTTTTACATATACCAGAGGGAGAGGAGGAGAAGTTATTGAATGTTTTGCTATGGATTCTGATTGTAGCTCTGTTTATATTGAGTTTCATTGGTGTGATTTATCCTATTATTCCATCAGTATTGTTGCTCTGGGGAGGATTTTTACTTTATCATTTCTTTCTATCCGGATCCGGAGACGATTTAACAATGATGTTCTGGATTGGAATGCTAATTCTTACTTTATTAATAATTATTTCTGATATAATAGCAAATAGTTATTTCGTGAAAAGATTTGGAGGAAGCAAATGGGGCGAACGTGGTGCAGCGATTGCTGTAATCGTAGGTTCATTCATAATACCGCCGTTTGGTATTTTGATTATCCCTTTTATTGTAGTTTTTATTATTGAAATGCTACAAAGAAGAACCCCCTTACAAGCGTTACGTGCGTCGATTGGTTCTTTAATTGGCTTTTTAGGAGGGGCTATTTCTAAAGTAGTCATTCAGGCAACCATGATCATATGGTTTTTAATTACTATCATATTTTAATTGGGAAAGGAATGATACATATGAATATGAATTATCCTTCACGTGTCATAACAATTGCGGGATCAGCTGCTGGGGGAAGTGCAGGAATTCAAGCAGATTTGAAAACATTTCAGGAACTGGATGTTTATGGAATGAGCGTTGTAACGGCAATTGTTGCAAGACATCCGCAAACCGATAAAAATGTGCATCCAATGACAATCGAAGCAATTGAAGCGCAATTTGCAACAGCTATGAAGCAAGTGGGCACAGATGCTCTAAAAACAGGAATGCTTTTCTCAAAAGAGGTTATTGAAAAAACTGCCGAATTGATCGATCAAAGTTCAATCGAAAATATTGTTGTTGATCCAGTTATGGTTGGAAAGTTAGATTCAAAGCTTTTAAAAGATGATGCAATTGAGGCATTAAAAGAAAAGCTATTGCCACAAGCGACTTTAATTACACCAAACATGCCGGAAGCATCCTTCTTATTAGATGGAAGAAGCTTAAATAAGGTGGAAGATTTAAAGCGGGCTGCAAAGGATCTTCATCAATTAGGCCCAAATTATGTACTGGTCAAAGGCGGAAGATTAGAAGGACCAGCAGTTGATGTCTTATTTGATGGTAAAAAGTTGACCGTACTAGAAGCACCTCGAATTGATACAGTAAACACAAGCGGTGCAGGTTGTTCCTATTCAGCAGCTATTACCGCCTACCTAGCAAAAGGAAAATCTATTGTGGAAGCTGTTAAACAAGCTAAAGGTTTTGTCACTACAGGAATTGAATATGGATTTTCATATACGGAAATGGTTGGACCGACTTATCATGCAGCAATGCGTAAGTACGGACAAGCGCATGAAATTAAAGAAAGTCAATACACGCTTTAATTTGAAGGGGAGGTTGTCTAAAAAGACAGTTAACATTCAGCCACTTTACTTCTTTCATTACTCCAACTTGACTTTAGGTTTTTATATCTATATATTAGGAAATGTATAAATGAAACGTTGATAAGGACTAGTATAGTTTGTTTTCTTTTCAGAGAGGAAATGGTTGCTGCAAATTTCTAAAGAAAACGATTAGAACCTACCTTAAAGTTCGCCATCAGAAAAGCTAAGCAGGCTAGAAGGTGTGCGCGGTCACCTGACCGTTATTAAACAAAGTGTACAGTGGCATGATTTACTGTAAACAAGGGTGGTACCACCAGACCTCGGTCCCTTTTTGGATGGAGGATTTTTTGTATGTCTAAATGAAAAAGTAATCAAAATAACGTTATAAAGCAGGTGTGTAGATTGAGTAAAAAGAAACAATTTGTTGAAAAAGTAACGCCAATGGAAGAAAACTTTGCACAGTGGTACACAGATGTTGTAAAGCAAGCAGGATTAGTTGATTATGGACAAGTGCGGGGAACGATGATTATTAAGCCATATGGTTATGCTATCTGGGAAAACATCCGCGATGAGCTAGATAGGAAATTTAAAGAAACTGGGCATTCCAATGTTGCCTTTCCATTATTTATACCAGAAAGCCTCCTGCAAAAAGAAAAGGATCATGTAGAAGGTTTTGCACCGGAAGTTGCCTGGGTAACACATGGCGGGGATGAAGAATTAGCAGAGCGCATTGCAGTGCGTCCAACTTCAGAAGTGCTGTTTTGTGAATACTACTCTAAAAACATCCATTCCTATCGAGATTTGCCAATGCTGTATAACCAATGGGCGAATGTAGTGCGCTGGGAAAAAACGACACGCCCATTCTTGCGTTCATCCGAATTTCACTGGCAAGAAGGACATACTGCACATGCTACGGCCGAGGATGCTTCGGAGGAAACAGAAAGAATGTTAGGTATTTATGCTGATTTGACAGAGAAGTATTTGGCAATCCCGGTTATTCGTGGACGTAAAACGGAAAAAGAGAAATTTGCAGGAGCTAAATATACATTAACAATTGAAAGTTTAATGCATGATGGGAGAGCATTGCAATCTGCAACATCACATCATTTTGGCCCGGAATTTGCAAAAGCATTTGATATTACGTATTTAGATGAAAATGGTGATACTCAATTTGTCCATCAAACATCATGGGGTCTTTCAACACGTATTATGGGCGCATTGATTATGGTTCATGGAGATAATAGGGGATTGGTTGTGCCACCACGCATTGCTCCAACTCAAGCTATAATCCTGCCAATAGCGCAACATAAAGAAGGTGTTTTAGATAAAGCGTATGACCTTCGTGATCAACTCAAAGACATTGTTCGTATCGATATCGATGCAAGTGATAAAACACCTGGGTGGAAGTTTAATGAGTCCGAAATGAAAGGGATCCCAGTACGGATTGAAATGGGACCAAGAGATATTGAAAAAGATCAAGTTGTGCTTGTACGACGCGATACCGGTGAAAAAGAATTTGTTCCACTTAATGAGTTAAAGGAACGTTTGCCGAATGTATTAGAGGAAGTTCAGCAAAATTTGTATAATAAAGCATTAGCTCATCGAGACAGTAAAACAAGTACTGCAACAACAATGGAGGAATTTAATCAAACGCTTGATGAAAATCCCGGTTTCATTAAAGCAATGTGGTGTGGCGATGTAGCTTGTGAGGAAAAAATTAAAGAGGAAACCCAGGCAACATCCCGCTGTATCCCATTTGAACAGGAAAAAGTTGCTGACACATGTGTTTGCTGTGGAAAAGAAGCAAAAGAAATGATCTACTGGGCGAGAGCTTATTAAGAGAAAAAACGAGTGCCATTGGCACTCGTTTTTTCGGAGCCGGAGAAAATCAACCGGAGCCGGAGAAAATCAACCGGAGCCGGAGAAAATCAACCGGAGCCGGAGAAAATCAACCGGAGCCGGAGAAAATCAACCGGAGCCGGAGAAAA
>NZ_JAGIKX010000007.1:0-102613 GCF_017874635.1 Virgibacillus alimentarius
TCATGAATTTAGATCAGTTGATCTGCATCCACAACCACAAGCTATCATCTATATTCTTGACATACTGGTTGTTTTGTTCAGTTTTCAAAGAGCAATATCTTTATAGTAGAATGATTATATCATGTTACATATAGTTTGTCAATCCAACGAAATTCGCTCATTTCAAAGCGTTCATTTCATCCTTTCGTTGACAGCAAAAATAATTTTACAACCGAAGAACAAAAAAGTCAACACTTTTTTATGATTTTTTTCACATTATACCTCATGCCAATTTGATAAAGTTTTAAATAATTATTTCTCCATCCCAATCAAGCATTCCACCAACCAAGTTAGAAACTTTATATCCATTTTCATTTAAGTATAATGCAGCATTCATACTTCTTCTTCCAGAACGACATACAAGTACATAGTGTTTACTTTTATCTAAATCCTTCATTTCTTCAGGAATTTTATCTAAACGAATATGTTTTGCGCCTTCAATCATTCCTTGTGCAACTTCTTCATCTTCACGAACATCAATTATCTCTATCCCTTGATTCGTTTCCTTTAACTCCTGCAATTTATTTGGTGTTATTTCATTTATATTTTCCATCTCATTCATCCTTTTTTTTATTTTCCATTCAATAATACTTTTTTTGCGTATAGCTTTCAATATCTAACACAAAATAATTTCACCTGATCACATTGGAGAGATTAGTATGAAATTAAGATTTTACGCTCTAGTTCCTTTATGTTTAACTTTTTTTATTTTCAGTTTAGGTTTTGTAACATTTGCAAATGAAAAGGGAGAAGAACCCGAACCTGTAGTTATCAAAACATATGAAGAAGATATTACTGGAGATGGTTTAAAGGAAACCATCAAATTAAAAGGTGTTTTACTATCCGAAGATTCGGATTACTTCCATAAAGTTTGGGCGAATATAAAGGGGAAATATAATCAACAGTGGAAAATTCATTTTGAAAGTGGATATAAGCCGACTATTCTATTTAATGATTTAACGCATAATAAGGTGAATGATATGTTATACCAGAGTGCATCTAAAGACAATAACGAACAGTATAATTATCAATTGTATACACTTAAAAATGAAAAGGCCACTGAAATTCCCTTGCCTGAGCAGGATTATATACAAGGTAAATTCAAAGATAATTTTAAAGTCGATATTCGAATATCCCATGATGCAGATTCTGAAATTGTAAATATAAAAAATCAAGCATCTAAATATGTCCAATTAGGTATTTATAATGAACAAGGTGAATTACAAAAGCCCACTTCTGCAGTTGTAAATCCAATCTCCTTTATTGAACCGAAATTAATTAGTAAAAGTAAAGGTATGGGAATGAAAAGTTTTCAACAAATTAATGCTACTAAGAATACTGATCAACTCGGTACCATAGAAACGCTTTGGTATTACGAAAAAGGGGATTGGATCATTTTGAAAACAAAATGGGTTCGTGAAGATTAAAAAAATGAAAAGGATCTCTTTATAGTTGAGATCCTTTTCATTTTAATTTGCAACAATGTTGACTAACTTTCCAGGAACAACGATAACTTTTCGAACCGTTTTTCCTTCAATCCATTCCTGGATTTTTTCATCTGAGAGTGCTTTTTGTTCAAGTTCTTCTTTTGGTATATCTTTTGAAACACGGATTTTTGAACGTACTTTGCCCATGATCTGTAAAACAATTTCGACCTCATCTTCGACTAGTTTTGTTTCATCATATGTTGGCCACTCTTCATATGCGATAGTTGTAGTATTTTCAAGACGATTCCACAATTCTTCACCAATATGTGGCGCAATAGGCGAAAGTAATTTAACAAATCCTTCTATATACTTTTTAGGAATCATCTTTGCTTTTTGAGCTTCATTCACAAACACCATCAGTTGAGAAATACCCGTATTAAAGTGCAGATTTTCATAATCCTCAGTAACTTTTTTTACTGTTTCATGATAGACTTTATCCATCGATGAATCATCCGAAGTCTCTGAAATTTTCTCAGAAATTTTACCCTCGTCCGTAATAATCAGACGCCATACACGATCAAGAAAACGACGTGCGCCGTCCAAACCACTTGTTGACCAAGCAACTGCAGCATCAAGAGGCCCCATAAACATTTCATATAGGCGTAAAGTATCGGCACCATGAGAAGTTACAATATCATCTGGATTAACAACATTTCCTTTTGATTTACTCATTTTTTCATTACCTTCTCCAAGAATCATTCCTTGGTTATATAATTGCGTAAAAGGTTCTTTCGTTGGTACAACTCCAATATCATATAAAAACTTGTGCCAGAAACGTGCATATAATAAGTGAAGTACTGCATGTTCTGCTCCCCCAATATATATATCGACCGGCAACCACTCATTTAATACTTTAGGATCTGCTAGCCGCTCCTTATTATCCGGATCTATAAACCTTAGGAAGTACCAGCAGCTGCCTGCCCATTGTGGCATTGTGTTTGTTTCACGTCGTCCTTTCATTCCGGTTTCTGGGTCGGTCACATTAACCCAATCGCTATTAGCTAGTGGGGACTCTCCAGTTCCAGATGGTTTTATCTCTTCTAATGTAGGTAACTCCAAAGGTAATTCCTCTTCGGGAACCGCGCTCATTGTCCCATCTTCCCAATGAATAATTGGAATTGGTTCACCCCAGTATCTTTGACGTGAAAATAACCAGTCACGAAGACGGTAAGTCACTTTCCTTGTACCTTTGCTATTTTTTTCAAGCCATTCTATCATTTTTTCAATTGCCGCATCTTTATTTAGACCATTCAGAAAATCAGAATTAATTAGTAACCCATCGCCAGTATATGCTTCGTTGGAAATATCTCCACCAGAAACAACTTCTGTAATTGGCAGATTAAATTTTGATGCAAATTCAAAGTCTCGCTCATCATGTGCAGGAACAGCCATGATTGCTCCAGTACCATACGTCATCAACACATAATCTGCTACCCAGATCGGCATTTTTTCATTATTTACAGGATTAATAGCATAAGCACCGGTAAAGACACCTGTTTTATGCTTTGCTAAATCAGTTCTTTCCAAATCAGATTTTGTTTGTACTTCTTTTATATATGCTTCAACCGCTTCCTTTTGCTCTGAAGTTACAATTTCTTTAACATAAGGATGCTCTGGTGCTAAAACAGCATAAGTTGCACCAAATAACGTGTCAGGTCTTGTGGTGAATACATTAATTCCTCTATCATGCCCATCGATAGAAAATATAACTTCTGCCCCTTCAGAACGGCCTATCCAGTTGCGCTGCATATCTTTTATACTTTCAGGCCAATTTAGCTCTTCTAAATCCTCAAGTAAGCGATCAGCATAAGCCGTAATTTTCAGCATCCATTGTTTCATTGGTTTGCGGATAACAGGATGGTCACCACGTTCACTCTTTCCGTCAATCACTTCTTCATTTGCTAAAACCGTACCTAATGCAGGGCACCAGTTAACAGGTACTTCATCCATATAAGCTAGACCTTTTTCATAAAGTTTTGTAAAAATCCATTGCGTCCACTTGTAATAACTAGGATCTGTTGTGTTTATTTCCCGATCCCAATCATAGGAGAAACCTAATTCTTGAATTTGTCTTTTAAATGTTTTAATATTTTCTTCCGTAAATTCTGCCGGGCTATTCCCTGTATCGAGCGCATATTGCTCTGCAGGCAAACCAAAAGCATCCCAACCCATTGGATGTAATACTTCATATCCTTGCATACGTTTCATCCGAGAGATAATATCTGTCGCTGTATATCCTTCTGGATGCCCTACATGCAAACCCGATCCGGATGGATAGGGAAACATATCAAGCGCATATACCTTTTCTTTTTTTGAATGCGTGTCCGTTTTAAATGTTTTATTCTCTAACCAATATTGTTGCCATTTCTTTTCGATTTCACGATGGTTATAACTCATTATGATTACCTCCTTCTTCCTGATAAAACCAGCTTTTTCCGCAATTATCTAAAAAAAAGCCACTCATCCCTAAAAAGGGACGAGAAGCTTTTTCCCGCGGTACCACCCAAATTAACGCATATCGTATGTACGTTCACTTATATCTTTAACGCAGATGTACGGCAGAAACTACTTATTCACTTCTGCAACATTGCAGGTGAGTTCATAACAATTCAGGAACAGTTCTCACCAGCCACTGTTTCTCTAAACCTGAATACGATTATTACTACTCCAGCGCGTCGTTATTTGAGTTATTATATCGAATTTTAATGAATTCAATATACTTTGTCAAGACAATACATTTGGAATACTTTAGATTCCAGTGTTTAATAGCAAAAACAAATTTTTTAGATTATCTTTCCATCGTGTTAAACTTATTATAGCGTAATAAAAAAGAGGGGTTTGTAACTATTTATGTTAAAAGGTATTTTAAATTATTCTCATTATTTACTTGCTTTATCCACACAAAATGGAGAAACAGTTATTGATGCAACTTGCGGAAATGGAAACGACACACTTTTTTTAAGTAAAAAAGTCGGCAAGGAGGGGCATGTCCTAGCATTTGATATACAGGATCAAGCAATTAAAAACGCTAAGGCTTTAGTAGAAGGTCATAACTGTTCGAATATATCTTTCATTCATGACAGTCACGTGAATGTATCTGAATATTTATCTTCTGAAAGTAAAGTCGGAGCTGCTATTTTTAATCTTGGATATTTGCCAAAAAGTGATAAAACAATTATTACACAAGGTGAATCCACCATTTCATCTATAAAAAGTATCTTAGGTTTCTTAAGACAAAACGGGCTCATTGTTATCGTTGTATACCATGGTCATAAGGGAGGAAAAAAAGAAAAAGAAATGATCCTCAGCTATGTCATGAATCTTGATCAAAAAAAGTACCATGTATTACGTTACGATTTTATCAATCAAAAAAATAATCCGCCTTTTTTATTAGCTATTCAGAAAAAATAATGATTAACAAAACAAGCCTGTGTCTTCATAAGGGCTTGTTTTTCGTATTTTTAAAACGGTAATATATGATTGTATTCCAATAAAAAAACTTCGCTTTACGTCCGCTGATTTCAAGCAGTTCTTTTTTCATTTCTGCCCCGCTGGACAATTGCTTTACTTTCGGATCACCTAGGTATAACCCGACTAATCCGTGATGTATCATTTCATGAAACTTGGAGTCAGGAAGTTGCTGTACATGTTTATCCGCCTCTTTTATAAAATAAATAAAGCGTTTTTTCATTTTCTCGCCATTTGGATAATAACTGCAGAAGTTCAAATCCCCTTCATACCTATCTTCCTGTTGATCAATGTAATAATCCAATAAAATATGTAAGCCCTGCATAAACGGAAAATAACCATCGTATATTTTCTGAGCAAGCTGATCCGTAAGTTTCCCCTTTAAGGCATAAGACACAGTACAAAAAACCCCTAATGTGGAGCCAGCAGCTGCTGCAAATTCATACCATTTCAACGATGCCCAGTCCCCTCTATTTTTTTCATACCACTTCGTCAAACGGGGTATTCGCTCCATTTCAGTAACATGTTTATGAACCTGAAGATCTTCGTATAGACCTTCAAGTTTCATCATACACTCATATACCGTTGGTGAAAAGTTCAGCTGGTCAACCACTCTTTGACAGGTTTTAACAAGATCAATTAAATAGGCCGCATCTTCCTGTTCATCCCTTAATGCATAATAATTTTTCGGTTTATTTTCTGGTGTTAGAGCGTCAACCATGGCCTGATGCAGTAAACGAAAGTCGTTGGGATCCATTGATGTACTCCGGTCACACAAATTATCCAAATAATCACTTATAGTCTGGTAGGCAACGATAAAACGTATCGCTTCTTTCCATTCCTCCCCTGCCAACAAGGCATAAACAGCACCTCCCTGACAATGAAAACGTTTCGTTTCGATACTTGCAAGAGCTTGTGAACGAAGCTCACTATTTGGTATCCCCTCCGCTCGAGTTTGCCAAAAATGTAATTCTAGATCAACCTGAGGAAATATTTTTCGATACACAGAAAATATTAAAGTTAGTACGGTTCCTGGTATTCGTTCAACCACCCTGCTACCTCCATTTCTAAAACTTCAAATCTATTTTAATCAATTTTTTTTGCTATACTACATATATCATCAAATAATCAGGAGGATTTCAAATGATACACCCTTATGAAGACATTCACCCTTCTATTCATGAAACAGTTTTTATTGCACATAATGCAACAGTGATTGGAAATGTAAGCATTGATGAGGCATCCAGCATATGGTTCCATACCGTCCTTCGTGGTGACATTGCACCAATAATAATAGGTAAAGAAGTGAGTGTTCAAGATTTATCTATGATCCATCAAAGCCCTGATATGCCAGTTATTGTCGAAGACGGCGTAACAATCGGCCATCAAGTTAGATTACATTCAGCAACCGTCAGGAAAAACGCTTTAATAGGTATGGGTTCTTTACTATTGGATGGCGCTGAAGTAGGAGAAAGTGCGTTTGTTGGAGCTGGTAGCTTAATTCCACCGGGAAAAAAAATACCGCCACATACACTAGCGTTAGGCAGACCAGCTAAAGTAGTTCGAGAACTATCCGAAAAAGACTATAAAGAATTAGAACGTGTACGAACTGCTTATGTTGAAAGAGGAAAATATTATAAAAATAATACCTCTTTAGGGCTACCATTTTAATCTATAAAAGCAGGCTTTCAGTATATAACTGTTTTGCCTGCTTTTGGTCATTTTGAATATATTATTTAGTTGGTTACTTTTGCTATCTCTTTATCTGGTTTGCTTAATTCTGATATGTCAAACTTATTTTCTACGAATATTTGATGCCAAAGCATAAACATGAGAACAGTCCATATCTTTCTGCTATAGTCTCCCTTGCCTCGGCAATGAGCTTCAAGCAAATCAAGAACATAAGATTTATAAAGTAAATGATCTGTCTGACTTTCCTGAATCAGCTGTTTAGCAAAATCATATAACTCATGCTTTAGCCAATGACGGATTGGTACTGGAAAACCAAGCTTTTTACGATCAAGAACATGATCAGGAATAACACCCCGTGAAGCTTCACGTAAAATATGCTTCGTTGTCCCGTTTGCAATTTTAAGGTCAACCGGAATTCCATTTGCAACTCGAAATACTTTTTTATCAAGAAATGGAACACGTACTTCAAGCGAATTTGCCATCGTCATTCTGTCCGCTTTTAATAAGATATCGCCACGCATCCATGTATGGATATCAACGTACTGCATTTGATTAACGAGTGGATAATCGCGTACATTGTCAAATAACTTACCAGTAATTTGCTGATAAGATATATTTTCATTATGATATTTAAGTATTTGCCGCTTCTCATCATCTTCGAACATTTTTGCATTACCAATATAACGCTCTTGTAATGGCGTTGTACCACGTTCTAAGAAGCTCTTTCCTCTTACACCTTCAGGCAATACTTCTGCAACTTTAGCTAGCAAACTTTTAGCAGGTGTTGGGATTGAATCAAACAATTTTAAGGACTCCGGTTCACGGTAAATATTATATCCACCGAATAGTTCATCTGATCCTTCACCTGATAAAGCGACTGTAACATGCTTGCGTGCCTCACGAGCAAGAAAATACAACGGCACACATGACGGATCTGCTAATGGATCATCCATATGCCACATAATCTTCGGAAGCTTTTCAAGATATTCATCTGGAGTTATCACATAAGAAATATTTTCAACATCTAACTTATCAGCTGTTTCTTTCGCTACATCAATTTCTGAAAATCCCTCACGCTCAAAACCAACCGAAAATGTTTTAATATTTGGATTAATTTCCTTTGCCATGGCAACGATGAGTGTGGAGTCTATGCCACCGGATAGAAACGATCCAACAGGAACATCACTACGCATATGAACGTGAACAGAATCATACAGGCTATCTTGAATTCGTTTTATCCAATCCTGCTTGTCCATTAATACAGGGTTGAATGTTGCTTTCCAGTAACGATGAAATGCAATGGGCTCTCCAGGTTTTTGTATGAAGTAATGACCTGGCTCTACTTTTTTTATCCCCGTAGTCATTGTCATCGGTTCTGGAACAAACTGGAAGCTTAAATAATGATGCAATGCCTCTTGATTTACTTCCTGCTTATCCATCATTAATGCAATACTTTTTTTCTCAGAGGCAAATAATGTACCATTCTCAGTTTCATAATAAAACAAAGGTTTAATGCCAAAAGGATCTCGAGTACCGTAGAGTGTCTCATTTTCTTTATCCCAAATCAAAATAGAAAACATACCTCTTAGATACTGGAAAGCTTTTTCTTTATGTTGAGAAAAAAGCGCTGCAATGACCTCTGTATCAGAGTCTGTTTCAAATGTATATCCTTCTTTTTGCAGATCTCTATGTAATTCCACAAAATTATATATTTCTCCATTAAAAATCAACCATATTTTATCATTATCATAGCTTAATGGTTGTGCACCATTATCGATATCAATAATACTTAAACGTCTAAAGCCGAATGACACATATTGGTCATGGTAATAGCCCTCATCGTCAGGGCCACGATGTGTTATAAGGTCATTTTGCTTTTGAAAAAAGTCCATTTCTTCATTATCTAAAATATTTTGTTTGTTACGGATCATACCGATAAAACCACACATATTCTAGCCTCTCTTCCAGTCATGTTGAATCGTTAAAATTATATCATAAAATGGCTGATCCCGATATAATTATTTGATTCTGTTTTCCTTTAAATAAAAGGGATATTGTATAAATTCATACAATACCCCCCTTAAAATTATTACTTTAATGTCAGCGCCTTTAATTCTTCCACTTTATCTGTCTTCTCCCATGGAAATAAAATATCGGTTCTTCCAAAGTGACCATAAGCAGCTGTTTGTTTAAAGATTGGTTTTTTTAAGTCAAGCATACGGATAATACCAGCTGGTCGTAAATCAAATAATTCACGAATTGCTTCAACCAATATATTTTCGTTTACAACACCTGTTCCAAATGTGTTGATTGTAATCGATACAGGTTCAGCGACTCCAATAGCATAAGCAAGTTGTACCTCGCATGTTTTTGCAAGTTTAGCTGCGACGATGTTTTTTGCAACATAGCGGGCAGCATATGCCGCAGAACGATCAACCTTCGTTGCATCTTTTCCACTAAATGCTCCCCCTCCATGTCGAGCATAACCACCATACGTATCAACGATGATTTTACGGCCGGTTAATCCGACATCACCTTGGGGGCCACCTATGACAAAACGTCCTGTCGGATTAATGAAATATTTTGTTCTCTCATCCAGTAAATTTGGTGAAACCACAGGACGAATCACATATTCCACCATATCTTTTTTAATTTGTTCGATGGTCATTTTTTGATGATGCTGTGTCGAAATCACAATCGTATCTACGCGGATTGGGTTACCATTTTCATCATACTCAATTGTTACTTGCGTCTTTCCATCCGGACGCAAATAATTGAGTAATCCTTCTTTCCTTACATCAGCCAACCGTTTGGAAAGCTTATGTGCAAGGGAGATGGGCAATGGCATTAGCTCTTCGGTTTCATCACTTGCAAAACCAAACATCAACCCTTGATCTCCCGCACCAATTGATGCAATCTCCTCATCAGTCATTTGTCCTTGCCGCGCTTCAAATGCTTGATCTACGCCACTGGCAATATCAGGAGATTGCTCATCGATCGCAGTAAGTACTGCACATGTTTCTGCGTCAAATCCATATTTCGCCCGTGTATAGCCAATATCCTTGATTGTTTGTCTAACAATTGCTGGAATATCCACATAAGTATTTGTTGAAATTTCCCCTGAAACTAATACCATACCTGTTGTTACTGTCGTTTCACAAGCTACCCGAGCATTTGGGTCTTCCTTTAAAATTTCATCTAAAACGGCATCAGAAATTTGATCAGAAATCTTATCTGGATGTCCTTCTGTCACCGATTCCGATGTAAATAGATGGCGATTTTTCATATTCATATGATTAAATCCTCTCTAAAATATGGTACGGATCTCTATTTTCCAGTTTTTAGCATATAGAAAAATCATCAAATCAAAAAGTATTTTATTTTGATTTTAAACAAACATTTTCTAAAAAAGAAAATTTCTTCATAATTTTATTATCCAAAGTGAAAACTAAAAAAGCCCTTCCTGCTATCTGAGGAAAGGGTTATTGCCTTTCACTCTTATTGTTCAAGGTTGAACCTTGCATCAGGTAAGCACCTTTTCACAAGTGTGATGGTTGCTGGGCTTCATCAGGGCTGTCCCTCCACCGACTCTGAATAAGAGAGTATCCGTTCGGATTTCATCGTAACGAAATAGCAATTGGATGTCAATACTTTTACTTTTTCTCATCGTAACATCTCTCCGATATTTTCATAAACTATTTTTAAAATAGTATGGACTATTTTTATTAATGTGTTATACTATTAACCATAATTTCATTATTTATTTATTTGATATTTGGCTTTTAAAAAAATTAACGCATATAAAAAGGCAGGGATTTAACTTATGAACACCGTGAAGCAGTCAATATTTAAAGATCTCTTAGAACATAAAGGTATCCAACATAATTTATCAGTTCCACGATTAGCAGAGCAAATCTTGGAACGTGGGGAAGGCATATTAACAGCTACTGGGGCCGTTCGTGCTGAAACAGGAAAATATACTGGAAGATCGCCAAAAGACCGTTTTATTGTCCGTGATGAAGTTTGTGAAGACTTAATTGATTGGGGTTCAGTCAACAAACCAATTAATGAAGACGTATTTAATACACTATATGAAAAAGTCGTTTCTTACCTTAAGGATAAGGAAAAATTATTCCACTTTAAGGGATATGCTGGAGCAGATGCAAAATACCGTGTACCAATTCAAGTATTTAATGAATATGCATGGCATAATTTATTTGCAACTCAAATGTTCGTTCGTCCCTCTAAAGAAGAACTTCAAACACTCGAACCTGAATTTACAGTTGTTTCAGCACCGTCATTTAAAGCAGATCCTAAAGTGGATGGTACTAATTCAGAGGCATTTGTATTAATATCTTTTAAAAAGAAAATTGTCTTAATTGGCGGTACAGAATATGCAGGTGAAATTAAAAAATCTATTTTTTCTGTAATGAATTACTTACTTCCACAACGTGAAGTATTATCTATGCATTGTTCCGCGAACGTGGGCCAAGAAGGTGATGTTGCTCTATTTTTCGGACTGTCAGGTACAGGTAAAACAACTTTATCCGCTGATCCATACCGCCGGTTAATCGGTGATGATGAACATGGTTGGAGTCCGAATGGTATTTTCAATATCGAGGGAGGGTGCTACGCAAAATGTATTAACCTTTCCCAAGAAAAAGAGCCGCAAATATATAATGCTATTCGATTTGGCTCTGTACTGGAAAACGTCGTTATTGATGATAAATCACGTAATCCTGATTATGATGATACATCATTCACCGAAAATACAAGAGCAGCATACCCACTGGAGAATATTGATAATATTGTAACGCCTAGTATAGCTGGTCATCCGAATACGATTATTTTCTTAACTGCAGATGCATCTGGTACACTTCCACCAATAAGTAAATTAACAAAAGAACAGGCAATGTACCACTTTTTAAGTGGTTACACAAGTAAATTAGCCGGTACTGAACGTGGTGTAACAGATCCACAAGCAACATTTTCAGCGTGCTTCGGATCTCCTTTCTTACCACTTGCTCCTTCAACGTATGCAGAGATGCTCGGTGAGAAAATCGATCAATTTAACTCAAATGTATTCCTAGTTAATACAGGCTGGACTGGTGGTGCTTATGGTGTTGGAGAACGTATGAAGTTATCTTATACCCGTGCAATGATACATGCTGCATTAGAAGGTGAACTCAATACAGTGGAAACAACGCAGGACGAAATCTTTGGATTATCAATACCATTGAATGTTCCAGGTGTACCAGACGAGGTATTAATTCCTAAAAATACTTGGACAGATAAAAAGGCATATGATATTGAGGCAAAAGCACTTGCCATGAAATTCCATAAAAACTTTAAAAAGTTTACAAACGCTAGTCAGGATATAAAGCAAGCTGGCCCATTATATTATTCTGAGTAAATAAAAACCGATCTCCTATCTTGAGATCGGTTTTTTTATATGTAAATAATGCGTTATCTTCCTATTCCCTCCTCTTAATATAGGCATTCACACATTTTTAATCCTTACATAAACTATTTCAGACCCATTACCATTTTCAAGAAAGGAACGATCGGCATGACGAAAATCAAATTTGTCGCCTTATTTTCATGTCTAATGCTTATATTATTAACTGCTTGTAACACAAATGAAAAATCATCTATAAAATTAGCTGAAGTTACGCGTTCCCTTTTTTACGCTCCACAGTACGTTGCATTAGAGAAAGGATTTTTTGAAGAGGAAAATTTAGATGTAGAATTACAGACGACGTGGGGCGGGGATAAAACGATGACAGCATTATTATCTGATGGTGCAGATATAGCACTTGTTGGCTCAGAAACATCTATTTATGTTTATACGCAGAACTCAAAAGATTATGCAGTTAATTTTGCAAATTTAACACAAACCGACGGAACGTTTTTAGTGGCGAAAGAAGAACACCCTGAATTTAAATGGAAAGATCTAAATGACAGTATTTTTCTTGGGCAGCGCAAAGGTGGAATGCCTCAGATGGTAGGTGAATTTGTTTTGAAAAAAAATAACATCGATCCACATAACGATTTAGAATTATTGCAAAATGTTGATTTTGCAAATATACCTGGTGCTTTTGTTTCTGGTGATGCAGAATATGTTCAATTATTCGAACCAACTGCTAGTGTGTTCGAAAAAGAAGGAAAAGGCCATATTATTGCATCTTTTGGAGAAGAATCAGGCAATGTTCCATACACCGGGTTTATGGCAAAACAGAGCTATTTAAAAGAAAATAAAGATGAAGCAAAAAGATTTACAAGAGCTATTTATAAAGCGCAACAGTGGGTGGAGGAAAATAGTGCTGAAGAAATAGCAAAAGTCATCCAACCTTATTTTGAAGATACCGAATTAGATATTTTAACCACCTCTATCCAACGATATAAAGACCAAGACTCTTTTGCAACGAACCCTAGCTTAAAAGAGGAGGATTGGGAGAATCTTAAAGAAATTATGAATGAAGCTGGAGAACTCAAAGAAGATGTGCCATACGATGAGCTAGTTAACACCGAACTGGCTGAAGAGGTCGCAAATGAGTAAGGAGGAAAACCATATGTCATTTCTTACCCTCGAAAACGTATCACATCACTATTTCACAAAGAATAGTTTTACAAAAGCCTTAAGTAATATTTCTTTTAATCTTAAGGAAGGGGAATTCATTTCAATCCTTGGCCCGAGTGGCTGTGGAAAATCAACGATTCTTTCTATTATTGCTGGAATTATGAAACACACTTCTGGAAAGGTTTTATTAAAACAAAGACCTCTAGAGGAGTCTGAACTGCCTATTGGATATATGCTGCAGCAGGATTACTTGTTTCCTTGGAAGACCATTATAGAAAACTGTTTAATAGGGCCAAAAATACGTAAGGATAAATCAGAGTATAAAATGAGTCAGGCAAAAAAGCTACTAAAGGAAGTTGGCTTAACAGATATAGAAAAGGAATTTCCGGATTCTCTGTCCGGTGGCATGCGGCAACGAGTAGCCTTAGTTCGAACATTAATAACGAATCCGGAAATTTTATTGCTTGATGAGCCTTTTTCTGCACTTGATTACTTAACAAAATTGAAATTGGAAAACTTAGTATCAAAGCTGTTAAAAAGCTATCACAAAACCGCCATCTTAGTAACACATGATATTGGTGAGGCTATTTCCATGAGTGACCGCATTCTTGTTATGAATGCTAATCCTGGCAACATTGCTAAAACATTCGAGGTGCCGGTTGAATTACGAAATGAAACCCCCTTCTTCGTCCGAAGACATCCAAAATATCAAATGCTTTTTGATAAAGTTTGGGATGAATTAAATAAAACAGAGAGCACTTCTTTAAAATCGATGGGAGGGGCAAAGAACGATGAAACAAAATCCTGATAATTACCTCTTTCAACAATATAAAAATAAACAAAAACGTGAAAAGAAAATCGTTATAACATGGCAACTAATCATTTTTATTGGTTTTTTTTCTGTTTGGGAATTAGCAAGCAGCTTATACTGGATAGATCCATTAATATTTAGTTCACCAAGTAAAATAATTGGTTTAATGATGGATAAATTTGCAGACGGCTCGATGTTCATTCACTTGCAAGTTACGCTATTTGAAACAATATTAGGATTTATTATAGGGACGATTGCAGGTATTATCATTGCTACATCCTTATGGGCATCCATCAGATTTTCAAGAATCATGGATCCCTATCTTGTTATTATGAATGCTATGCCAAAGGTCGCTTTAGGGCCAATTATTATTGTAGCACTAGGACCTGGCTATTTTTCTATAATCATTATGGGAGCAATCGTATCCGTTATTATAACCACACTAGTTGTTTATTCAGCTTTTAGAGAAGTCGATCCAAACTATGAGAAGGTTTTAAAAAGTTTTGGTGCTACGCGATGGCAATGTTTTAAAGAAGCAGTGTTTCCTGCTACATTACCGGCGATGATTTCCACTCTTAAAGTAAATGTCGGTCTTTCATGGGTTGGTATTATTGTTGGTGAATTTCTTGTCGCTAAAGAAGGTTTAGGCTATTTAATTATTTACGGATTCCAAGTGTTTGATTTTTCATTGGTAATGTCCAGTTTATTACTCATTGCCATTTTTGCAGCAATTATGTACAAAATAGTTGAAAAAATAGAAAGTTGGCTGATCAAACATACACATGAATAGCTCAAAAATATAAGCATCGTCTATATCTCATTATAATAGACGATGCTTATGTTGAAAATTTTCTTTTATATATTTCAATGAATGTGGTAAAACACCATCTTTCATAATAAAACTGTAAAGGTTATTATGTTTTATATTCGATGGTATATTGTTCATCATTTTTGGTCCTTCCGTTTCGAAATAATTTTCTTGGTCAATGATCTCATCAATTTCAGCGTAATAAACATTTTTTATAATACTGCCACTTTTTCCAGAAACAAAATATTGTCCAATATAATTAATCCTTTTAATTTTAGCACCCGTTTCTTCTTTCACTTCACGAATGGCTGCTTGTTTAGCTGTTTCACCTTCCTCTACCTTTCCTCCTGGGAATTCAAGTCCTCGCTCTTTATGCTTTGTTAAGAGCCATTTATCCTTATGTCTGCAAATAACCCATACATGTTTTGGTTTTTTTGAAAAAGGATGATCATTAAATGAAAGATTCACTTCGTTATGGTAGTAATCTCTAAAAGTATACATGTTCCAGCTGCCTCATTTTCATATTCTTATTCTCATACTATAAATGTGTAATATCCGTTATTTTCCATGATTTATTTCTTGTAAATTCATATACAATCGTATAGGTGCCATACAAAGCAGAATCATTTACTTGCTTCACCTTCACTTTATTACTCTCTAATTGTACCATATCATAATCATTTTCTTTATTAAACCAAGGCGGTTTTGCAGTTGTTTTTAGGTACAAACCATCCTGTTTCTCATGATAATAATATTCTATATATGTTGACACAACACTGCTTGTTGCTATTTGATTAAAAGCGTGTGTTAACCCTTCTTTTGTATCATATTCTAATACTTTATTATTTTTCGTTTTTTGTATTAATTTATCCATAAATTGATCAGTTAATGAAGCGATTTGTTCATGGGACAATGATTGATCTTCTTCCTCTTGTGTTATGCTATGAACATTTTTTGCAGATATTATTTTCAGATTATTTGTTTGAAAAATGAATAAGGAAAATAAAATGGCAGAACATAACATCCATAATAAATACTTTGCTTTATGTGTTCTCATCGTAAAGTTCCCCCTTAGATTTTATATATAAGCCTGTCCTACTTATAATATTCCTTCAATTCCAAAAGGATAAACAACTTTACATACAAAAGAATAAGATAGCTTCCCATCTTATTCTTTCGTTCTTTACATATAATCATTTTTTAAAACATTCATACTTTCGATGTGCGCTTTTGTTTGTTCATCACCTAGTCCATAAATAAGCTGTAAGGCTTCATTTAAACCAAAATCATAATCATCGTTCGACTTATCCTTATGATATGCCAGAATCGGTACATGTGCTCTAAAAAAAGATCTTATACCAGCTCCGTGCATATTATCCATTTTAGCTCGTAATATACTAATTTCTTCATCTGTTGCATAAATGGTAAAAATGCTATTATTTCCATAAGGTATTTGAGAAATCTCATGTGTACCTACGTTTACATAATATCTTTTTCTTTCCATACAGCACCTCCTACTTTTAATTTGGCTCAAAAAAGCAGAAGCATGTATGGATTTTAAATTTTTTTAAAAAAAGAGCACTCATTAAAGGTACCGACCCCCGTAAGCTAGAGTAGAAAACTAACTTTCGGGGGTCGGTACCATGCAGAAGAATTTAAACTATAATTATACAAATTTTAATGAAAAATAACAAAATACGTCATTTGTTACGTTTTTCTAATCGCTCTATTAACTTATTCCTCAATAGCTTATTCGAAGCATTTTTAGGTAAGGATGCTACAAAATAAAGCTCTTTTGGAATTTTGTAATTCGCTAAAGCATTTTTTGCATAATTGACAATGTCTTCTGAAGTTACATGTTCCTCATTTTTCACGACAAAAGCTACTGGAACTTGTCCCCATTTCACATCATTTTTTCCAACGACACCAATTTCATGTATTTGTTCCATACCTGCAAGTACACTTTCAATTTCAGAAGGGTATATATTTTCTCCACCAGAAATAATTAAATCATTCCTGCGATCAACGACGTATAAAAATCCTTCATTATCTACATAACCAAGATCTCCTGTAGCTAGCCAACCGTTACGTAAAGCTTTTTGAGTAGCGGTCTCATTTTTATAATATCCCGACGCAACCATTGGACCTTTTACATAAATCTCCCCAACATGTTCGCCCTTGTTATTACCAATTTTTAACTGTGCTGGAAACAGAGGCTTTCCTGCAGAACCTATCTTCTCTAATGCATTTTTTGGACTCAAGGTAACTATTTGTGACGAAGTTTCTGTCATGCCGTATGATTGAAATACTGGTATTCTTCTTGCTTTTGCTTGATTTAATAACGGCTTTGGAGCCGGACCCCCTCCAAGCAACATACAACGAAATGCAGTTGGATAATGGTTATTTCCAAGTAATTGAACTAATTCCTTGAGCATAATCGTTACAACAGAAACAATGGTAACATCTTTTTTCATAATAGCTTCATGAATTAATGCTGGATCATACTTTTCCAGTAAATAAACGGGTATACCATAAATGACACTGCGGATAAAAATGGATAATCCGCCTACATGAAAAATTGGTAATGTAGCTAACCATTTATCATTTTCAGATAACCCTAGATTTAATGCAGAACCGATTGCACTCCACCAATGATTTCCATATGTATGCATAACACCTTTCGGAAAACCTGTAGTACCAGATGTATAGATAATTGTAAATACATTATCTATATTTATTTCTGTTTTTAATTCGGTATTTTTCTCTGTTGATTGTTCTATTTGGGAAAATGTGTTAATCAAAACAGAAACGGGAAATTTCATTTTTCTGATTCTATTTTCCATTTCATCGCTGACAATGATGAAGGATACATCTGCATCTTTCACTTGGTAATTTAATTCTTCCTCTTTTAATCTGGTATTCAGCATAACCGAAACAGCTCCCAGATAACTTAACGCATGAATAGTAATCACCATATCTATACTGTTATTAGATAGAATTCCGATGTGAGAACCTTCTTTCACTCCATTTTCAGCTAATTTTTTCGCAAATGTTTGACTTGCAGAAGCCAATTCTAAAAATGTCATATGATAACCATCTGGCAATTCTATTGCAGTTTGATCAGGTGATAGTTCTGCTCTTTTACTTAACCAATGTGGTATCGTTTCAGCCATCACTTATAAAGCCTCCTTACGTAATTGAAAAGAGGCTTTTCCTAATGAGTTGACCCCCTCTATGTAAAATACTTTAGAGGGGGTCAACCATATGCTTCCTAAGAAAGCCTCTTTTGAAAAATATAGATTAAGGAAAACGCGGAAATTGCTTGAAATCCGGTTTTCTTTTTTCTTTAAACGCATCTCGTCCTTCTTTTGCTTCGTCCGTTGTATAATAAAGAAGCGTTGCATCTCCACCAATTTGCTGCAAACCTGCTAAACCATCCGTATCTGCATTAAATGATGCCTTCAAGAAACGAAGGGCTGTTGGTGATTTTTGTAACATCTCTTCACACCACTGAAGTGTTTCTTCTTCCAACTTTTCTAATGGAACAACAGTATTTACCATGCCCATTTCATATGCTTCCTCAGCATTGTACTGGCGGCATAAATACCAGATTTCGCGTGCACGTTTATGTCCAACCATGCGTGCGAGATATCCTGCCCCATATCCAGCATCAAAGCTGCCGACTTTTGGACCTGTTTGTCCAAATACAGCATTTTCCGCTGCAATCGTTAGGTCACATACAACATGCAGTACATGTCCTCCACCTATAGCATAGCCTGATACCATCGCGACAACTGGCTTTGGTATCGTTCGAATTAGTCGCTGTAGGTCTAATACATTTAAACGCGGAACTTGATCTTCCCCTACGTATCCACCATGACCTCTTACAGTTTGATCTCCGCCTGAGCAAAAAGCTTTATCTCCAGCTCCAGCCAGAATAATTACACCAATGGATGAGTCATCCCTCGCATCAGCAAAAGCATCAATCATTTCATTTACTGTTAATGGAGTAAAGGCATTATGTTTTTCAGGACGATTCATTGTTACCTTCGCGATTCCATTATATTTTTCATAAATAATTTCTTGATACTCTCTTGCTTGTTTCCACTCGACTGTCATAGAAATCCTCCTTATGTAATTACAATGAATTTATTTTTAAAATAAACGCAGTTACTATTTTACCAAATATTTTAGGTTGTTCCACATGAATTGCATGCCCTGAATTATCAACAATCACTAGATCACTTGATTTAATACGTTTTTTCATCCTTTTATTAATTTGAATAAATTTTTGATCGTCACTGCCTACAACTAATAATACTGGCTTCTCAAATCTAGTTAACTCCGACCACCAGGAAGGTTGTTTTCCGTTTCCCATGTATCTTAAAGATCGGGCTAAACCCTCTTCCGTCTGCGCTAATCGTTCTTGTCGAATGGATTGCTGGACTACTGCTGATAATCTTTTTTGAGTGTGGAAAAGCGGGATATTTTCCCAGTAATGAACAAATGCTATTAATCCATCTTGCTCTATTTTGCTTGCGAGTTTTTCATCATTTGCAGCCCTATTCATACGCTCTTCTGTAGAATTTAACCCCGGAGAAGAACTTTCCAAACATAATGAAGTAACCATTTCAGGGTAAAACATTGCAAAAGATAACGCAGTTCTACCTCCCATTGAATACCCTACGAGATGAACCTCAGAAAGTTTTAAATGAAATAACAATTGCTTTATGTCAAAACAACAAGCCTCCATTGTTCTAGGAGATTGTGTTCTTGTTTTACCATGGCCCGGCAAGTCGACCGTAATAATTTGAAAGTGTTCCTTCAAAACGGGAATTACCGAATACCACGTAGATGTGCTGCCGGTAAATCCATGGAATAAGACAACAGGCGGACCATTTCCATCAATTTCATACCAATATTTCGCATCTTCTATTTTAAAATACAAAATATTTCACCACTCACGATTTAAAATTTCATTTTCTATTGCTCGCCACTTACTTTGATGCCATTTAAGATTTTCGGTTCGATCTGTTTTTACTTCTATAATGTTTATCCCTTTGTGCTTGTAACTTTTATGGAGTGCAATTCTTAACTCCTCTTCCTTCAACACACAAGAATAATTTCCTCCATACATTGTCACTGCATGCTTAAAGTCGATGTCTATAGGAGTTCCAAATAATGCTTCAAAATGTTTATCGTCACCCGCTTGCGGCAGAAATGAAAATATCCCGCCACCATTATTATTTATTAATAAAATCGTTATATTAAGCTGGTAATGTTTCGCAACCAAGAGACCATTTAAATCATGAAAGAATGACAAGTCTCCTATCACTAATGTGATATGCTCGCCTGAGGCTGCGGCTCCAAGACTGCTAGAGACCATACCATCTATCCCATTAGCCCCTCGATTTGCTAGAAGTCTTAATGTTTTAGATGTCGTCATGAAAAAGGTATCCACATCACGAATAGCCATACTATTTCCCACGTATAATGTGCTTTCTTCAGGAACAACTTCAAATAAAAGTCGTATTGCTTCTCCTTCTGTCAATTTCTCATTTTTTTCTTTTAACCTGAATAACTCTTTTTGAGCAATTGTGTTCATTTCTCTCCACTGACCTATCCAATGTGGGTCACAATTTATCTCCTCTGATGCAACGGTTAAATCCTTACAAAGCAAGATAGGGTTAGCGAAAATAAAAGTTGATTGATTGCCGGCTGGCTCACGAAACCCTTCATTTTCTTCCACAATAAATTGTTTTGTTTGATGGTGATCTTTCACATAAAAAAGATATGCCTTTGAAACTGGCATCGCCCCAAAGCGGATAATAAAATCAGGTTCGAGTTGCTTGCGAATCGCTTCATGACGCAAAAAGGAATCATACCCATCAATGATATGATTTTTATCATGTTTTCCTGATCGAATTTGGGATAGTGGGTCAGCTAAAATAGGTATATTCCACCTTAATGCTAATGTCGTAATAGCTTCAGCAAGGCTTTCACTTACTTGAGGGCCACATACAAATAAACCTCTTTTTTTGTTTTTTAAATCATCAAGAAGTTGTTTTAATTGAGGTTCGTCTAATATCTTTTCACCTACGTATGCAGGATGATACGAGTCCTCTTTTTCTTGCTCCCACAATTGTTTTATTGAAAAGTCTGGAACAAGCGGTTCCCGGAGGGGAAAATTTAAATGTACTGGTCCTGCATTCCCTTCTTGTGCTAAATAAAGAGCCCTTGCCGCTTTACTTCTGGCATAATTTAGCATCTTAGATGAAGCCTCAGGTAATGCCATTTCATGAAACCATTTAACATAATCCCCGTACAATTTAATTTGTTCTATTGCTTGCGGAGCACCGACGTCTCGAAGTTCATGCGGACGATCCGCTGTTAGAATGACTAGTGGAACTCTACTGTAATACGCTTCTACAATAGCTGGAAAATAATTTGCAGCTGCAGTTCCAGAGGTACATACCATAGCGACAGGACGCTTGGTTTGTTTTGCCATTCCCAATGCAAAAAAAGCGGCAGATCTCTCATCTATATGAATCCAAGTGTTTATTCCTTCATGTTCTGTTAATGTCATAGCCAGTGGTGTTGACCTTGACCCTGGTGAAATCACCACGTCTGATAATCCATTTTTGGCAAGTTCATCGACAAAATTCGCCACATACCGTGTTAATCTTTCCGTATGGTTCATTCCCTTATCCTCCTAAAACGGATAGCATAGGCAGAAACTTAATATTTGTTTCTTCATATTCTGCTTCAATATCAGAGTCCTTTACTACACCACATCCTGCAAACAAGGATGCTTTATCCCCTTTTATAAGGCCAGAACGTATGGCAACCGCGAATTCGCTATTTTGATTACTGTCCAGCCAGCCAATTGGCGCTCCATACCAGCCGCGATCTAATTGCTCATGTTCGCGAATAAAGGCTAATGATTCTTCTGTCGGGGTTCCTCCAAGCGCTGGAGTAGGGTGTAGCTCTCTAACAATGTCAAAAATACTGTATTTATCCTTAAGTTTTGCTATAACAGGTGTAAATAAATGTTGTAAATTTTTTAAAGGATAAATAACGGGCTTACCCGGGATATCGATATCTGTACAATAATCATTTATTGCACGCTTAATCATTTTTACAACAAAATCATGTTCCTCTCTATTTTTTTCATCGTCTAGAAGTGAGATACCTATTCTTGTATCCTCTTCCTTCGTATTTCCACGAGGTGCAGTTCCTGCTAAACATGTGGAAAGCAACTGGTTTTTCTCCAGTTTTACTAATCTTTCTGGGGTTGCACCTATAAAACAGTCATTCCCGTTTTCAAACGCAAAAATATAACTAGTTGCTTGTGTTTTAATCAATTTATCTATAATAGCGGAGATTTCTGCTTTATTCTTTAGTTCTAAGCGTAATTCCCTTGCAAGCACAATTTTTTTTGCTTCATTCTTTTCAATCTTTTCCTTTGCAAGGCGAACACTGTGCTTCCACGCTTCAGGGTTTTTTTCTTCCTTCGACTTAATCCCAACTCCCTGGGGGATTTTAATAAAAGTATTAAACAATTTCTTCTCAGCTTGTTTACATGCCCTCAGCATCTGTTTTGGATGATCATTTTTCGTTACTTGAATATTAATTGTAAAATAAGTGGTGTTATTGTTTTTGGTTAATAAAAATTCTGGTATCGTAAATCGGCTTGGCTGGAAGTTTTCCCATAAACTGGATCTTTCTCGTTTAGGATCAAAAGACATACCGCCTAGTGCAAGTAGACCTGTACCTGCTACCTCATACGGATTATGAATGATTGCTTCTTGTAAGAGTTTATTCCACTCTTTCTCGGTTTCGTTATATCTTGATTTGTTTGCAACAATATCATATGCCTTTCCGACGCCGACTACGCAAAAATCATCAGCGGTACTAGACCAAAAAATTCGATTTTTTTCTAACATTTTTGCCGCTTCAAAAAATACAAGAGGATCTATTCTATTTACTTGTTTGGTAAAACTAACGAGCTGAATTTCTCCATTTGTTTTCACTTGATCAATCGCTTTACTAAGCAGAAATTCTATTTGGTCTTCCTTCATTTCAATCATCTAATATAAACCTCCGTTAAACATACGATGCAAAATACCCTTCTCTATTTTATTCTCTTTTTAATGGTTTCTCAAGGAAAGTCTTTCCCTAGCTAGTCTAACTTGCTCATTGACACACTTCACAGAATTACATAGACTTAGAATGATATGGACGAAAATTCAGGAGGAGAACAATAATGCAAGATAAAACAAATATAAAAGAAGTCCTAAATGAAAAAGAAGGCTTTCAAATCTGGTGGCGTCTGCTACGCCCACATACATTAACAGCCTCTTTTGTTCCTGTTTTTGTTGGTACCATGTTTGCATTTAATGATGGTACAATAGAGATTAGGTTATTTTTAGCTATGCTGCTAGCTTCTATTCTTATACAGGCAGCTACAAATATGTTTAATGAGTATTATGATTTTATTCGCGGTTTGGATAACGAACAGTCAGTTGGAATCGGCGGTACCATTGTTCGTGATGGTATCGCACCAAAGACAATCTTAAACCTTGCTTTTACCTTTTTTGGAATAGCCATACTACTTGGTGTTTATATATGCATGGAGTCAAGTTGGTGGATCGCAGTAATTGGTCTTATCTCGATGCTTTTTGGATATTTATACACCGGGGGCCCCTTTCCAATTGCTTACACACCCCTAGGGGAACTATTTTCTGGCTTTTTTATGGGAACAGTTATTATCGGCATCAGTTATTATATCCAGACACTCTCAGTTACCGTTGATGTTATACTCATTTCTATCCCTGTTGCTATATTTATCGCCAGCATTATGCTTGCCAATAATATTCGTGATTTAGATGGAGATAAACAAAACGGACGTAAAACAATTGCTATTTTAATCGGACGTAAACAAGCGGTTAAATTAATGGGATTTTTATTTACTGCATCTTACGTCCTGACCGTTCTTTATATTATACTTGGTATTTTACCTATTTTATCTATTGTTGTAATACTTAGTAGCATAAAGGCACGAAATGTAATAAAAAATTTCGAAGGAAAAACAAAACCTATTGAAATGCTACCTGCAATGATTGCTACAGGAAAAACTAATACTTTATATGGTATCTTACTTGGACTTTCATTGCTTATTAGCCACTTTATATAAAAAGGAGAGCATGCATGATGGATCTAAAAAACACATTAATGGAAGCACTTGGGATTGAAATTGCTTCATTAGATAAAAATCTAGTAGAAATGACGATGTCTGTCGATGAACGTACACATCAGCCAGCTGGGTATCTGCATGGCGGGGCTAGTATTGCACTTGCTGAAAGTGCTGCTAGTATAGGTGCCTACTTAAACATTGACCCAGAGATATCAAATGTTTTTGGTATAGAAATTAATGCCAATCACATCAAAAGTAAACGAGATGGAATTGTTACTGCAAAAGCTACACCAAGTCACATTGGTAAAACGACGATGGTCTGGGAAATTAAAATAACGGATGAAGAAGATAGGCTTATATGTGTTTCAAGATGTACGATTGGGGTAGTTCCAAAAAAATAGATTTAGCAAAAACACGCTTCAGAAATAAAGCGTGTTTTTTATATCTTCCCATGATGCTTACCTTTGTTCAATTTGAAAAGTAAATTGATTGTCACATTGGAATTTTCCCTTACTATATGTACGTTCAACAAATGTCAGGTGGTTTGATTTATCCACAAGTAAAATCGTAGACGAACGCGTACCATAATTAGGTATTTTAATAAATAAGGGTGAAAGTTTTCGTTCTAATTCTATATTTACACCAGTATTTGGTAAATTTATATCTTCTGTTTCTTCCATATCAGTCAAAAATTGAAATAGCTTGTTTATATTTATCGTTTCCTGTTCCATTATATGTTCTTTCAGTTTTTCCTTTCCCTTAACTACTTTCGGCCAAGGTGTGTCTAAGAAATGGTTGCTTAATCCATGTGTGCCAGCAGTAATCTCTAATATTTTATTTTGTCTATTACTTAAATAAAATAAATGATCCGGATTTCCTACTATTAAGTTAAAACCGGAATAATTATTAGCGTTTTTTTGTATGGATTCGAGATAATTTTGGGGCCCCATGTTTCCTGACAAATAAGCACTTACAAGTTCTCCCCTTGAAATTTTATTCGTATTTTGCTGATCTGCTTCACGAAAATTTGTTAATGCAGCAATACGTCCTTTCTTTGTCACACCAAGCCAAGTGCCCATTCTCCTTAAATCACGTCCTGCCAGTATGTTTGGGTTATCTTCCCAAAAATGTGCTGGCATTGTTGGACGTTCATAAAATTCGTCGCGATTTGCTGCTAATACTAATTTATAGATTGGGTGATCATGCAATTGAAAGTTAATTAAACACATGAATAATCCTCCTGTTTATTAATACGAAAACCAAGTAAAAAAGCCAATCCCTATCACCTTATGGGACTGGCTTCTTTTTACATCTATCTATACAAAGCTTGTTTGCTTTTGTTCAATCCAACTGCGCATTTTAATGAATAAAGGCACAAATAAAAGACCAATTACTATTCCTTTAATTGCATTAAATGGCAATACTCCTCCGATTATAGTAAGCCATTTTACTTTATCAGTCATTTCCCAGCCCATAAACCATGCATATGCTGGTAGTATGAGCAAGTAATTTAAGATACTCATTCCAATTGCCATGATAATTGTTCCGGAAACTAATCCAGAAATGATGCTTTTTACCCCTTTATATTTATGATATAGGATAGCAACAGGTACGACAAACATAACCCCTGCTATAATATTTGCAATCACACCTATTGGGTCCGCTGCTCCTGTCACTGCCAGATAAAGGATGTTTTTAATCGCGACTACGATTACACCAGCAAACGGCGAGAAGATTAAAGCAGCCATTAAAGCCGGAACCTCACTAAAATCAATTTTTAAATAAGGTGGTAAAAATGGCAACGGGAAATTCAAGAAAAATAAGATAAGTGAAATTGTTCCCAGTAATGCTAAAATAACCAGTTTTACTAATTTTGATGATGATGTATTTTTCATCACCATTCTCTCCCTTCATCTAATCGATTCCCATCTCGTCTTGTGATGAAGGATGAGCATATTTCCTTTTACAAAATGAAAAACCCCAAAGCCTAATCGGGGCTTTAGGGTATACAAGTCATAGGAAAATAAAGGTGTTTTCTCACACCATTTTCAGCTCGACATCTTCTCCCATCCAGACTTTAACTGTCGGTTCTGGACTTACACCAGATCAACCACGCTGCGAATATTTATGCTTTGTGGGTCACGGACTTAAGCAAAGTTCTTGCCTTTACCGTCGGTCGGGAATTGCACCCTGCCCCGAAGATGGAATCGATATAATATTGTTACCTATTATTATACATGTATTTGTGCAATTTGCAATAAAAATTTTATAAAGACAGCAGATGATTAATCATCTAAGGGATTGAGACTTTCTTTTCCAGTTAAATTAGATATCATCTCTACAAGTAATTCTATTTCTTCATCAATATCTTTTAAGCTTACAGTCTCAACTGGGGAGTGCATATACCGTAAGGGTAAAGATACTAATGAAACTGGCACACCAACACCAGTCAAGCGCATCTTATCTGCATCAGTTCCAGTCATTCTCGGAGTTAATTCATATTGAATATTCATTTTCAGCTTCCTCGCAGTCTGCTCTAACAATTTATTTATTTTAATATTAATTGGAGCACCTTTTGCAAGTACAGGTCCCTTTTCCAACTTTACATCTCCATGCTTGTTTTTATCTACACCCGGATAATCCGTGGCAAAAGTAACATCACAAGCGATTGCCATTGTTGGTTGAATACCCGCAGCTGCAAAATAAGCACCTCCCATATTTGTCTCTTCATTTACAGTGCTTGCTGCATAAACTCCAACCGTACAGTCCGTTTTGGATAATCTTTTTAGTATTTCTGCGATGATAAATGCGCCCGTACGGTTATCTAAACCACGTCCAGCCACATACCTGTCTGTTAATATTTCAGGTTCTCTTTTATATACGGCAAGATCCCCAATTTGAACATATTTCTCCGCTTCCTCTTTTGATTGATATCCACAATCAATAAATAAATCCTCTAGATCAAAATCTTTTTTTAATCCGCCATGATGTTGAGCGTTCACTCCAATAACACCTGTAACTGTTTTATTATAACCAAGTACACTTGTCTTCATTCCCACTGCTGCCTTAGGGTTAATCCCCCCCACTTTATCAAAATATAAAAAGCCATGATCATCTATGCGATTAATAACAAGTGCAATTTCATCACAATGACCTGCAAGCAAAACTTTAAAAGAGGCATTAGGATTTAGCACGCCTATTGCATTTCCCGCATTATCTGTTCGGATTTCATCTGCAAATTTTTCAACATAATTGATCCATTTTTTTTGAATTTCCATTTCATTACTTGAAGGTGAGGGAGTTTTTAATAGCTCCATTAAAAACTCAGTGTTTGATTGTTTCAATCGTATTCCTCCTAATTTTTTCTATAATACTGTTTATTTTAAGTTTAAAAATAACGAACGTCTAGTATATTGATTACTTTGAAATCCATATTGTATAATTTTGTTAACCCTCTGTCTATACTAATAAAATACCATTCATGTCTATAAGGAGAGCGTAATGAGTATTGAATTTTTTAAAAACATTTATTTTCGATTACCCATTATTCTTAGACTTCTAATTACAATTTTAGTTATTATGCTTTTTTTCGGCATTATTATTCGAATTATCGAGCCTGATGAATTCCCAACTATATTTGAGGGTGTTTGGTGGGCTTTTGTAACAGGAGCAACCGTTGGCTATGGCGATTATGTGCCGTTAACCGTTATGGGAAAAATAATAGGCATTTTCCTTATTCTTTCCGGGGGAGGTTTACTAACCTTTTATATAACAACATTATCAGCTGCTACTATCAATCACGAGCGTAATTTATCAAAAGGAAAAATTGAATATAAAGGAAAAGATCATATTATTTTCATCGGTTGGAACGAACGAACACGAAAATTAATCGAAATGACCGAAAAACATAATCCCAATATTGATATTGTTTTAATCGATCGTACCCTAAAACATCTACCTTTTCAAAAAGTTCCTGTACATTTCATTCATGGGAATGCAAGTGAAGATAATACATTACGCCAAGCACATATTGAAACAGCAAGTTGTGTTGTTATTACAGCAGATTTTTTCACAAAAGAACATCAACCAGATCATTACACGATTCTAACTACTGTTGCTATAAGAGGGAATAATTCACAAATACCAATTATTACTGAAATATTTTCTACCATGCAAATTGATAATGCACTACGAGCTGGTGCCAGTACCATTTTACGGCCAAATGATTTCATGAGTTTACTAATGTATCATGAATTATTTCATGAAAAAGAGGCACATCCTTTTGAAGCTATTTTACAACTTTTAACACATCAGCAATTTCGCCAGACTAAAGTACCTGAACACCTCATTCACAAATCTGTCAGGGACGCATCCTTCCAATATTTTAAAAACAGACATATTTTTCTTGGTATTATACGAGAAGAAGAATGGAAACTAAACCCTTCTCCGGATTTACTTTTGCAACAAAACGATATTGTTGTTACTTTGTCCCATTGGTAAAACAACGTTGATGATTCTAGACTTTTGCTTAAAAAGTTAATTTATGATAGTATGTTAACTTGTATGAAAAGAAACTGAATATAGATATAGGAGTTGTTTATCATGACAGATAAATTTGAGAGTGGTCAGGTTTTAGAGGGAAAAGTAACTGGGTTACAACCATACGGAGCTTTTGTTGCCTTAGATAACGATACACAGGGATTGGTTCATATTTCCGAAGTAACACATGGTTATGTAAAAGATATTAATGAATATCTGTCAATCGGCGATACTGTAAAAGTAAAAATTTTAACGATCGATGGAGAAAAAAATAAAATGTCATTATCTATCCGTGCTACAGAGGAAGCACCCGCAAATAATAATGCGAAATCTGCATCTAAAAGCAAACCTACACAACAAAAAACTGAATCTACAGGATTTAACACACTCAAAGGAAAGCTTGAAGAATGGATTGAACAATCAAAAGAACGTGAAAATACATTTAAGAATTAAAAGGGGCTTCTCAGGTAACATTGACTAAAATAGAGCAATGTTGGTTGAGAAACCTCTTTTTTAATTTTTATCATTCTTGATTTAATCACTTTACTACTTTAAAGTAAATGTAACAATAATAAAAGGGGTGTTATAGATGACGCACGTTTCTTTAAGGTATGATAAAGCATTACCTTTTTTTACTCAATCGGAAATGGATAATTTGAAGAATTTTGTACAGACTGCGCATGACGCTTTACATAACAAAACTGGACCAGGCAATGATTTTTTAGGCTGGATTGATTTGCCTGAAACATATAATAAAGAAGAATTTGCCCGGATTAAAGCATCTGCTGAAAAGATAAAACAGGACACAGATGTTTTACTCGTTATAGGAATAGGTGGTTCCTATCTTGGAGCACGTGCTGCTATTGAAATGTTAAATCATTCATTTCAAAACCTACTGCCAAAAGAAAAACGCAAGTCCCCTCAAGTAATTTTCGCAGGACATCATATGAGTACTGCCTATGTCAGCGAATTATTTGATCTGCTTGAAGATAAAGATGTTTCCATTAATGTTATATCAAAAAGCGGAACAACTACCGAACCCGCTCTGGCTTTACGTATTTTCCAAAAATACATAGAAAAAAAATATGGAAAAGAAGAAGCAAAAAAGCGTATTTATGCAACTACAGATAAAAGAAAAGGTGCATTAAAAACAGTTGCGGATAAAGAAGGTTATGAGACGTTTGTTATTCCTGATGATGTTGGTGGTCGCTTTTCCGTACTAACAGCAGTAGGTTTACTTCCAATCGCTGTAAGTGGAATCAAGATTGATGATATGATGCATGGAGCCAAAGAAGCGATGGTTGACTTAGCTGAACCTTCTTTAGATAAAAACCCAGCATATCAATATGCCGCATGCCGAAATATCCTTTATAATAAAGGAAAAACAATCGAAATGCTAATTAATTACGAACCTCATCTGCATTATTTCGCAGAATGGTGGAAACAGTTATTCGGAGAAAGTGAAGGCAAGGATCATAAAGGAATTTTCCCTGCTGCAGCTAATTTTTCTACTGATTTACATTCCATGGGTCAGTACATTCAAGATGGTCGTCGTGATCTTTTTGAAACAGTGCTGCATGTAAATGAATCAAAAATGCAAATAACACTCGAAGAAGACGACGTGAATACGGATGGACTTAATTACCTCGTAGGAAAAACCATTCATGAAATCAATGACAAAGCGTATCAAGGAACACTACTCGCTCATACAGATGGAGGCGTTCCAAATTTAATTATAGAATTGCCTAAACTGGATGCATTCACCTTTGGCTATTTAGTTTATTTTTTCGAAAAAGCATGTGCAATGAGCGGATATTTATTAGGGGTAAACCCTTTTGATCAACCAGGAGTCGAGGCATATAAAAAAAATATGTTTGCTTTACTAGGTAAACCAGGGTTTGAGAATGAAAAGGAGAATTTAGAAAAACGACTGAATTAAAAGGGATTAAAAAAATGTAAAAAGATGTTTAATTTATTTTCTTCTGGGAATAACTATAAATGTAAGACTTTCTCGTATTCCCCCTGTGGGCAAAGCGCATTGCGCTTTGCTTTTTTTTGTAGAATTACCCCACTCCCAGAAGAGTAATTCTTATCCATTTTCACTTTTTTCGTTATAATAGAAGTAACAAGATAAGAGGAGGGATTGTTAATGGGAGTATTTGATACCATTCAGGCGCGAAAAAATACTCGTTCAGTAAAATGGGATGGGCTGAAATCCGTATTCCAAACGAAGGATGTCCTGCCAATGTGGGTTGCTGACATGGATTTTAAATCCCCGCAAGCTGTAAATGAAGCTTTAATGAAGCGGGTAGAACACGGAATTTACGGTTATACAATGATTGACCATGATGTTAAAAACTCTATTGTGAATTGGATAAAACGACGACATCATTGGCAAATACAGCGCGATTGGCTAACTTTCAGCCCTAGTGTAATAACAAGTTTACATATAGCTATTCAAGCATTAACAGAACCAAATGATAAGGTTCTAATTCAAACCCCGGTTTATACACCATTTTTTAATGTGTTAAAACAACATAATCGAGAAATGGTCAAAAATCCCCTTGTCTTACAAAATAATTATTACAAAATTGATTTTGAAGACTTTGAGGATAAACTAAAACAAGGTGTAAAAGCATTTATATTATGTTCACCACATAATCCAGTCGGTCGTGTTTGGACAAGGGATGAATTAGAAGAAATCGCCCGATTATGTTTAAAATATGACGTGATTATTTTGACTGATGAAATTCACGGGGATCTTGTATACCCGAATCATCATCATATTCCTTTTGCTTCATTATCTAATGAAATAGCAGAACAGACAATTACATTCATGTCTCCTTCTAAGACATTCAATTTGGCTGGTCTGCAGGCATCCTACATGATTGTTAAAAATCAAACAAAACACAAAAAATTAACAGAACACCTTAAAAAACAGGGGCTAAATACATTAAATACAATGGGAAACACAGCTCTTGAAGCGGCATATAATCATGGCGAATCTTGGCTTGATGAGCTGATCAGCGTATTACATGACCATCGAAACTATGTAACCGAAATGCTGGAGTCACGCACAAAGGAATTAAAAGTCATTAACTCCGAAGGAACCTATTTGATTTGGATTAATTGCAGTGGATTGAAAATGGATAGTCCATCTTTACGGAAATTTATGATTGAAAAAGCCAAGGTAGGGCTAAATCCTGGTATGAACTATGGAAAAGAAGGCAGCCAATTTATGCGTATGAATATCGCTTGTCCAAGAGCAATACTAGAAGAAGGAGTTAATAGGATCATAACTGCAGTCAATGAACGCTAATATCAGTAGGGAGAAGTTATCTTCTCCTCACTGTTAAACATACGTAGAACAGATGTCAAAGACCTCAAATTTTTATAATGTTCCAAGTTTCTACTTCTCTTTATCATCTTCTTTTCCCTTTATTTCCGTAGGATCTGTTGATTGTTCCTCTTCTTCTTTATCAGGGTCGGCTTTTAATTCACCACACATAATACGCGCTCCCGAATCTCCACCTGGTTGTGTTACCCCATCATCTTGATCTTTATGAATAACTAAGGATGTGCCTTCTTCACTTAAAATAGATTTTTTCCCTTCAAGGAGGGTTGCATCTGCTAACATCAGTTCAGTGTCTACTGCTCCGCTACTGTCAGCTTCGACATTAGGTAAGTCACCTAAATGATTCCCATCCGGGTTCATTAACCCATGCTTTTTTCCCTCTGGATTGAAATGGTTTCCTGCGCTTTTAAAATCTTCTCCTTTACAAGTTGGATTTTCGTGGAGATGTATTCCATGCAATCCCGGGGTTAACCCCTCTACTTTCACCTCTATTTGCACTCCATCTGGATGTTCACTAAATGTAGCAGTACCTACCATATCACTATCAGTGTTATACATATCAATTTCCCTTACGGAAGGTTCATTTGTTTGACAAGCTGTCAATAGAACCAATAAAAGAATAAATAATAAGCGCATTTCGTTTTCTCCTTACTTTCGTATATACTAATTATTAGTATCCACAAAAATAAGCAAAATAAACGAATCCAATAAAAAACCTCCTTAGCTTTTAAATTGCTAAGGAGGGTTAGTTGTGCCCATTCGATTTATGATCCTCACGTTTGGAAAGATTATATTCTTGTTCAAATCGACTTTCGTCTTTTTTTGATTTCCGATAGATTAAATACATCGCCACCGCTGCACCAATCATGAATATAACTAGCATGATCACAGCTGGAATATATTCCGTTTTATCTTCAGGAAAGTATAAAAACTCCATAATCGCTGCCCCTTTCTTTTTTTAATTATAGCAAATTCTCTATAGTTCCTAAACATCTCTTCAAATAATTCGCTAATTTGTTATTTTTTTGGCACAATAAAGAAAAGGAGGTTGCCAAAATGTCAGAAATAAAAGTCGGGGATACAGTTCGTGCCCATTACAACTCAGGTATTTATATTGGGAAAGTCGTAGAGGATCGTGGAGAAAGGTTTTTGGTGAAAGTGCTAGCAGTGCAAAAACATCCAATGCAAGGTGATCTCCATCACCCAGGAAAAGTAGATGAACCAGGAGTGTTATTTCATGAACGAAAAGCACTAGCATTTCGAGAGAAAATGAATGTTCAAAAGGCAGTTGTCTACCCTTTCGACGATGAAATTCCTAATTACAATACTTCTATAAAAGAAGCAGTGGAAACTTCTAAGAACAAACTAAAGGCAAAAGATACAGCATTTAATAAGAAAGCCTTAGAACGCCTAAAAGGACTAGAGGAACATTATTATAAAAAAAGTTATTATTAGAAGAAAGGGTCAGACCCCGTCTATTGGGAACTGACCCTTATGACTCCTTTATTCTCCTAAATGTTCTTTAATTACTGATTCAACACCCGAGAGTGCTTCTTCCTCATCATTTCCTGATGTAGTTATTTTAATTTCTGCCCCTTTTGGAATCCCCAAGGACATGACACCCATAATTGATTTTAAATTAACTGTTTTATCATTATAAGAAATTTCAACCTCAGACTCAAATTGCCCTGCTTTATTCACCAATAATGTAGCAGGACGCGCATGGACTCCTGTATCAGCTGTGATTGTAAATGTTTTTTCCTTCATTAATAAAAATCCTACCTTTCTCCACTATATTTACCATACAGTTGTTCATAATTACATTTATTTTCTACTGATCATTATAACCAATATTATAAACAAATGAACTAATAACATTATATATAATAACAATTATTTATGAAACTAGAAAGGCTTTTATTATTTTATTTATAACGAAAGTTTGTCTTTGGATGTCTGTTATGATACCGTTATTTTAAGCGTTTTTTGAGGAGGAAAAACATGAGTGTACATATTGGTGCCAATCAAGGAGAAATAGCAGATAAAATTTTATTGCCTGGGGATCCGCTGCGGGCAAAGTTTATTGCTGATACTTTTTTAGAAAATGTCGTCCAGTACAATAAAGTACGTGGGATGTACGGATATACTGGAACCTATAAAGGGGAACGTATATCTGTACAAGGTACAGGCATGGGAGTACCGTCAATTTCTATTTATGTTAATGAACTGATTCAAAGCTATAACGTTCAAAAACTCATTCGAGTAGGAACATGTGGAGCTATTCAAAAAGACGTAAAAGTTCGGGATGTTATTTTAGCTCAAGGTTCTACAACTGACTCACAAATGAACCGCATGATTTTTAATAGAATTGATTATGCTCCGTTAGCTGATTTTGATCTACTCAAAAATGCCTATGATGTAGGCGTTAATAAAGGTATGACATTACGTGTTGGAAATGTGTTTACGAGCGACAATTTTTATCGGGATAACGCAAAAGAGGTGAATGAATTACTAGCCAAATATAAAGTATTAGCAATTGAAATGGAAGCTACTGCTTTATATACGTTGGCTGCAAAATTTGACCGTCAAGCACTTTCTATTTTAACTGTTTCAGACCACGTCTTGACGGGAGAGGAAACATCCGCAAAAGAGCGGCAAACTACATTTAATGAAATGATGGAAATAGCTCTTGAAACAGCAATTAAATAATAATTATTTAGATAAATCTGTTCTTTCAAATAACCATGTAAGGTATTGAAAGAACTTTTTTAACGACTTTTTTTAATCACTTATACGAATAAGCTCATTTCATACTAATTATAAACCAAATAGGGAATAGATTTGATAAAGGACTTAAATGAAAGGAATAGAGTGATGTTTAATTTACCTTTAGTAGCTGCATTAATTGCAATTATGCTTGCACAAATAATAAAAATCCCTATTCAATTTTTCATCACCAAAGAGTTAAATCTCAATTTAGCATTTAGCACGGGAGGTATGCCAAGCAGTCATTCTGCTGCAGTTTGTGCATTAACGACAGGAGTTGGAATAGTAGATGGTATCACATCAATGACATTTGCTGTCTCCTTTGTCTTTAGCATTATCATCATGTTTGATGCTTCAGGTGTTCGAAGACAAGCAGGTGAGCAGGCTATCGTAATAAATCAATTATTAAAAGACTTTCAATACTTTGTCGATGAAGCAAAACAATGGAATAAAAAAGAGAAGTTTATGAAACAAGAAGAACTAAAAGAGCTATTAGGCCACCAGCCAATTGAAGTATTTTTTGGAGGATTATCGGGCGTAGGCATCACCTTTTTACTGTATTTTTTACTTTAAAATGAAACAACTCACTGCATTCGATTGCAGTGAGTCTATGTTAATTCATTCATTTGTAATTTGTTCTCGAAATACTTGCATTGCAGCATTCTCATTTAGCTTTGTAAGTTCCTCTTCTGTCAAATTTCCATCCCCATACTCAACTACATAAACTTCAACTTCTTTTTTGCCCCACTCCGAATATACTTTATCTACTGATGGATAATATAAATCAATTTTATTCCCGGTGATGGCGCTTCCCTTGTCTGCTACTACACCATATCCATAATCTGGAATGTATAAAATAGTTCCTACCGGATATACACTTAAATCCGCTGCTATTGTAGAATATAAGTCTCTTTTTACCTTAACACCAGAATATGTAATTCCATATTCCGGATGATCCGGATTTTTCCCAGTAGATTCCATACCTGCAGTATATCCTGTTGCCAATACTGTATCACTTGGGAGTTGCTCCTTGTTGACTACTTCATCCAGCGATTTTTTTTCTTCTTTTTCACTCGAAATATACCTATTTTGTTCTACCATATTATTTAATGCTTTTTTCTTTAATGCTATTTGTCTACCTTCTAGTTCTGAATATGAGGTTTCGTAAATATACTTATCATTTTGATACGCATTTCGTACGTCTGCAAATGTGACATTAGAAATTGAACTTACCGTTGTGTAAAGTGCTCCTAAGAATAAAAGTATCATTCCAGTTCTGCGAAAAAGTTGCTTCATTGATAACACCTCTCTTGGATGTCATCCTTTCCCATCTGGAACGTTTTTATTCATTTTCTTATTTAGAAATGGTTTAAAACATTTGATAACCACTTTTACGTAATATTTTTATGACTATCCCAGAAATAATCGTACCAACAAATCCAGAAATCAAAATAATAATATCAACCAGGGTAACATTCATTAGATTTGAAAACGCAGTAGAAAATGATGCTGCCGGGTTTTTAAAGTATTCAATTGTAGAAATATTATCAACAATCATAAGAACGATAATTGGATAAATCAGTGTCATAAGCCATGTGCGTCTTAATAACATATTCAAAATAAAAGCAAGGCCAAAAAATATAACCAAAAACAATAGAATAGAAACTATTAGTTGGATCATCACGTCATCTCCTTTCTGAATTCACGTTCTTAAACACAAATTCCATTTTATAATATAAACATGAAAAAGCAAAGACAATAAACTGCCTTTGCTCTTTTTTCAATAGAAAAAATTAAACTTTCCTTTTTTAATCATTAGTTTAACTCCGCCCAATTTATATAGATAATGATTATCAATTATTTTTTCCATAACTGTTGCCTTCCACCCAAATAGTTTGCGATCTTTCATAAATATACCTACAGCATCATCGTTACCTAAAGATGCAACTGTTCCTATCGTTCTTGGTTGAAAATCAACTATTTTTCCCTTGCCTTTAATAAGTGTTTTTAAATTATGTGCAACTGTTTCAGCTTGTTGTATAGCTATTTGAGCTGTTGGGGATAAGAGATTCTCCGGATTATTTTCCGAGGTTAAAGCACAGTCTCCTACCACAAACACATTGTTATATTCTAAGGTTCGCATATCCTGACGCACTTCAATTTTACCAGCATTCATTTTAAAACCTGATTGTTCCACAATCCTATTCGCCCGGATTCCTGCAGCCGAAATCGTTGTGAATGTTGGAATTTCTATTTGCTCTCCATCTTTTTTATAAACAATACTTGCTGATGTACATTCCTTTACCTTTGCCTCTGTTATTATTTCTACACCGCGAGATTCCAAAGAATTCATCGTATAATCAATAAGCTGTTGATCAAATCCAGGTAAAATTGTTGATGCTTCTTCTATCATAACAACACGAACCTGAGGTTTGTTTATATCAAATTCCGCACAAAGGTTAGGAATCCGATCAACTAATTCTCCTGCGAATTCGATCCCTGTAACCCCACCTCCGCAAATAACAATGTTGAGATGTGCTTGGTCCTTATCTTTTTCTTGATTATACATCGCGAAATTATATTCAATGTGCTCTCTAATTAAACGAGCGCTGCTAAGGTCATTGATCATAAGCCCGTTTTCTTTCAGTCCTGTAATTCCGTATGTTGCCGCTTCAAATCCTAACCCAATAACAAGATAATCATAGTCTATTTCACCGTCTTCTAGTTTAACTTTGTGATTTTTTGGTTTGATAGAAACAACTGTGTCCTTAATAAACTTGATTTTTTGCATATTTAATATGTTTTTAATATCAATTCGCGATCTTTCTTGTTCTAAAGTACCTGCAGCATTTTCATGTAACCATATTGTCTGATAATGATAATCATTTTTATTTACCAGTGTAATCGTTGCATCATTTAAGCCTATTGCTTTTTGCAGGTTCACTGCAGTCATCATTCCACCATAACCCGCCCCCAAGATTACGATATTTGGCTTTTTCATGTTTTTACCACCCATTTTTTGTTAATTTCAATCCATTATTGATAAAAGCTAATGTGTGATTTATTTCACTAAGGTTTATATTTATTATTATTAAACTTTTATATCTTTGTTACATGATTGTAATATATAATCCATTGATTATAGTAGTCTTTTTCATTCAAATTTTCAACCCTATCATTGCACCTTTTTCTTGAAAAATTTTTGAATTATACGTACGAAATAACACTCGAGACATATCTATTTATGATAAGATAAAAATAATGTACAATTTGTTGTAGAGAAACGGAGGAAATTGATTATGGAAAATAAAGTTTATGATATAACTATCATTGGAGCAGGACCGGCTGGTCTATTTACTGCATTCTATGGTGGAATGCGCCAGGCAAGCGTTAAAATAATTGAGAGTTTGCCACATACTGGAGGGCAACTAACAGCCTTGTATCCGGAAAAATATATATACGATGTTGCCGGATTTCCAAAAATCCGTGCCCAAGATTTAGTAGATAATTTAGAAGAACAGACGAAGCTGTTCGATCCAACCATCGTTTTAAACCAATCCGTTGAAAAAGTAGAACGGCTAGAGGACAATACATTTAAACTGACATCCAACGAGGAAGTGCACTATACTAAAACAATCATTATTACTGCAGGGAATGGAGCTTTTCAGCCTCGCCGCCTGAATGTTGGGGATTGTGAACAATTTGAAGGGGTTAACCTCCATTATTATGTAAATGATATGAATCAATATAAAGATCAGCATGTCTTATTATTAGGTGGCGGTGATTCCGCTGTAGATTGGGCACTAATGCTTGAACCTATCGCAAAACAAGTGACTTTAGTTCATCGACGCGATAAATTTAGAGCCCATGAACATAGTGTAGAAAAATTAAAAGCTTCCAATGTTAATATATTAACACCTTTTACACCTAAAGAAATAACTGGAGATACCAAAATTGATAAAGTAACATTACAGGAAGTCAAAGGTGAAAACCAAATTGAGCTGGAAGTCGACTCTATTTTATGTAATTATGGTTTTGTCTCTACCTTGGGTGCAATCAAAGACTGGGGATTAGAAATCGAAAAAAATAGCATTATCGTTAATACCAAAATGGAAACAAATATACCTGGTATATATGCCGCTGGTGACATTACCACCTATCCTGGGAAAGTAAAGTTAATAGCTACTGGTTTTGGTGAGGGTCCAACAGCAGTAAATAATGCTAAGCAGTATATTGATCCATCTGCCCGTATACAACCTAAACACTCAACAAGTATGTTTTAATGAATAGAACCGAATAAATTCAGGAAATAAAAAAGCTAGAACAATTCGTGTCCTAGCTTTTTAGCATTTTTCTGCAGTTCCCTCACGGCCCTCAGCTCGAAAAGAAGATCCACAGCCACATGACACAATAGCGTTTGGATTATCAATACTAAATCCGCCACCCATCATGTTTTGTTTAAAATCAATCGTAGTCCCTTCGATAATCGGTATATCCTGTTTAAAAATGACTACCGGTATATCATTAATTTTCTCAACCATATCCAGCTCTTCATTTATTTCATAATCAAATCCTAACGAATAGGATAATCCGCTACATCCTCCACCTTTAACTCCAAAGCGCAGGCGAGCATCAGCTGTTTCTTCTTTCATCATCTCTTTTATCTGATCACAAGCTTTATCAGTAATTGAAATTACCATTATATGCTCCTCCTCTGATTTATGATGGAATCATGTTAAGTACTACTATTAGTATACAAAAAAGGGGTAGCATGATGCAATCATTTCGTTTATACCTGTAACGCTACATCATTTTTATCTAATGCTTCATAAATGGTTTTTAAACGCGGGATCCCTTCTGCAACGATTTCATCATTTACCAAGACAATTGGATAAAATAAATCCTCATCAAAAATTTTTTCTATAAATTGTTGATGTTTTTCATTACTCTGTGACTCATTAATATCGATATACTTATATTGTATGGAATCATCAATATATTTTCTTCCAATTGCAGCCTGCAGCCATTCATAAGTATCCTTTGATCCTGGTGCTCCAACACAACTAGCACAAATTTGTTCCGCTCCATAAACTGTTATTGTTACCTTCTTCTTTACCATTTCCTCTCCTCCTACCGATATTTATTGTTGTTCTTTTTATTTTACAAAACATTTTTTTAAAGATAAAATAAAGGTAATTGAATAGTTCCTAAATTTATCAATAGATTTTTTCTTACATTCATCATATAATAATGATATAGAAAGGGGTGGATCGATAATGCATGAACAAGTACAAGAAGTTTTAAGTAAATTACGCCCATTTTTACTACGTGATGGTGGTGATGTGGAACTTGTTGATGTTGATGAGAACGGTATTGTCCTACTTCGACTTATGGGCGCTTGTGGTAACTGCCCAAGTTCTGCAATCACATTAAAAGCTGGAATTGAGCGCGCATTAATGGCTGAGGTTCCTGGAGTTACTGAAATTGAACAAGTATTTTAATTTTATTAAAGCAGGGGCAGACGGAATGTTAATCATGTCTGCCTTTTTTATGGTTTTCTGAATCAGTGTTCCGGTCTTATTCAGGGCTATTATTCAAATACGGGGGTTTTTGGCCCGTTACCATCAAAAAATGAAACAACATTTTCCATACATAAATGAAGCATTGCCTTCCGGGTTTCGATACTTGCTGATCCAATATGAGGTAAGCATATGGCATTATCTAAACGCACAAGCGGATGATCACTAGGTATAGGTTCATCTTCAAACACATCTAATCCTGCTGCAGTAATTTCCTGACTCTTTAAAGCGTTAACCAATGCTTTTTCATCCATCGTACCTCCCCGGGATACGTTAATAAATATTGCGGATTTTTTCATTTTTTGGAATGCCTGCTTATTAAATAAATGTTTGGTACGATTTGTTAAAGGTACTAACGATATTATAAAATCAGCCTCACTTAATAGATTGTCAAATTCTGTATAAACCGCATTCAATTCTTTTTCTTTTTCATATTTTCTCGTTCGATTGTTGTATAAAATGGACATTCCAAAACCTTTCGCTCGCTTTGCTACGGCCTCACCAATTCTCCCCATCCCGACAATTCCGAGTTTTTTATGATGAATGTCTGTACCTGCAAGTAAGAATGGAGACCAATGACCCCATTTATCTTCTCTAATATAATCACTTGCCTCCGTCATCCTCCTTGCTGTAGCCATTAAAAGCGAAAAGGTTAAATCAGCCGTTGTTTCAGTAAGTACATCCGGTGTATTGGTAACGATTATATTGTGCTTTTTTGCTACTTCTATATCAATATTATCATAACCCACTGCCATATTGGCTATTATTTTTAAATGATGGGTATTTTCTAATAATTCCTTATCAATACGCTCAGTTAACATACATACTATCCCGTCCGCTTGCTTAGTTTCTTTCAAAAAAACCTCCCTCGGAACTGGTGTATTTTCTTCTTCCCACATTTTGAAAGTAAAGGAGGCCTCGTGTGGAGCTAATATTTCCTGCGGTATTTTCCTGGTTATATAAATAAGTGGTTTCTCCATCCTTTTACTTCACCCCATTAACTATTATTATAACCAGTGTAACACAGGAATGTGTAAAGCTTCATGCTGAAGGCCCATTTCGATGAAAAAAGAGCTTAAATTTTGTTCATAAATGGATTGTTTTTCGATCAAATTTTCCATTTTAGTGAAATAAGTTTGATCATTCTTTTCTGTAAAAAAACTTTCTTCGATTAGATCATAAAATGTGATGGGAAAAATCAATCTTCCATATAATAAACGCCAGCTAAATATGGATAAAGGTCTCAATGATTGATAATCATCCATAAACGATCTTAATTCTTTATTTGCTTGATTTAAAAATAATTTCGTACGAATATACTCCGCTAAGTCCCGTGTCGGATGATCATACATTAAATCATTAACCCAAATAACAGGCTTTAAAAGATGGTCATCATAACGCTGAAAAGTGATGGTGCCTTGGTCACCTTCATCGTAACGGTAATCTTCTGTTGTTTCTTGAATATACTGTATAGCATTTTCACTCATTCCTATAATATAGGGTAAAATGTCCATCAACAAGCGATAGTAACAGGTATGTTTCCTTTTTGCTTCATGGATAATTCGATTTTCAAATATCGTAAGCTTATGGATCCATAAGTTTTTCCATTGACCGTAGCTTGAGATATTTTGTGGTTCATAGTGATATGCTGCATTCATAAGATGAAAATTTGCTAATGAATGACCATGCGATTCTATATAGTTTGTTTGAGGACTTTGTACTTGAACAACCATATACGATTTATTTTGATAAGTTGTAAACCAATTTCCATCCATATTTTGAATTGGTTTCGCTGTATGATAAAGGCCTTTTTCTACCAGAAAATAAGCTAGTGCTGCTTGTTCCATATGTATCATTTCCTTGTTTTCTGATGAGATGATAAAATAAGTATACGCATTATCTATAAATCCCAATTTCCCATTTATAGTTATTTTATCTCTAATATAGACAGCATAATCACGATTAAGCATTTCCTCCACCATGATCCCTCCTTCATCCTACATTAGTCTATGAATGAAATTAGTATAAATTAACAAGAAGAATGAAGTTTTAAGAAAGTATAGGTGAAAAAAATGGATAAAAATACAAATCAAAGTAAATTAGAAATTAAAGCAAGAGAATGGTTAACCGAGCGTGGTGTCACATTAGATCACATTGCGGAGTTAGTATATTATTTACAATCAAAATATCATGAGGATTTAACAATGGAAGAATGTTTGCATAATGTAGACCGTGTTTTAACGAAAAGAGAAGTCCAAAATGCTATATTAACCGGTATTCAACTGGATATGCTAACAGAACAAAATAAGTTGGATCAACCGCTTCAGAAAACAATTGAATTAGATGAAAGCTTATATGGAATTGATGAAATTATTGCCTTTTCGATCGTTAATGTTTACGGTTCGATAGGGTTTACAAATTATGGATATATTGATAAACAAAAACCAGGAATTTTAAAACATTTAAATGACAAAACAACGGGCGAAGTCCATACATTTCTCGATGACATTGTAGGAGCAATTGCAGCTGCAGCTTCAAGCAGATTAGCTCATTCATTTGCAGATGATCAATTATTAGATGATTAATGTGTTAAAACCATTTTTTATCATTAAACCTTTATAATAAAACATTTGAAAGCTGAAAACGTGCAAGACGTGTTCAGCTTTCAAATATGATCTATCCATTCACTTAAATTTTTCACATGATAATTCGGCTTTTTATCAAAACTTGAATATTCATGATATGGAGTTACACCAGTGAAAACCATTAACGTATCTATCCCTGAATTTATGCCAGCTAATATATCTGTATCATAATTATCCCCTACCATTACGATATCTTGTTTGGCTACACCTAATTCAGATATAGCTTCGTTCATTATGATTGTCTCCGGCTTCCCTATATAAATGGGGTGTTTACCTGTACTAACTTCAATTACCGATGTGATTGCTCCATTTCCCGGGAGAAGTCCATGTTCTGTAGGTATTGACACATCCCTATTTGTAGAAATAAATTCTGCTCCAGCACGGATTGCTATACATGCTTCTGCGATTTTTTTATACGTAACACCCCGATCAAGTCCAACTACAACGTAATCACTTCCATATGCTTCTTCCGAAATTGTTAGACCCTCTTGCTGTAAGGCTTTGTACAATCCCTCCTCGCCAATTACGAAGCAATTTGCATCTGATTTTTGATGTTTAATAAACTTTGCTGTAGCTAAACTTGATGTAATTACATGTCTAGACGTCGACGTGATATTCATTTGATTTAACCTATCAGAAACATTTTCTGGTGTACTTGTTGAATTATTGGTTAAAAACAAATAAGGAATGTTTTTTTTATTTAATGCGTTAATAAAATCTGCTGCGGAAGCAATTGGCTCGCTGCCACGATACATTGTTCCATCTAAATCAATTAAATACCCTTTAAATTTTTTCATGTCATGCAACCTTTCCTCAAATAAAAGAGGATGATTCGTTTATCGCAAATCATCTTTGGTTCGTTTTTTTATTGTCCACCTGCAATGTGGATCACCTTTTGTAATCAAAGATCTTGAAAGAACTTCACAATCCGAAAAAAGTTCTTCGAATACACGCTTATCATTTTTACATATCTCATTATACGAATTTGCAATCGAAGCAACTGGACAGTTATAATATATGATTTCATAAGTCCCATCTTCTGATTTTTTCACTTCAGTCATATAACCTTTTTCGTTTTGCATACATGCAATTCTTGAAATTTTTTCATCCAATTTTTTATTTTTTATTTTTTCATGGAAGGAATTTTTTTCTCGCTCCATGCGTTTCGATAATAAGTCTGTTACTGCCTGACTTCCTTGTAAACCTTCCAAATCTTGAAGAAGCTGAAGTGCCAAATTTCCATCTTGGTTAGGGAACGTTTTATGCCCTTTTTCTGTAAGGGAATACGTATAATACGGTCGGCCGATATCCTGTTTATGTGTATGTTTACGAATAAAGCCCTGTTGTTCTAATTTATGAATATGCTTTCTGACTGCTATTTCAGAAATTGTAAAGTGCTTCATGATTTTATTCATTGTAATATCGTGGTCTTTTTTTAAAACATATAATATCTTTTGTTTTGTCGTAAGTTTCATCACTATACATCCCTTAATCATTATTTGTTTGTGAATGCATTTGCCACGCCTAGTTCATTATTCAAATAAGATCTGATGTGTGTACTAAATCTTTCTATAACGGATTTACTTTCTAGCATAATCATTGCTAACTCTTCGTGATCAATAGCTAAATAATCTCTGACTAGTTGTTTACGAAGACGTATAACTTTTTTATAAACGTTTTTATCTTGCTCTGGTAAAACCTCCTCATCAACTAATATGTCGATAATATCTTCATAGCTACCCGGATCACGCATAATGAACCCATCAATCATCATATTTCCTACATCAAGCGTTGATTCAATAAACATATGTGTGATTCGTTCTAAACCTAATTTATCCTTAAAAGATGGAAAGGTTTGTTGATTTAACTCTGCAAGCAACTTTTCCATATATTTTAGTATTTCTTCAATTTTGCTTCGATCAATAAAATACATCTCAGTACCTCCAATACTCTCTCTACACTACTATCATACCATATAATGGCTGTAAATTTTAATGACACCAATAAATGGTACGATTGTTTTTTTTCTTTTTGTATAACATAAAAGTAGAAAGGGATGATACTTTTATGGAAAAAAAAGATGGCAGGGTCTATACTGATTTCTCAAATGTTCGTAGTATGCGAAACGAATTAGTTCCTGAAGAATATCCAGAAGGCTCATTTGGGTCGCCTATCAATGAGGATGAACCAGTGGAGGGAAAGTCTACGCCATGGGAAAAAGGTCAACGTAGACAAAGTGCCTATGTTTATTCTTATAAAGCACTTCATGATGATCTACCTAGACAAACGCCTGGCGCCCACCCCCTTCATGACGAAGAAGGTGAAGTAAAACCAGAAGATGAGGAGCAGTAGAAATGGCTACTGCTCTTGTATTAGCCTATTTTTTTTAATACAAAATAAGCACACCCAAAGTTGCAGTATTCATATAAATAATCGTCCAAAGCTCCAATTCTTGTATCGTAATTTGCTTTCGTATTATTATCGTTATAAAATCCTTTTAATCTGAGTTGATCGTATCCCCAGTCACCAACAATAAAATCATATTTCTTAAGAATTTCGGAATAACGTTCATTTAATACATCTTCTTGAAATCCTTCTTTTACATCTTCTATCAATTGATAATTTATGCCATTGAGTTCAATCAAACTATTCACCTCATTGTTAAAACTTTTCATTTATCATATCACATAATTTGGGGGCAGAGGAATCTTACCAATAATTATTTGCATGAATTTAATCCCATTACAGAAACTAAGTAACGATTTAAATCTGAAGGAGGAAAAGGAATGAAAAGAAAGCTGTTTGCTTTAATTATTTTTGCTATGGCCCTTGTTATATCTGGCTGTGGTAACTTTGATAATTACAGTAAAAGAGATAAAGTAGTTGAAGAATTGGATCCAACCAGAAATCAAGAAAGATCAACAAATCAAAATACAGATAATAAACTAGGATATGTTAGTTATACTAAAGATCAAATGAAAAATGAACCGAAGCAAAACGTGACGATAGATCGTAATAAAATGGCTGATATGATATCGAGAATTATTTTGCAGCATAAAGATTTTGGTGAAGTGGCTACGCTTGTAACTGACGAAGATGTACTCATTGCTTATGAAGCAAACGATCGAATCGATGATGAGGATGCCGCAGACATTGCAAAAAAATCAGCACTTTCAGTAATGCCGCAGTATTTTGATATTCACGTTTCCAATAATGATGGTGGGATAATGAATGATATACGCAGCCTTCATAATTCAAGCACTCAAAATAAAAACTATGACAATTATAAAGATGAAATCATTAAGAAAATGAAGAACTCCCCTCAGGATGATAAAGATAATAATAAAGAATAAGTATTTAAAAAAGGGACTAACATATTTTCTGTTAGTCCTGCTAATTCTAGATCGTGTTTTGGGAGGTGAAACAAATTGATGGTTAAACGAATATATATAATGCTATTTGTTTTATTGGTTTATTCTCTTTTTTCATTTGAAGTTCAAGCTGAGGAAACAAAAAGTGATATATACCAAGATCGCATGGCCCTTTATAAAAAAACAGAAGCATTAACACAAGTACCATGGTATTATATTGCAGCGGTGGATCAATATGAAAGAAACGCTCAAAAAGAATCAGATTCAGATGAGGAAGAAGTCGTATCGATAAAGATAAAACCAAATAAGTGGTTTGGCATTGGCAATAGCACAAAAAATATGGATGAAGAGATTATAACCTTTTTTGCTGGCCATGGTAAGGACGGAAATGGGGATGGAAAAGCTGACCCCAAAGATCCCGAGGATGCACTCTATACGATGGCAAATCTTCTTTTAAAGCACGGGCCAACAGAAGATGATATAAAAATTGGGTTGTGGAACTTTTATAAACGTGATCTTTCCGTTCAAACTATTGTCAGTACAGCAAAGGTATTTAAAAAATTTCAAGATATAAATCTGACTAAACGCGACTTCCCTGTATCAATGGATTACAATTATAGTTACGAAAGTACATGGGGGGATCGCCGAGGATTCGGCGGAGTTCGTATTCATGAAGGAACTGATATTTTTGCTGGATATGGAACCCCTGTAAAATCCACGACGTACGGTGTAGTTGAATTAAAAGGATGGAATTTATATGGTGGCTGGCGGATTGGAATTAGAGATATTAATAATATTTATCATTATTATGGTCATCTAAGTGGGTATAATGATGATATTAAGGTCGGACAAGTAGTTAAACCTGGCGACGAATTAGGCAGAGTAGGATCTACCGGTTATGGTCCTCCTGGAACCTCCGGAAAATTCCCACCGCATCTACACTACGGAATGTACAAAGATAATGGTCAAAATGAATATTCTTTTGATCCTTATCCTTATTTAAACAAATGGGAAAATATGGCTAAATAAAAATAAGATCCTAACCGTTCGTGTTATGATCTCCTTAAGGTTGCAAAATTTTAATTCAAAAACAAGATAGCATGTAAAATCGTAAAGATTTTCACATGCTATCTTTTCATCCAATTTTAATGCTTAACCCTAAGTGGTGGTATTATTTTTATCTTGTTCCCCACCCTTAAGGAGAACTCGTTACTCCTGGTGTAATATTCTTATTTTAATCGTACATTAACTGGACTCTTTCGCATTCTGATCTTTGGATTTTTTCACCGCATTCGTAATGCTTGCAGCTAATCCTCCCCATATAACCACAACACCTATAATCATCACGAAAACTGCACTCCCACTCATTAATTTACCTCCTTCGATTCCGTATCTGCATATGCTTTCTCAGACTTTTTCCACTTTGTTAGAGATATGAGGATACCGATTATAAGTGCAGCAGCTGCCACAAACCAGCCACTATACAATATGAAAGTGTCAGCGTATCCTTCGTAATTTCCATTTTCTGTAGCAAACTCCTTAAGCAAATTTTGTTTAAATAAGCCAAACATCATATATCCTAAAACAAGTGGTGTAATGATAGACAAACTAATCGTCCACCATGAACCTAATCGGATATCAGATATTCCATTCGCATGATCTTTAAATTCTCCAACCTTTCGTAAAACCCAAGCTACCAAAATAACTTCAATAAGCCCGACAAATGCAACACCGAATTGATTAATAAAATAATCTACAGCATCTAAGAATGCCATTCCGCCTTGTGAAGCATATAAAAAAGAAACAACTGCAGCTAAACCTCCACCAAATAACACAGCTTTCGTTCTTGAAATTTTAAATTTATCAACTAATCCGGCCACATATGTTTCGGTAATTGACATTAAAGACGTTAAACCCGCAAGAACTAGTGAAGCAAAAAATAAAAATCCAAAAAGTTCACTAAAAGCCGGAAATTCATTTATAATCTTTGGGAAAACAACAAACGCTAATCCTACTCCACCCGCAACAACATCATCAATAGCTACCCCGGATTGTGTGGCCATAAATCCTAATACCGAGAAAACTCCGATACCTGCCAATAACTCAAAACTTGAATTCCCAAAGCCTGTTATAAAGGCATTATTTGTAATGTCTGACTTCTTCGGCAAATAACTTGAATACGTAATCATAATTGCAAAGGCAATGGATAAACTAAAGAAGATTTGTCCGTATGCTGCTACCCATACATTTGGAGATAAAATCTTACTGAAATCAGGCGCGAAAAATGATTCTAGCCCAACTATTGCACCGGGTAAAGTAACAGCCCGGATTACAATTATAAGAAAAATAACAAGCAATGTTGGTATGAAAATCCGGTTTGCTATCTCGATACCCTTTTTAACACCTCGAAATAGAATTCCCAAGACAAGCAACCATACAATAATTAGAGGAATAAATACTCCTGGAACAAGACTTCCTGTTTGCCCAACATCAACAGTATTCTGTAAATAATCATTGAATAAAAATGATTCCGTGTCTTCTCCCCAACTTAAATTAATGGAAAAAATCGAATAAGATATTGCCCAGGCAATAATAACTGAATAATATGTTGAAATGGTAAAAGCCACTAATACACCCCACCAACCAATCCACTCGGATTTTTTATGCATTTTTCGATAGGTTAAGGGTGCTGATCCACGATATTTATGCCCCATCGTAAACTCCATAATTAAGATGGGAATACCAGCAGTTAACAAAGCAAATAAATAAGGAATAAAAAACGCTCCTCCTCCGTTTTCATATGCAACAGAAGGAAAGCGCCAGATATTTCCTAATCCAACAGCAGAGCCCACAGCAGCTAAAATAAATCCGGCTCTTGTCCCCCATTGTGAGCGATTTTCCATTATAATACCTCTCCCTTCCACAATTATTTTAAATATCTTATTTTTCTGATATTTATGTTTATATTATAGCTTTACTTTTTATACATGTCAAAAATTTTATTTAATAATAAACAATATTCTTAATACATTGACATAATTAAAAGCACCTTTCACAATCCCACTATAAAGGTGCTTTTTAAAGTTATACTTTTTTTAAAGTTGTTTTGGTTAAAAACCGGATAAATATACCAAATGCAATAATTATCACAACTGTTACTATTAATGAAAGTAGTATATAATTCGTTAAACCAATCATTAAATATCCGATACATGCAGCTGCCGCAGCAAGTAATGCATATGGCAATTGCGTTATAACGTGATCAATATGGTTTGCACCAGCTCCAGTTGAAGAAAGAATCGTAGTGTCTGAAATAGGAGTACAATGGTCCCCAAATACTGAACCCGCTAGCACTGCCGCTAGTGAAGGAAGTAATAAATCCATATTTGTTATCACCGCAACTTCTGCTGCAATAGGCAACATGATACCAAAGGTCCCCCATGATGTACCAGTTGCAAGTGCCATGACACCTGCAATAAGGAAAAATAATAACGGTAAAAGCGTTGGACTTAATGAGACAGTTTGCACGATATGTGCTAAATATTCCCCGGTTTTTAATGTGCCTATTACAGAGCCAATCATCCATGCCAGTATTAATATATAAATGGCAGGAATCATTGTTTTAATTCCTTCTAATATTACTTTAAAAACGTTTGCTCTAGGCAGTTTTTGCTGCGTATGAAAGAAAAAAGAAGTACCAACAGCCAAAAGACCACCAATAAATAATGATAAATTAACATCGGTATTAGCAAATATTGTAAATATTGTTATATTACCATCACTGGCTTTTGCACCTGTGATTACCATTGAAGTTACTGTAGTAATAATCAATACACATATAGGTGCTAAAAGATGATAAACTTTTCCTTCCTCGTGAGGATTAAATGTGTTACTGAAATCGCCTGGAACTTTTTTATTTTTCGTATTAAGCAGTTCCCCGGTTTCGATTGCTCGTTTTTCATGTGTTCGCATGGAACCAATATCTAGCTTAAAGGTAGCGACAATAAAAACAAGAATCATTGCAGCCAGTGCATAAAAATTAAGTGGAATCATTTTAATAAATGCTTCAAATGGTTGAAGTGTTGTAATTTCATTAGCAGCGAATAAGCCCCCTAAAATACCTATAATATAAGCTCCCCAACTGGAAATTGGAGAAATTACAGTTACGGGTGCTGATGTAGAGTCAATAAAATAAGCGAGTTTTGCCCTGGAAATTTTATGCCGGTCTGTTAATGGTCTAGCAATTTGCCCAACTGCTAAACTATTAAAATAATCATCAATAAAGATCATTAAACCTAAAACAGCTGTCATTAATTGTGCACCTGTTCTCGTTTTTATCCGTTTTATCATCCACTCTCCAAATGCCCTGCTACCACCTGAGGCAGTTAAAAATGCTGTCATTATGCCTAATAATAACAAAAAACTCAATAATAAAATATTACTGATGTTAACAGATCCATCTGTAATAAATATCTGAAAAAATATAATCCAAATTTCTTTAAGCGTACCACCTATCGAAAAATTATGGATAAGTAATGCGCCTGCGATAATTCCTGCTCCTAACGAAAGTACTACTTTTCTTGTTAATAACACGAGTACAAGCATAATAATTGCAGGAATAATAGAATAAATTGTACCTTCCATCGAAGCTCCCCCATTAATTTTTTAACTTATACATGGAGGAATTAAGCTAAATGAAATATTACTAAGTGCTTTAGTTTCTTTTAGCCGTACAAATGATCGTGTCTTTTTAAAGGTAAACAAAAAAACAATGATAGAAAATAACCTATCATTGTTTTACAATATACGTTATCCTCCATCTCGATCAGTAGTCCTCCATGCACATTACTGCAAACATGACAGTATTCCTCTTATTCAAAGAAATACCAGCTAATAATAAAGATGACCTTCATTACGCTTCGGCAAACAATCCTTTCGTCAATTATCATTGATGTCATACTCCAATTGATTACTGATATCATTTGCACCTCTACCTCACCGATCTGATAAGGTTTAATATAGAATTATGATTACTACTATACTAGATTGTTAATTATCCTGCAAGTCTTTTTTTGGTACTGAAATCGATGGGTCTTTACCGTCTCCCCCATAAAATTCGGGAACATCCCCCATAACCAAATGTTTATCAATTAAAATTTTAGTATCGATGCTAGTAACTTCTGTGGTAAACGGAATAACGATCTGTACTTCAGCTTCAACTATAACATAAAGCGTTACTAATACATTATTAATTCCAAATTCTTCTCTCTGTTCGACGATATCTGTTTGAACATTTCCCACTAGTTCAAGATTAACCGGAATTTTAGGACCCAAGTTGGCAAGAATGGTATTGCCAGTTGCCTGACCGATAGGAATTTCTACAACCGTGGGGTCCCTTTCTACAAGTTCATCCACCGTATCTCCATACATTTCAGGTTCATCCAGTGGATCTTCATAATCAGGGGGTTCACCTCTGTTCATACTGTGAAAAAATTCTTCTACTCTATCCGTTGCGGCTCGATTAATTTTATTAACAACAGATGAGTCCCATCCAATAAATGAAACATTCCCCTCATTATCTGTTGTCGTTTCCGTAAGATCTTCAAAGGTATATTCCTCCGCAAATTTTACAGCAGAATTTATCCCGCGTGTTGCAAATTCTGTTGTTTTCACTTCTGCTACTTCCATCAACGTGGGTTTTATTCCATTGTTAATAATATGCATACTGCCAAACAAAAGAAGGATAAATAATATCAAGGTTACCATAAGAATATTTTTTACTGGAGGTGGTGTTCTTTTCTTTTTTATTCCGAATCTTCGTCTCATATGAAAACCCCCCTTAAAACAAGTTATGCTTTTTAAAAGGAGGATAGAATTATATAAAAAAAGAAAATGCCTTCCTAAAAGGAAGACATCTGTTCTAAGATATTTTAAGCAACGCTTCTTTGCCTGTCATACCAACTTCCCAGCCAAATGATTTTGAAGCATCGGTTATTTTTTCTAATGGGGCATGTAAGAGCTGATCAATTGTTTTAACACCCTTTGCACGGCCAGCGACCACATGACGATCTGATAAAATGGTATTTAACACGTCTACATCTAATGCTGCACACATAATGTAACCAACTTCATTTGTTATAACTAATAAATTTGTTTTTGGTAATTCTACACGAATTGAAGTAAAAATCATACCATCTACCTCTAAAGGATTAACTGTGATCATCCACTTCCCTCCTTCTTGCTTACATAATATATGTATGCAAGAAGCTAGATCGATGTCACGATTATAGTGGGTTATTCATTTTATTTAAGCAAAATTTTGAACCAGTGTATATGCTAGTAAATCGCGAATAAATTCAGGTAAAAAGAACTGTTTTGTTGAAGACTTTGCTATTTCTGGAAGTAATCTTCCAAATGTAAATGTGTCCGCTGTTGCTACTCGATAAATATTGTCTTTAACTAATTCTTCACCTTGAAAAGTAACCTTCTCCACATATTCCTCACCATTAGAACGGGTAAGCGTTTTGACTGTAAGACCTGAAAATATCATCCTGCCAAGTACTTCTCCACGAAAACCAAAACCACGTAATTTTAATTCCGTAAATTCTTTTGTAAAAGAAGCTCGGATTACTTTCAGTAATTCATCACCAGAAAGCTGCACGATACAAGGGTTTATTGGATGCGGACAAATGCGGTGAATGTCCTTAAATGTCACATCACCAGCCCCCAATTGATCCATAAGTAAACCTGCATTTAACATTGCACAATCTGCATTTGTCCAATTTTTTAATGTATCCGTAAGCTTTTGCATGATTTCGGTATGCTGAAACCATTTTACTTCGATTGGATTTTCCATATGTATAATAGGGTCACCGAGGAGTCTATCTGCCTCTTTATTTAAAACCAGCAGTGATTGTTCCGCCTGCAAGTCATTAGAATAATGCGTAATATCTGTTGCATATGCTTCTTTATTAACAAGTTTATTTAAATCGTGATCCCATGTGAGAATAACTTCCCCTACAAAGGAACAATGCTTTCCCGCTGCCGTAATAATTGTATTGTTGATCTCCTCTCCCCTACGTAATAAATGATGTGTATGACCGCCAATGATAACGTCGATAGCACTAAAACGTCTGGCAATTTCCTGATCTTCATTAAGTCCTAAATGAGATAATAAAATAATAATATCAGAAACTTGTTCTAACTCATTTATATATTTCTCTAGCGTATGAAAAGGTGCTTCCACATGCCAGTCAAGTAAGTTATAAAACGCATTAAATGGGGCGGTAAGACCAATCACTCCTATTTTAACGCCTTTAACAGATTGAAGATGTACCGTTGGCTGAAGCCATTCAGGTTCCAACGAGCGCATACTTTTTAAATTACTACATACCACCTGAAAGTTCGCCTTATCATATAAATGGAATAAGTCCTCATGAGCAAGCGTAATCCCCTCATTATTTCCAAGGGTCACGATATCATAACCTGCATCGTTCATTAGCTGAACATTCGCTTTTCCTTTGAATGCTTCAGCTATTGGATGCACTCTATCCAAGTGGTCCCCTATATCAATTATCCAGCAAGATTGGTGTTCTGCCTCTCTTTTTGCTTTCTCATTCTTAAAATAACCAGCCACACGAGGCCACTGTTTAAAATTACTATGTAAATCATTCGTATAATACATATATATTCTTTCTTTCATTTCCATGCTCCTTAAGCTAATCCTTCTATAATTAATCGCAATCCAATAAGTACCAATATTATCCGAAGTATCCACTCTAATGCTTTACTGTTTAAAGATTGGTTAACTCTAGCACCGATCTTGCCACCTATCCAAGCTCCAGGAATAAATAATAAAGTATACTCCCAAACAATATGACCAAGCATGATATGTGTACCTGCGCTCATTATACTTATGAATAAAATCATAAACATGGACGTAGCAGTAGCTATATGTGTAGGTACTCCAAAAAAAAGGATCATTACTGGAACCATTATGGATCCCCCGCCAATACCAAACATACCTGATAATATTCCAACACCTAATGAAATATAAAAGGCTGTCCATACCGAAATACGGTAGTGATATATTTCACCATCAACTTTAAACGTTCTTATAGAATTATCCTGTTTTGTATTTCCTAAAGATCGCGGTTCTCGTTTTATTAAAAATAGAAAAGATATGATTACCATGATAAATCCAAAATACAGCGAAAAGTCATTGGCATCGATGTATTGGTTTAACCATGCACCTATAATACTGCCTGGAATACTCCCTGATAAAAAGTATAAGCCTGTCTTATAATCAACCCGCCCTTTTCTAAAGTAAGAAATAGTTGATGATAGCGCAGTAAAAACCATAACAATGAGAGATATCCCCACTATCATTTGAGGGGAGGCCCATGCAAAGTCATGAACATATTGGCTTAAGAGCAGCATAGTTGGAATTAAAACTACTCCGCCTCCTAAACCAAGCAAACTCCCAATGAATGCTGTCATTATTCCTATAATTAAACAAATGATATAAATCAAGCATATCCCTTCTAACTTTTACTTTCTACAATGCTATTTATTTATCTTAGCACTGATTGCAAGCAGAAACAAAGAACACCACTTATACAGTTGCCAAAGACAGTATTAAAATTACCTATTGTTTTCATAGGAATAAGTAATTATAAATCTTTATTTTGATCATCACCATTTGCCAGGTCCATTAAATTTCTTCTCTCTTTGTAATTTTCATACAAGCAAAAAATAAACGAAGGTGAAGTACCCTTCGTTTATTTTAAATATTTATTAATTAAACCAACGTTCCGTGACCACTTTCTTTCGTGTATAGAATTGAACACCATCTTTGCCATTCGTTCCTAAATCACCAAAGAAAGAGGCTTTATTTCCAGCAAAAGCAAAGAATGCCATAGGAGCTGGTACATTTACATTCACACCGACCATACCTGCATCAATTTGATTACGGAATTGTTGCGCACTTTTACCACTTGATGTATAAATAACTGCACCATTTGCAAACTTTGATTCATTTGTCAGTTTTATACCTTCTTCTAAATCTTTTACCCTTACAACACTTAGAACAGGTGCAAAAATTTCCTCCTGCCATATTTTCATATCAGTATTCACTTCATCGAATATAGTTGCCCCCACATAGTATCCTTCTGGAACACTGTCTTCTATTTTTCTGCCATCAACTAGTAGTTTTGCTCCCTCTGCAACACCACTATCAATATAGCCGAGGACACGGTCTTTATGAGAGTCGCGAATTAACGGGCCTATAAAATTATTCTCATCCAGGCCATCACCGACTTTTAATTTTTTCGTTTCGGCAACAAGTTTTTCGATAAATTCATCCGCTACATCATCAACTACTGCCACAACAGAACAAGCCATACAACGCTCCCCACTGCTTCCAAACGCAGCACCAATAACCCCTTCAATTGTTTTTTCCATATCACAATCTGACATCACTACAGCATGGTTTTTAGCGCCTGCTAAAGCTTGGACTCTTTTACCGTTAGCTGTTCCTGTTTGATAAACATGTTTTGCAACAGGTTCTGAGCCTACGAAGGAAATTGCTTCAATCGCTGGATTTTCAAGTATACTATTAACGACATCTTTCCCACCATGAACTAAGTTAAGAACGCCTTTTGGGAACCCTGATTGATAAAATAACTCTACTAATCGTTCGGCTAAAATTGGCGTTCGTTCAGAAGTTTTCAGAACAAAGGTGTTGCCGCACGCTATCGCTAATGGATACATCCACAAAGGAACCATCATCGGGAAATTAAACGGCGTAATACCTGCAACAACTCCGATAGGATAACGCCAAATTGACCCATCAATACCAGTAGCTATCTCCGGCAATGCATCTCCCATCATTAAATTTGGCGTTGATGTAGCTAGTTCGACAACTTCAATACCACGTTGAACCTCACCACGTGCATCTTTTAATGATTTTCCGTTTTCTAACGTAATTATTTTTGCAAGTTCTTCCTTATTTTCCTCTAACAGCTGCAAATATTTGAAAACATACCGTGCCCGATTTGGAACAGATACTTGCGACCATTCCACATATGCTTCCTTAGCCGCTTCAACTGCTTTTTCAACATCTTCACTTCCTGATATAGGAACTTCCGCAATAATTTCTCCTGTTGCAGGATTAGGAATAGACTCCATTTTTTCAGTAGTTGCCGATACCCACTTATTTCCAATGAAATTCTTCATTTCTTGAACTGTAGTTTTTGTCATAGTAATCCCTCGCTTTTTATACTTGATTGATCTTTAACTCTCTCATAAAGTGCTGCCATATCTTTGTTTCCATATCCGTCATCAACAGCTTTTCCGTATAGTTCTAATAATTCTTCACTAATTGGTAATGCCAACTGATGTTTATTTGCTAAGTCTATCGCAAAATTTAAATCCTTTAATAATAAATTTAATGTAAAACCGGCTTCATAGTCTGATTTAGCAATATAATTATTATAGTTTCGATCGTAAATTCGGCTTTGTCCGTAACTAACATTTAGCATATCAAATAAACTATCTAAATCAATATTCTGTTTATTTGCAATGTGTAAGGCTTCTGCCACGCCTGCCGTATAAAAACCAATTAATAAATTATTGATTAACTTAACGGTTGTTCCACTATCAATTCGTTCACCGACATGAAAGATATTTTTTCCAAGTCTCTCAAGAATAGGTGAAACTTCATCAAAAACTTCCTTTGGTCCACCAACCATAAATGTAAGTGTTCGATTTTTAGAACCGATAACCCCACCGCTCACGGGAGACGCAAGATATTTTACATTAAATTTGTCAGCTGTATTTTTTAGCTTGTGATTTAAGTCAGGTGAAACAGTACTCGTGTCTATTAATACCGTACCTGTATGTTTGTTTAATATCCCCCCCTCTCCAAAATAGATTTTTTCCACTACTTTTTCCGATGGCAAGCTCGTGAATAAAACATCACATTGCAGCGTTAGCAAATTAGGGAATGAAACCGGCTTTCCACCTAATGAAACAAATTTTTTTAAAGATGTTTCATCTATATCAAAGCCGCTTACTTCAAATCCATCATTTAATAGATTTTCAACCATCGGCATCCCCATATTGCCTAAGCCTATAAAACCTATATGTTTCATCCTTCTCCCTCCAATTTTTATAGGTGATAACGGTCCTGCTGTATGATATGTTTGGCTATTTTTCTTTTCTTTGATATGGAATCAGTATATTGTGGTACATGAATTTCAGATAAATGATATCTGAAATTTCCTAACTCACTTTCGCTATTGAAAATTCTGCCACTTATTTTTATAGCTTTCTGCATTACTTTTTGATAAGTTTCTTCACATATAATATCCGTCATTAATTGCTGTATCTCTTTATTTGATGCATCATTTAACCTAATTAAACATGTCTTCATCACATACATCTCTTTGATGATATCAGCGAGTAGTCGTAAAATCTCTTGTTCTTCTTCTAAATCGTTTAAGCTCACATTCTCGCTATCAGAAAGCGCTTCCATTAATGATTCGAGAATACCTTGTGTCCCTCGATAATACTGCTCATTATGTGCTTCATTAGGGAACAATTTGTCAGGAGAAACGATAGAATTATTTTTCCCGTATAATTTTATAAGGTTTCGGCTAATTGTAAGTCGATTAATTTCATTTGTACCTTCAAAAATTCGATTAATTCGTGCATCACGATACATTCTTTCGATCGCGTATTCTTCCATAAAACCGTATCCGCCATGAATTTGTAATGATTCATCTACAACAAAATCAAGCACTTCCGAGGCTTCTACTTTATTAATCCCACAATCAATTGCATAAGCTGGCAGCTTAGAAAGTATATTGAGATCATCCAGTTGTTCATTATCAATTAGATGAGCTGTATAATATGCGGAACTTTCCACCCGGTAAATAGCAAGTGCCATATTTGCAATTTTTTCTTGTATCATTGAAAATTGAACAAGCTCATTTTTAAATTGCTTTCTCTCTTTTCCATATTTAACTGCTATTTCAAGCGCCTGCTTAGCCGAGCCAATATTGGCAAAAGAAAGCTTTAGGCGGGCTAAGTTTAGTATATTTAGAGCGATATAATGTCCCTTTCCCAGTTCCCCCAGAATATTTTCTTTTGGTACATTAACATCTTCTAAAATTAGCGTAGCGGTTGAAGATCCTCTAATTCCTAATTTTTGTTCTTCTGGTCCTATCGAAACTCCCGGCATATCTCTTTCAACGATAAAAGCTGTCATCCCCTCTTCTGTCCGAGCAAAGACAACATATATGTTTGCAACATGTGCATTCGTAATCCATTGCTTTTCACCGTTTAATAGATACGTCGAACCTTCATCGGAAGGTTTTGCAGTAGTTTTCGCGGATAAAGCGTCAGATCCGGCGTTCGGTTCCGTTAGCGCGTATGCTCCTATCCATTCCCCAGAAGCTAATTTTGGGATATATTTTTCTTTTTGTTCCGTTGTCCCAAAGTATACATAAGGTAAAATTCCAACTCCAGTGTGAATATTAAAAGAAACACTAAAACTGCTTGCATACCCCATTTTTTCAGCAATAAGTCCAGAAATTTTCTTACCTAACTGCAAGCCACCAAAGGCATCCGGGATATCTGCCCCTAAAAGACCAAGTTCGCCTGCTTCTTTAAATAAACTTTTAGTCACATCATAATCATACGCTTCCATAGCATCTAGTTGCGGGAGAACTTTCTCATCAACGAACTGCTCTACGGTTTGTTTTATTAATATTTCTTCTTCATTAAATTGATCAGGACTATATTCTTCTATATTGGAGGTGTTGTATGGAAAAATAAACATTCTTTCATTTTCTGCACTTGTTTTGCTCACTGAAGTAACACTCCTTTCAAAATTATTTTTGATCAATCTAATACATGCATTTTTTATGCCAACAATTATAGGACGGATAATATCGCTACAGGCTTCTTTTGGACAAAACATGAGGCCATTGCTCTGTGTCAATATTGTCTAAATGTTTAGACAGTAATCTAATTGATTTTGAATCGAGTGAGTTTATTATATAGAGTTGCTCTAGAAATATTTAGTATTTTAGCAGCTTGTGATTTATTTCCATCCGTTTTTTCAAGAGCTGATAAAATTGCTTGTTTTTCCTCTTTGCTCATTTGTTCTTCCATATTTTCAAAACGACGCTGTTGATCAAAAATCAATTTCGGAGTTTTCATTTCATTTTCAGGGAAAAGGATATTCGAGAATTCATTATTAATAATATGTTGATCCTCCGATAATACGAATAGTCTTTCTAAGACATTCGTCAATTCACGTACATTTCCAGGCCAATCATATTGATTAAATTTGCTTAATAACTTTTTATCAATTGTCTTCTCTTCCATATGGTACTTCTTTGATAACTCTTGAAGCTTATGAGCGACAATTGGCGGGATATCCTCTCTACGTATTCGTAGTGGTGGAATGTGGATTGGTATTACATATAGCCGATAAAATAGATCTTCTCGGAAATCCCCTTCTTTCACCATTTGTTTTAGATTTTTATTTGTGGCTGCAATAATTCTTATATCTACTGGTATGCCATCGTGTGCTCCGATTCGATACACTTTTCTTTCCTGTAACACTCTCAATATTTTTGCTTGAATGTTTAAGGGCATTTCACCAATTTCATCTAAAAATAAAGTTCCACCATCAGCTAATTCAAACTTCCCTATTTTACCGCCGGGTTTCGCTCCAGTAAAGGTTCCTTCCTCGTAGCCAAATAATTCGGATTCAATTAAATTTTCTGGAATCGAAGCGCAATTGACGCTAACAAATTTCCCTTCTGCAGTGACACCCATATCGTGAATTGCATTAGCGAATTGTTCTTTACCTACACCACTTTCTCCACTAATGAATACTGTTGCCTTTGTCTTGCTTGCTTTTATTGCAAGTTTTTTCGTTTGAGATATAACTTGACTGTCACCTAATATATCTTCAAAACGAACTTTATCTTTCATGGAGACTTTTAATTTTGAGTCCAATTTTTGTTTTACATATTGCATGCCACGATCTAACTGCTCCATTCGTTCGATGACTTGATATATTTCAGAAACTCCCTCATATACAAGCATTCCTACCGCACCAACAACTTCATTATTTTTCCAAATTGGTAATCGATGGACAACTAGATTATGCCCTTGCAGCCGGTGCGCCTGACTCCTTTCTGGCACTCCTGTTTGTAAAACAACAGGCAATCGCGTACCATCAATTACCGTATCGGCTGGTCTTCCCACTGCTTCTTTTTGTGAAACACCGACATAACGACTATATGCTTCGTTAAATATTTGAATTACACCCTGTTTATCGACAACAGCAAGCCCTTCATATGCAGTATTAAAACTGAGCTCATACCATTTAATCGTTTCTTCTAACGACTTTATCTTTTCATTTTGCTGTGTACAAAAAGAATGTCTTGCCGATTCATCAACCACACCAATTAGGTTCTGAGTCTCATCCGTAACATAGGTTGGTGTTTCTGCAATCTTAAACATTGACTCATTCTCTGAAACTGTTCGATAAGTCTCACTCATCCATTTGGTGACAACATCTGTTTGCTTGAACGCAGCATTTTGTAATGCTTGTATATAATTTTTAAGATGAAAAACACCGATTATTTTTTCGTCTTTTGTTACTGGCACTTCATTTATATCTTTTTGCGCCAATAACTTTAAGGCGTCATTAACTTCTGTTCTTTCGTCAATTATTATAGTATTTTTCTTCATCCAAAATTGTACAACCAAACTATGAGCATGCATGTTTTGTCACCTTTCATTTTAAAAGTATTCAGGAGTAGCTTCTTAACTTTACTGTTGTTTATAAAGTTAAGAAGCAAATTTTACAAGTAAGAAAAAGTTATACAAAGAAAGATTTTACGAGTTCACCTGAAACATCTGAAAGTTGCTTATATTGATACTTTGGATTTTGGCCTTTATCAATAATTACCGAACGAACACCTTCATAAAAATCAGCATGATTCAAAAAGTTTTTCACAATGCGTTTATCTGTCTCTAAACATGTCTTAAATGATTGCCCTTCTCCTTTTATTAGCTGTGCCAAAGTTACTTTTAGGGATGTAGGTGATTTTTCTAAAATTGTGTTTTTTGTATTTACACTGAATTCATCCGTACTATTCGTTAATGATTCTATAATCGTTTCAACCGATTCATGTCTAAAATGTTCATCAATCATAGACCGCAAGTTTGCTAAATTACTCTTTTCTTGATTAATTGGCTCTGCATACTCCTGTATTATCTTATCGAGATGATCATAGATTTTCTCTACTTGACAATCAGCTTGTAATAAAGTCTCCTTAAATTGAGGAAGACGATCGCTCGGTATGTAATGTTGTACGGCATTACTATAGACAATATCTTCACCACGGATTATTTCTGATGTTAAAGCTAAATATCGACCTATATATCCAGGGGCTTGATTTAAAAAATAAGCTGCTCCTACATCAGGGAAGAAGCCAATGTTCATTTCCGGCATTGCCCATTTTGTTTTTTCTGTAATGATACGATGGCTTGCACCGTAGGACAAACCTACTCCGCCCCCCATTACAATACCGTCTAAAATAGCTACAATGGGTTTATTAAATTCTGAAACTAGCAAATCAACTTCATATTCAATATCAAAAAATTCAAGGGCTTCTTTCATATTTTCATCGCTATCTTTTGCAGCATATAGTTTTTTTATATCTCCACCAGCACAAAAACCTTTTTCTCCGGATCCACTCAACAGGACTGCTGACACACGAGTATCATCTTGCCAAGCCAAAATTTTTTCTTTCATTTTTAATAACATACTAGTGTTCAATGAATTAAGTGCTTTAGGACGATTTAAAATTATTTCTGCAATACCGTTGTCATGAATTTTAAACAATACATCTTCCAATACTCTCTCTCCTTCTATGAATGTTTAAAGTTTGGTGAACGTTTTTCACTGAATGCTTCGACACCTTCTTTTGCATCATGCGTTAAAAACAATTCAGCAAATAGTTCTCTTTCTCGTTTTAAACCTGAATCTATTGTTTCGTTATTACCTTTAACAATTGCTTGGACTGTACGGCTAATAGCTTGCATACTTTTGTTTTTAATATAGGAATTCGCAATTGCCCCCGCTCTGAACATAAGTTCATCCTTCGAAACTACTTCCTTCACAATTCCATATGATACTGCCTCTTTAGCGGATAATTGTTTACCTGATAATATTAAATCTACAGCTGTTGATACACCAGTTAGTCGACTTAATCTTTGTGTTCCGCCAAAAGTAGGAATCAAACCAAGATTTAATTCTGGAAGCCCAAGAATAGCCTCATCTGAAGCAATTCGAATGTGGCATCCCATAGCAAGTTCTAATCCTCCTCCAAGGGCTGGTCCGTTAATCGCTGCAATTACAGGCTTTCTCATCGATTCTATTTCATCACACAATGCTTGACCGGCTTTAGCCATTTCTAATCCTCTTTGATCGTTCCCCATTGCAGGAATAAACTCTTTTATGTCTGCACCTGCAACAAAAAAGCGACCATGACCTGTGATTATCACAGCAAAAACATCCTCATTGTTATCTAATTCCGCAATAACTTCACGCAATTCATTGATACACGCGGAAGATAATGCGTTAGCTGGCGGTGCATTTATTTCTAAAATAGCCAATGATCCTTCATAGGTTAAATTTGTATATTTATTATCCATTCCATTTGCCTCCTTTAACGATCTATACAGATATCAATGCAACTTTTATGCCAGCCTATTATGACAGCGTTTCCAATTAATTATTAGCAAAATAGTGTATAATTGTATAGGCAATTATACACTATTTAGACATAAAAACCAAAAGTGTCTAAGATAATTAATAAATAGTAGACGAATCACTTGAACGAAAACTATTTATAAAAAGTTGAATCAAATAAATTCAAATAGACAAAAATGTATGTGCAAAAGTGTTTACGATTTAATACCCAAAAGAATAAGCTTACCGATTACGATAAGCCCGATGCATGAAAACGGATAACTAAAAAAATAAAAATTGCCATCGTATTTGGCATCATATTTATAACAACCGATTTAATATTCAGTAATACTTTTTCCAATTTGCATTTAAACCACTAACAACCCAATAGATTTTCAAAACGTGTATATTCGCCGGAAATCATGAATTGTTATATGTTTGCGAAATCTCCTTCTTTGCAATAATTTCATTTGCTGCTTCGAGCCTTTTATGTTCATCAACTGAGTCCCCCGCAAACTTATTCTGCATAGGTAAAGGTTTATTGGCTTTTAGCTCATTGTGAACGTTTATTTGCTCTTCCTCATTTGCCTTTGTTGGAAACTGAGATTTCTTGTTTGATTGTTCCTTCATTTTTTTCACCTCATTATAGTGTTTGTGTAGCAAACCCTTTTATACTAAAAATTCCTGCAAATTCTTGTCCCTTTTAATTCTTACACTTAATGCGAATTGACCTATTTATCAAATAAAAGGAAGGGAATTGTCTACAAACGATTTAAGAGCAACCAAGGAAAGATGATATCAATTTTATGATCTTATTGAAAGGCTTCGATTATGAATTACATAATCGTTATATGGAAAGAATTAATAATCAAACAAGGCTCGGAACGCATAATTTAGGAGTAAGCTAGTGCTCAGGCCAACATTTGACTTAGAACCATAATAAAATAAAGAAACCCCCTAGCCATAAACATTAATATGGCAAGGGGTTTTCATTATTAACCAACAGAACCGTCCATTTCCATCTTAATCAGACGGTTCATTTCTACAGCATATTCCATTGGTAGCTCTTTCGTAAATGGTTCAATGAAGCCCATTACGATCATATCTGTTGCTTCTTGCTCTCCTAAACCTCTACTCATCAGGTAGAATAGCTGTTCTTCTGAAACTTTAGATACTTTTGCTTCGTGTTCAAGTGAAATATTGTCATTATAAATTTCATTATACGGGATTGTATCTGATGTTGATTCGTTATCCATAATCAACGTATCACACTCAATATTAGAACGGGCACCTTCCGCTTTACGTCCAAAATGAACGATACCTCGGTAATTTACTTTTCCACCTTTTTTCGAAATTGACTTTGAAACAATAGATGAAGAAGTATTTGGTGCTAAGTGATGCATTTTAGCGCCTGCGTCTTGATGCTGGCCTTTCCCAGCCAAAGCAATCGAAATGGTGTTTCCGCGTGCTCCTTCTCCTGCTAGAAGTACAGCTGGGTATTTCATGGTAAGCTTAGATCCCATATTTCCATCAATCCATTCCATTGTTGCATTGGATTCACAAGTTGCACGCTTTGTAACTAAATTATAAACGTTATTTGCCCAGTTTTGGATTGTTGTATAACGGCAATATGCATCTTTTTTAACGAAAATTTCTACTACTGCACTGTGTAGTGAATTTGTTGTAAATACAGGAGCTGTACAACCTTCTACATAATGTACAGATGCACCTTCATCAACAATAATTAAAGTTCTTTCAAATTGTCCCATATTTTCGGAGTTAATACGGAAGTAAGCTTGCAGTGGTGATGTTGTTTCTACACCTTTTGGTACATAGATGAATGAACCACCTGACCATACTGCAGTATTTAACGCAGCAAATTTATTATCTGAAGCTGGTATAACTTTACCAAAATATTCTTTAAACAGCTCTTCATGCTCTCTAAGTGCTGTGTCTGTATCTTTAAAAATAATTCCAAGTTTTTCTAAGTCTTGCTCTAGACTTTGATAAACTACTTCTGATTCATATTGAGCTGAAACACCGGCTAGATACTTTTGCTCTGCCTCTGGAATGCCGAGTTTATCAAATGTTTCCTTAATTTCATCGGGTACTTCATCCCAAGTTCTTCCTTGTTTTTCAGAAGGTTTTACATAATAGACAATTTCATCAAAGTCTAACTCAGAAAGATCACCACCCCATTGAGGCATTGGTTTACTATAAAAAACATCTAACGCTTTTAAGCGTTTTTCAAGCATCCATTCTGGTTCCTCTTTCATTCGGGAAATTTCTTCAACAACGTTTTTCGTCAAGCCTCTCTCAGTACGAAAAACAGAAACATCCTTATCGTGGAAACCATATTTATATTCTTCCATTTCAGGTATATCTTTCGCCATGATTAAAACCTCCTATAAGATATTCATACAAACGGAGTAATGCCTTTTAGGACATTTAGGTTTGTATGCTAATCCATTGGCTAACTACTCTTTATGAACACCTTTTTCCATTGCCTTCCATGCTAGTGTAGCACATTTAATGCGTGCTGGAAACTTAGAAACTCCTTGTAGTGCTTCTATATCTTCCAAGTCTAAATCTGCTGTATCCATGTCTTTTCCAAGCATCATATCGGAAAACAATTCAGACATTTGTAATGCATCATCTAACGTTTTCCCCTTAATTGCTTGAGTCATCATAGACGCAGAGGACATGCTGATCGAACAACCTTCACCATCGAATTTAACATCTTTTACGATATTATCTTCTACTTGTAATTGTAATTGTATACGATCCCCACAAGTTGGATTATTCATATCAACAGTCAGTACGTCACCATCGATAACTCCCTTATTACGAGGGTTTTTGTAATGATCCATTATTACTTGCCGGTACAGTTGGTCTAGATTACTAAAAGACATTACCAAAAAACTCCTTCGTTTTTAAAAGTCCATCAACCAAAATGTCAACATCTTCTTTTGTATTATACAAATAAAAACTCGCACGTGCTGTAGCTGTTACATCCAGCCATTTCATAAGCGGTTGGGCACAATGGTGACCCGCCCGTACAGCAATTCCCTCTGCATCAAGTACCGTTGCTGTATCATGCGGATGTACACCCTTCAAATTAAACGTTACTAATGCAGCTCTTTTTTCAGGCCCATAGATTTCGATATCATCAATTGTATTCATTCTTTCTATTGCATAATCTGCCAATTCATGCTCATAATTTGCCACTTTATCCATGCCGATTTCATTCAGAAAATCAATTGCAGCACCTAAACCAATTGCTCCAGCAATAACTGGTGTCCCGCCTTCAAACTTCCAAGGGAGTTCTTTCCATGTAGAATCGTATAAATTTACGAAATCTATCATTTCTCCTCCAAATTCAACTGGTTCCATAGACTCTAGCAATTCTCGTTTACCATACAATACCCCAATACCAGTAGGACCACACATTTTGTGTCCGGAAAACGCATAAAAGTCACAGTCCATATCTTTTACGTCCACTTTAATATGTGGTGCACCTTGAGCGCCATCCACAAGAATAATCGCTCCATTTTCATGAGCAATTTTAGCAACTTCTTTTACTGGATTCACTGTACCTAATACATTGGATACATGTGTTATGGCAACAATTTTTGTGTTTTTAGTAACTGTCTTTCGCACATCTTCAAGTGTTATTGTGCCATCGGATTGTAAAGGGATATATTTCAACGTAGCATTTGTGGCCTTTGCTGCTTGCTGCCATGGAATAATGTTACTATGATGTTCCATTGGGGTAATAACAATTTCATCACCCGCTGTTAAATGATGACGTGCATAACTTGTTGCAACAGTATTGATCCCAGTTGTTGTTCCACGATTAAATATTATTTCGGCGGAACTCTCTGCATGAATGAATCGCCGCACTTTCTCACGAGCACCTTCATACTTGTCGGTAGCTCGTGAGCCAAGTGTGTGAACACCTCTATGCACATTAGAATTATCTTGTCGATAATAATCATTAACTGCTTCGATGACGGACAATGGTTTTTGTGCAGTTGCAGAAGAGTCCAAATAAACAAGAGGATGTCCATTAATCTCCTGATTTAACACTGGAAATTGTTCTTTAATAGCATTTATATCCATTAGTATACCTTCTTCTCAATGACTTCTTTTAATTGTTCTCTAACGGAAGCAATTGGTAATTGATTAACAACTGGTGCAAGGAACCCATGAATGATTAAGCGCTCTGCCTCTGTTCTTGTGATACCACGACTCATTAAATAATAAAGTTGAAGCGGATCTACTCTTCCTACTGATGCTGCGTGCCCCGCTGTAACATCATCTTCGTCTATTAAAAGAATAGGGTTTGCATCTCCTCGTGCATTCTTACTTAACATCAGAACACGAGATTCTTGTTCCGCATTAGCCTTTGATGCACCATTTTCAATTTTTCCGACTGCATTGAAGATTGAAGTTGCACTATCTTTTTGCACCCCATGCTGCAAAATTTGTGCATCTGTATTTAAGCCATAATGAACTGTTTTTGCAGTGAAGTTTTCAATTTGTTTCCCTCTGCCAATCGTAACAGTTTTAGGGAATACACTTGAATTATCACCTACTAGGTGACTGACATTTTCAAATATTGTATTACCATCGTTCATTTGCCCCAATGCCCAATTAATCGTAGCATCACGATATGCAATTCCACGACGATTCATATATGTGGTTGTTCCGGCAGCAAAGTTGTCAACTGCACCAAAAGATACTGTTGCATTGTTATATGCTATTACTTCAGTTACTACGTTTGCTATTGTTTCTTGTTCATCATTATGTGAAATGTAATTCTCGACATAGGTTAACGAACTGTTATCGTCTGCTACTACTAACACATGATTAAACAATGCTGTCTCAGGATCTTCTTGCCAGAAAATAGCTTGCAGGGGCTCTTCTACCTGTACATTTTTTGGAATATATACGAATATCCCACCATTCATGAGCGCTGCATGGAAAGCCGTTAACCGATGCTCATCTACAGAAACAGCGTCTTTCATATAGTATCTTTTTACTAAATCTTCATGATTTTGAATAGCTGTGAATATATCTGTAAAAATAACACCTTTATCTTTTAACTCTTTACTTAAAGCACTATATGCTACAGTTTGGTTACACTGAACCAATACGTTTTCCGATGCACCTTCTTGATTTAATAAGCCTTGAATTTCAGATGGCAAATCATTCTTTGATGAAATCGCTTCTCGCTCTGATACATGCTTGAATTTACTGAAATTCCAACGATTTATTTTTGTTTTATCAGGCTTAGGCATTTCTAGCGCATCAGCTTGCTCTAAAGCTTGAAGGCGTAATGATTTCATCCATTCTGGTTCATTTCTTTTTTGCGAAAACTGTTCGATATATTCTTTATCGTATGGCAGTTTTGTTTCTACAGTCATTTTACCCCTCCTAACAATACTATTACGCTTTTTGCCCTACTGTTTCGTCTTCGATGCCTAGTTCTGCTTTAATCCACTCATAGCCTTCCGCTTCTAGTCTTTGTGCTAATTCAGGACCGCCTGATTTAACAACACGGCCTTGCATCATCACGTGGACGTAATCAGGTGTAATATAGTTTAATAAACGTTGGTAGTGTGTAATGATTAGGCATCCGAAGTTATCTTCGCGCATTTTATTAATACCTTTAGAAACTATTTTCAATGCGTCAATATCAAGACCGGAGTCAATTTCATCCAAAATTGCAATTTCTGGCTTCATCATCATTAATTGCAAAATTTCGTTACGTTTTTTCTCTCCGCCTGAAAATCCTTCATTCAGATAGCGTTGTGCCATATTTTTATCTATTTCTAGAAAATCAAGCGTTTTGTCCATTTCCTTGATAAACTTCATTAAAGAGATCTCATCGCCTTCTTCACGGCGAGCATTAATGGAAGAACGTAAGAAGTCAGAAGTTGTTACTCCGCTGATTTCACTAGGATATTGCATTCCGAGGAATAGGCCAGCACGTGCGCGCTCATCTACTTCCATCTCTAGTACATCTTCCCCGTCTAGATGAATACTTCCTTCTGTAATTTCAAATTTAGGATGTCCCATAATCGCGGAAGCAAGCGTTGATTTTCCAGTACCATTGGGACCCATGATTGCATGGAATTCTCCGCCTTTTATTGTAAGGTTTACACCTTTTAATATTTCATTACCTTCAATGGTTACATGAAGATTCTTAATTTCTAAAACTGATCCAGCCATGTCGATACCTCCAAGTACTATTTGTTTGAATGAAGTTTCAATCCATTCTTAATTTATTCTAATTATAATCTTAAATCATTTAGAATCAATATTCAACTCTTTTAGTTTTAAGGTGTAGATGGGTTAATTATAAAAATTTCTTAATGATAAAAATGATATCATATTTTCAATAAAGGGAGATTAATAGGAGTAAAACGAGTAGATACTATTCATTCATAAACCATAAAAATACTGGTGATCCTTTCAATCGGGAACACCAGTATATCATATTATTACTTATGAATTTGATTATCTATTTCAGCGATAAGATGTTTACATTGTTCATACTCCTGTTGTCTCCGTTTTTCAACAGTGAGTCGTTTATCAAATTTTCTGCTGTACTCCGCATATCCCATATTATGAGACTGTTGCATTGCTTTTTCCATTTTTGGAGTATAATTCATTCGTATTCCACTTTGGATAGTGAACCATCCTTTCGGTTTATTTGCAATCAACTTTATCGTATCACATATAGAATACCCCAGACAAAGTGCGAATAAACACATATTGGCGAAAAAAGCTTCATTTTATGAATTCTCTTAAATATAATGTTCCCCAAGTCTTAAAACAATGAATTTCTCTGTCATTAACAATTGAATACTGTGTTTTTCGATTTCATAACTCATGAAATATCCGTTAATGATCTCCATCAACAAGAACAACAGCTCTTGCGTAAATCTTCAATTTAAATCAATTAAAATTCCTCCTAAATATAAAAAGCCTTTCTGCTTGAGAACAGAAAGACGTTATATCTCAAGTTTTGTGTTCTTTCATATGGTTTCGTCAACAATATTGGCTATATTTTAAATTGTTACTTTCTACTAAACAATTCAGGTTTATACTTCAGTAGATAAGAGTAAATATTAGGAATAGACTTAAAAGCATAAATTTTTTCTTTTATTTCATTCTCTTCCTTAATAAATAAACAAGGCACACTTTCTATTTTTGCCTCTTGCATAAAGTCAGAGAACAAAGATGCATTCATTTCATAAAAGATGTCCTCTCTATGGACTGATTCAATATGCTCAAGCATAGATCTTGCCAAATGGCATGTACCGCAAAAAGGTGTGTGAATATATAATAAATAACGTTCTGTGTTTAAAAGTTCATTTGTCATCGATAGCAAAAAAATCACCTTATCGTTATATTGTATAATACATCTAATGTAATCTACATTAAATAAATGGGGTTAACCATTATATCCTTATCTATTAATGCCATTGCTAAAATTTCTTCAGGGGTTGTTGCCACCTCCCGAAATTCACTGTTTACATAAATATGTTCTGCGTGCGGAAGCTCATGCGCTAATTGTTTCCTGAGTTTTATTCCGGCATCATCTTCATCAACAAGAATATAAACATCTTTATAATCTAAATCATAACCATCTAATAATTCATCAAATCGTTCTACTCCAAGTGTTCCATTTGTACAAATAATCGTGATGTCGTCCATTAGTACTTTTTCTATTTGCCTTTTATCTGTTAACCCCTCAACAATAACAATCCTATCTGTATCATCACCCATCATACCATAACACCCCTTCATCATTAAACAAAAAAGCCAGCGTTAGCATATTCTTTAAATTATTTTTATTTGCTTCTTAATATATAGTATATGTTTCAAACTGTATTAAAGTACAAATAAGACTGACCCGCAACTTTACTAGATGCGAGTCAGTCTTTGTATGTTTCTAATTATTAATCTTCATTTATAAATTCTTGATATTGCTCATCTGATAGAAGCTCATCAATTTCTGATTCATTTGATGGCTCTACTACGATCATCCAAGCTTTTTCATATGGTGACTCGTTTACAAATTCTGGACTATCTTCTAAGTCTTCATTTATTTCAACAACTTTTCCGCTAATTGGCGCATATAGTTCAGAAACTGTCTTAACTGATTCAACACTTCCGAATGGCTCATCAGCTTCGATATCGTCACCTTCTTCAGGAAGTTCTACAAATACAATATCTCCCAATTCTGATTGAGCAAAGTCTGTAATACCAATACGAACTTTGTCACCTTCTTTTTTAACCCATTCGTGCTCTTCTGAATACAATAAATCTTTTGGTAAACTCACTGTAATCCCTCCGTTTTTAATTGCATAAGTATAGGCATGTCTTTTTCTATGTTAGTATATCTAATAATAAAAGAATTCACTTCGATTATCAAGTAAAAAAGAGATAATTGGAAAGTACATCATTCATTTTATTTTAACCACATTTCTTTATATGTATCCTCGTTAAAACCAACAAGCACATTTGTTCCATCTGTTGCAATAGGGCGCTTGATTAACATACCATCAGAAGCTAAAAATTCTGCCATTTCCACTTTACTGGCATCTTTTATTTTATCCTTCATATTAAGCTCACGATATTTTTTTCCGCTTGTGTTGAAAAATTTTTTAGCCGGTAAACCGCTCTTATCAATGAGGTCCAATAACACCTCTTTTGCTGGTGTTTCATCCACGATATGTATACTGGTATACGGAACATCATTATCATCAAGCCACTTTTTCGCTTTTTTACACGTGCCACACTTCGGGTACCAATAAAAGGATAACACCATTATTTCCCTCCTTCATTTCATCGTTTCCCTTGTATTGTAACATAAGAATAAAGGCCTGCCACATCTAATGCATGCGGCAGGTCTTTTTCATTCAAATACTATACAATATATTTTTCTTCATCAATGATAGTAGAAGCAATTTCTCGTTTTTTAGCAATTACGTTGATTGGTGTATGTCTTGTAAGTTTGCGTAAAGATGAAAGCATCATACGTAATGCGTCACCTTCTTCTACTGCAATTAATGTTTCTTTAGCATCTGCTTCAATACGGTTAAAAGCTTCCTGAGCATAAACTTGTGTGTATAGAAGTTTTTGTTTGCTATTTTCTTCGCCATTTCTATCAATTGCTTTCTGTGTACGAAGAATTGCTGCCTCCATATTGTATACTTCTGCAGCTATATCCGCTAAATTCACAAGAATTTCTTGTTCATTTTCAATATTTTGTTGGAATTTTTGTGCAGCTAATCCAGCGCCCAGCAATACTATTTTCTTTGCATTTTTCAATAAATATTTTTCCTGCTCTAATGTCTCAGAACCAACTTCTTCCGGCATCAGCATCATTAATTCTTCTTGTAACTCTTGCGCTTTTTGAAGTAAAGGCAATTCCTTCTTCATTGCCTTCTTCAGTAACGTTCCAGGAACAAGAAGACGATTGATTTCATTTGTTCCTTCAAAAATTCGGTTAATTCTTGAATCCCGGTACATACGCTCTACTTCATATTCTTGCATAAAACCATAGCCGCCATGAAGTTGAAGAGCCTCGTCAGATACATAATCAAGTAGCTCTGTACAAGTGTATTTATTCATGGAACACTCAATTTGATATTCTGCAATTGCCCGGGCAATTTCACGTCCATCTTTAAGCTGCTCATCAGTTAAAGAACTCATGCGTTGTTTAAACAAACCTACTGTGCGGTAAACAGCACTTTCATTTGCATAGGTCTCTACGGCCATTGTAGCTAATTTTTCTTGTGTAAGAGAAAAACTTGAAATAGGAGTATTAAATTGCTTTCGTTCATTAACATATTTTGTAGCAAGCTCTATGCTTCGTTTTGAGCCACCTACACCGCCAATTGCTAATTTATAACGACCAACATTTAAAATATTAAATGCAATAATATGTCCGCGTCCTTTTTCTCCTAACAAATTTTCAACCGGAACTTCCGCATCCTCTAACACTAATGTACGTGTTGATGAACTTTTGATCCCCATTTTCTTTTCTTCAGGACCAGTTGAGACACCAGGAAAGTCTCTTTCAACGATGAATGCCGAGAAATGTTCACCGTCAATTTTTGCATAGACAATAAAGACATCAGCAAATGCAGAGTTTGTGATCCATTGTTTTTCTCCATTTAAAACATAATGTGTTCCTGCTTCATTCAGTTTAGCTGTAGTTTTTGCGCCTAAAGCATCAGATCCAGAGCTTGGTTCTGTTAATGCATAAGCAGCTAATAATTCACCGGTTGCTAGTTTCGGCAAGTACTTTTCTTTTTGTTGATCATTTCCGAAAAAGACAATTGGAAGTGAACCAATTCCAACATGTGCACCATGTGTTACTGAAAATCCACCTGCACGAGAAAATTTCTCGGAAATTAGTGCAGAACTAATCGTATCTAATGCTAATCCGCCATATTCTTCAGGTACATCTGCGCCAAGTAATCCTAGCTCACCTGCTTTTTTCAATAAATCTACAGAATGCTCAAATTCATGATTTTCCAGATTATCAATTTTTGGTACAACTTCACCAAGTACAAAATCTTCCGTTGTTTTGGCAATCATATGATGTTCTTCCGTAAAATCCTCCGGCGTAATAACATCATCAGCCTGTAAATCTTCTACTAAAAATGCGCCGCCTTTAAAAGTTTTTTCTTGTGTTTCACTCATTCTTATCGTCCCCTTTTTTTAATAAATAAAATCTAAATGAACCTTTTATACATAGAATGGCAGATTACAAGAGTTCAAAAACACCTGCTGCTCCCATTCCACCTCCAATACACATTGTCACAACGCCAAATTGCACATTGCGGCGTGCCATTTCATGAGCCAGGCTTAATGTTAGCTTTGTGCCAGTCATACCCAACGGATGTCCTAAAGCAATAGCTCCTCCATTAACATTCACTTTATCTGTATCTAAACCGAGTGTGTTTATTACATGAACAGACTGTGAAGCAAATGCCTCGTTCAATTCGATTAATCCAATATCAGAAAGGTCAAGTCCAGCAATCTTCAATGCTTTTGGTACTGCCTCTACTGGTCCTGCACCCATTATTTCGGGAGCAACTCCAGCAACAGCAAATGACCGAAATTTCACTAGTGGAGTTAGGCCCTCTGATTCTGCTTTTTCCCTATCCATAACAAGTACAGAAGCAGCTCCATCACTCATTTGTGATGAATTCCCAGCTGTAACTGATCCAGTCACAGAAAAAGCTGAACGCAGTTTGGAGAGAACCTCTATCGATGTTCCCGGGCGCACGCCTTCGTCGGTGTCAAACATCTTTGTTTTTTCGTCAATTTTATTTTCTTTTCCTACAAAACGATTTGTTACTTCCACAGGAACAATTTCATCTTTAAATTTATTTTCGCTAATCGCCTTCGCAGCACGTTCATGACTTTGCACAGCAAAAGCATCTTGATCGCTTCTTGAAATATTAAATCGTTTGGCTACTTCTTCCGCGGTGTGTCCCATTGACATGTAATATTCTGGTGCAGTCTCTACAAGCTTAGAATTTGGCTTGATGTTATGTCCGCCTGTAGGAATTAAACTCATTGACTCTGCCCCGCCTGCAATAATTGAATCACTTGCACCAACCATTATTCGTTCTGCTGCATAAGCGATACTTTGTAAACCGGAGGAGCAATAGCGATTAATCGTAATAGCAGGTATATCCGTTTTTAAATCTGCAAGCCCTACAATATTACGAGCCATATTTAGCCCTTGTTCTGCCTCTGGCATTGCACAGCCGATAATGACATCATCTATATTTCCATTATAATCTCCAGCACGTTTTAACGTTTCTTTAATCGTTAATGCTGCTAAATCATCAGGTCGTGTTGTAGCAAGTTTACCCTTTTTCGCTTTCCCTACCGGTGTTCTTGCACCTGCAACAATTACAGCTTCCTTCATGTTACTTCCTCCTTAGTTTATTAATTGCGAAGTGGTTTTCCTTTCATTAGCATATGTTGCATTCTAGCTTGAGTTTTCGGTTCACCTATCAGACTCAAGAATGCCTCACGCTCTATATCAAGCATTGTTTGTTCATCAATATAGGATCCTGCCGTAATTCGGCCACCAGATAGTACATAAGCTAACTTTTCTGCAATTTTCAGGTCATGGTCTGAAGCATAACCGCTATATTGAAGTGATTTTGCACCTAGCAACATAGCTGCATATCCGGAATCACCGACTACAGGAATCTTTTCACGTTTTGGAGCAGCATATCCTGCTTTTGCTAAAGATAATACTTTTTGTTTTGCGTCATAGAGTAAATGTTCTGGATTTACACTAATTCCATCTTGCTTATTCAAATATCCATTTTCACGCGCCTCTTCAGCAGAAGTCGAGACATTCGCCGTTGCGATTTGTTCAAAAACATTATTAGCTACTTTGGATAGGTCAAAATCAATTCCCTGTGGCATATTGCGAAGCATCTTTAAATAAAGCTCTTTTGTTCCTCCACCGCCTGGTATTAGGCCTACTCCACATTCAACAAGACCAAGATATGTTTCCTGGGATGCTTGAACGGCACTTGCAGGCAACGTTACTTCTGCACCACCGCCTAACGTCATATTAAACGGAGCTGTAACAACTGGTTTATTGGAATATTTGATAGCCATTGCCATGTTTTGGAATTGCCTGATAACCAAATCTAATTCAAAAAAGTTATCATCTTGAGCTTCAAATAACATCATCCCGAGATTGGCACCTACACAAAAATTCTTTCCTTGATTTCCGATAACAAGGCCCGCGTAGTTTTTGTCAACTTCCTCAATTGCATATTGCACCATTTGCATGATGTCTGGTCCAATTGCATTACTTTGAGAATGGAATTCTAGTCCTGCTACACCATCACCTAAATCAATCAAACTCGCACCCTTATTCTTTTTGATAACTCCATTTACATCTTTTAATCTTTTTAGATTAATTTCTTTTTTATTAAACGTTTGTTTTTTAAATTCCCCGTTATCATAGTAATAAATAGCACCATTGTCTTCCTGGTAAAATGTTTCGTTTCCTTTTTCCAGATGCTTTAATACCCAATCTGGAATTTTGTCCCCTTCAGCTTGCATACGCTCAACTGACTTGCTAACGCCAATGGCATCCCACATTTCAAATGGTCCTATTTCCCAGCCAAACCCTAAACGCATTGCTTGATCAATTGAAATAATATCATCCGCAATTTCGCCTAGTAATTCAGCAGAATAAATAAGTACAGGCTTAACTACTGACCATACTAAGTCACCGGCTTTGTCTCCTTTTGCCTTTACAAGCGCTTTCAATTTGTTTTTGGATCCCTTTGCTTGATTAGCCATTTCAGTTGCGGGTGTTTTTAATTTATTGCGATCCTCATATTCCATTGTTTCTGGGTTCAGTTCATAAATGACACTTCCCTTATCACCCTTCTTTTTCAGGTAAAATCCTTGACCAGCTTTGGATCCAATCCAACCATTTTTTTGCATCTCCATCATAAAGTCCGGAACGCGGAACATCTCTTTTTCATTGCCATCCACCTGGTCAAAGACGTTTTTGGCTACATGGATAAATGTATCCAATCCGACAACATCCAATGTCCGGAATGTTGCACTTTTTGGACGTCCGATCATTGGTCCAGTAACTGAATCAACTTCTCCTACACTATAGCCACTGTTTAGCATTTCTTGGACCGTGACAAGCAAGCCATATGTTCCGATTCGATTTGCAATAAAATTAGGCGTATCTTTCGCTTCTACAACACCTTTTCCAAGAACATCCTCTCCAAATTCTTTCATGAATTCCAAAATTTCAGGATCGGTGTTTTTCGTTGGTATAACCTCTAATAATTGCAGGTAACGTGGCGGATTAAAAAAGTGTGTACCTAGAAAATGCTTTTGAAATTCTTCTGAACAGTCAGCAGCCATATCTTCGATTGAAATACCTGACGTATTCGAACTTACAATCGTTCCTTCTTTACGATACTTTTCAACATTTGCAAACACTTTTTTCTTTATCTCAAGATTTTCTACAACTACTTCGATAATCCAGTCAACATCCGCTATTTTTTCCATATCATCATCCATATTTCCAACTTCAATTAAGTCAAGACTTTCCTTTGTTGTAATTGGTGATGGTTTTTGTTTTAAAAGGCTTTTCTTACTTTCTGCTGCCAAGCGATTTCTAACTGTTTTATCATTTAACGTTAATCCATTTTTTTCCTCATTCTTCTTTAATTCCTGCGGTGCTATGTCCAGCATTAACGTTGGTATTCCAACATTAGCTAAGTGAGCGGCTATACTGGAACCCATTACTCCTGAACCTAACACTGCAGCACGCTTGATTGTTTGCTTCATGTTTTGTCCTCCTACCTATAATTTGAATGAATACTCATTCATTTTATTTTAAAAAATAAAAGATAGTAGTGATCTATCCGTCTATATATACTATAAAATACTTTTGAATATTTAGCAATATATATCTTTAAATTTTCCAAATTTTTTAAAGCGTCACTATTATTAATCATGATATGCTCGTATGCAATTTTTGCTAAAATACACGTTCTTTCTTTTGTAGCTACCCTAATCGCTGATCCCAGCTTCCTAAAATACAATAACATTTTTTATTGAATCGTAATTATTCCTATTTACAAATCGAAACCATTACGATATGATTAAAAATGAAATAAAATGGAAAGGAATTTATTTATGAAAATATATCAAACAATTATAACAATACTAATCATTGGACTGATTGCAATAGGATGCTCCCCATTCTCTAATCAACCGAACAATGATCAGCTTTCCATATATACAACAATTTACCCAATACAATATGCTGTTGAACGGATTGGTGGAGATACCGTGAGCACAACATCAGTATATCCGCCCGGAGTAGATGCACATACGTATGAACCTGCTTCTAAAGAGATGACAACCATCGCAAAAGGAAATGCTTTTATTTATCTTGGAGCAGGTATGGAAGGTTTTGCTGAAAACGCAGCAGAAGCACTCCAATCACAAGATGTTAAACTGATTGAAATCGGACGCCACGATGAGCTGTTTCATTCAGAAAATAGTCATTCCAACCATTCAGAAGAAACCCACCATCACGATGGACATAACCATGGAGATCATGATCCTCATATATGGTTAGATCCTGAACGAATGATTGAAATGAGCACCGTAATTAAAGATGAATTAATAAAACTCAACCCATCAAAGGAAGACGAATATAACGAAAATTTTAATAATCTAAAGAAAAACCTAGAAAATCTTGATCAAGCCTTCTTTGATACCTTAAATCCCAAACAAAATAAAGATCTACTTGTTTCCCATGCTGCTTATGGTTACTGGGAAGAACGATATGGAATTGAGCAAATTGCAATAAACGGACTCTCTTCCAGCAATGAACCTTCACAAAGAGATTTAACAAAAATTATTCGTCAGGCGAGAGAACATCAGTTAAAATATATTATTTTTGAACAAAATAGTTCGAACCGAGTAAGTGAAATTATTCAAGATCACATTAATGCAGAAGCTTTAACGATTCATAATCTCTCTGTTTTGACTGATAAGGATATTAAAAATAAAGAAAACTATCTCTCATTAATGGAACACAACTTAGAAATACTAGATAAAGCTATCAAATAAGGGAGGATGTATGATGTCAAAACCAATCATAACAATGAGTAATATCAATTATGCGTATGACAATAAAAAGGTTTTAAAAGATATCAATTTCGAAGTTCCACGCGGTTCTTTCATGGGGCTAATTGGACCAAATGGCGGCGGTAAAACAACTTTGATCAAACTCATTGTTCGATTATTAAAACCAGATAATGGCTCTATTCAACTCTTCGGTGAAGCCATCGAAAAATATCATAAATGGAATAAAATTGGATTTGTTTCCCAAAAATCTAATTCTTTTAACAAAGGGTTCCCAGCCACTGTTTTTGAAGTCGTTTCAATGGGGCTTACTGCCAAAATCGGATACTTTAAATTTTTAACAAAAAAACATAAAAATAAAGTACTCCATGCCATTGATCAAGTCGGCATGCTTGATTATGCATACCAGAATATCGGGAATTTATCTGGGGGCCAGCAACAGCGTGTATTTATTTCCCGTGCTCTGGTCAGTGATCCAGAATTATTAATTTTAGACGAACCAACTGTTGGTGTTGATTACGAGAATGTAAAACGTTTCTATGAACTACTGCACGAATTAAACGAGAAACGAGATATTACTTTACTGCTTGTGACTCATGATACCGGTACAATGACCGAACATGCCACAGATATTGTATGTCTTAATCAAACCCTTCATTTTCACGGAAAACCAGAAGAATACACTTCTTTATCTGAAGCTGAATTATCACGATTTTATGGACATCCAGTAAATGTTATCACGCACGATCACTAATCTTGGAGGAACTTTTATGATAGCTGACTTTTTAGAATTTGATTTTTTGCGACACACTTTTTTTACCGGTCTATTAATTGGATTAATCGCACCCTTACTTGGTGCATTTATCGTGGTCCGTCGTCTTTCCCTTATAGCGGATGCTCTATCACATGTAACTTTGGCTGGAATTGCTTTTGGTCTCTTTTTAGAAAAGAAAGTTTTAGGAGCAATTATAACACCTTTCTATAGTGGGTTGACTTTTTCGGTCATAGGATCAATTTTCATTGAAAAACTTCGTACCGTTTATAAAGATTATCAAGAACTGGCAATCCCCATTATTTTATCTGGCGGCGTTGGTTTAAGTGTTATATTTATCTCCCTGGCAAATGGCTTTAATACGGATATATTTAACTACTTATTCGGATCTGCCTCGGCAATCAGTCAAAAAGACTTCTTTACAATTATCGTAATTTCAATCATCATTTTATTTAGTATTGGGTTATTTTATAAAGAATTGATGACACTCTCTTTTGATGAAGAACATGCTACTGTTTCTGGAATCCATTCAAAACGAATCCATTTATTATTTATAGTTTTAACAGCTTTAGTTATAGCTGCATCCATTCGTATCGTTGGGGTTTTGCTTGTATCTGCCTTAATGACATTACCGGTTGCAGCAAGCATGAGATTGGCAAGAGGTTTTAAACAAATGATTATTCTGTCTATCATTTTTGGGGAAGCTGCAGTCATTACAGGGTTAATTAGTGGTTACTATTTAAGCATGCCACCCGGGGGGACAATAGTGGTGGTATCAATTATTATTTTATTGCTTTCAATCAGCGTTAAACGGTTTAATTTTAAGAGAGGAGAGCTTGAAAAATGAACGTGAGTGAAGCGATTGAACTTTTAAATGATAAAGGTTTTAAAACGACAAGTCGGCGAAAAGATATCTTAACCTATTTTTTTGATGCAGATGGTTATCGAACAGCGAAAGAGCTAATGCAACATATGGAAGCAATCCATGAGGGAATTAGCTTCGATACCGTTTACCGAAATTTGAATATCTATCATGAAATCGGTATTTTGGAATCTACAGAATTAAACGGAGAAAAGCTTTTTCGAATGAATTGTACAAACGAACACCACCACCATTTTATTTGCAAAGAATGCGGAAAGACAAAAGAAATAGCCCTTTGCCCAATGGATGATATAAAAGGAACCTTAAAAAATTATTATATTGAAGGACATAAATTCGAAATTTATGGGCTGTGTCCTGGATGTTTATCCGCATAAAATATACGGAAGAATGTATGTGCAGAACCTGGACGGTAAAGCTGGAGCTAAAACTCCAGCTTTTTTCATTTATTAACCAAATACTTCTGACAGTACCTTCGATTCTTTATGATCGAGCATATTTTTATGAATCACTTTATCCACTAGCATATTCATTTGTGTTTTGATTTCTTGTGACGCATCTGCTTCCCCTACAACATATATTTTTTCCCAATGATTATCTTTCGCACGCTTGTCTAATTTAGAAGCAATGCACTTATACCAACGATGCTTATTCGCTTCATAACGATCTTTAAAATTCTCTTTTTGCGCATTTATTGAACCGAGTCCTGTTGTATTATTTGCTGCCCGTGGTCCTACTTTTTGTCTCCAATCATCTGTATCTAAATTCAACTCATAATACACCGTATTTTCAACGTCATTTAAATAAGACTCTATGATCTTGATTTCGTTTTGCTGAACGAGAATAACCCCTGTTCTAGGATAATGCTCGCAAAGGGATTTTAACTGATCAAGCACAGGAGTCTCCTGCCAGTAAAACTCTGTTTTTAGCCGAGCTTGAAAACGAGCTGCAAACCAAACATCTTCACTGGCACTAGCAAAAATAATAATTCCTTTTCGTAAAGCCAGTTCATTTTCAAATACATATTTTTTTACTTTTTGCTTTACTAATTGAAAATTTTTTAATTCCTCTTTATTATTGGCTTCTTCTAGGTATTGTTCAAAATTTCTTAGTCCATTTTTAAATTGCAGCTTCCACTCACCGCCCTGTTGTTCCGGATCAGATGGGTCTGTATTCAAGTACATGGTAAAAGCTTTATCAGGTCCTTGTTTATTTACTTTTTCTAGCTTGTTTAGCTGCTTGCTAATGTTCATTATAATTTTAACACCCCTCCTAATATAATCTTATAATAATATTTATCCTTTCACTTCCTTAAATAAACATTATTTACATACGCTAGAAAATGTTTGTTTTTACCTAAATCTTTACCCATAAAAAAACAGCTAAATTAGCTGTTTTTAATTCATCATTACTGGTTGACAAATTCCTCAGCATGAATCAACTGATTTTTCACCTGTTCTTTTCCAGTACCTCCTATACTATTTCGAGCATTTACAACGTTTTTATAAGCTAATACATCATAGATATCCGATTCAAATAAATGATGAAAATTCTTATATTCTTCCAGTGACAGATCCAATAGATACTTTTTATTCTCAATCGCATATAAAACAATTTTTCCAATCACTTCATGTGCCTCGCGAAAAGGCAGGCCTTTGGTCGCTAAATAGTCTGCGATATCGGTTGCGTTCGAATAATCCTGCTCTACTGCCTGATACATATTTTCCTTATTAACATGCATTGTTTTTAGCATTGGAGCAAGTAAGCTAAGTGCCCCATCAAGTGTCGCTACAGTATCAAATACACCCTCTTTGTCTTCTTGCATATCTTTGTTATACGCTAATGGAAGACCTTTTAATACAGTTAGTAAACTCATCAAGTTCCCGTAGATTCGGCCTGTTTTCCCGCGTAAAAGTTCTGGAACGTCAGGGTTCTTTTTTTGTGGCATAATACTGGATCCAGTACAAAAAGCGTCATCTAGCTCGATAAATTGGAACTCTTGACTAGACCATGTTATTAATTCTTCAGAAAGTCTGGATAAATGCGTCATAATAATGGAACAGACAGATAAAAATTCTACTGCGAAATCACGGTCACTAACAGCATCTAAACTATTTGGATATACTTGATCGAATTGAAGCATTTCAGCTGTTTGCTCGCGATTGATTGGAAAAGTCGTCCCTGCTAAAGCGCCCGCACCTAAAGGCGACCAATTTACCCGTTTCAGGCTATCTTCAAGTCGCTGTTTATCACGCTGAAACATCCAAAAATAAGCTAACAAATGATGCGCAAATAAAATGGGCTGCGCTCGCTGTAGGTGCGTATATCCGGGCATGATCGTATCCATGTTATCTTTTGCCTGACTTATAATTGCACGTTGGACGTTTTCCAAATGCTTAATCATGATTTTTGTTTGTTTGCGGACATACAGGTGAAAATCTGTTGCAACTTGATCATTTCTGCTTCGTCCTGTATGCAACTTTCCTCCGACAGGACCAATTTCATCAATAAGCATTCTTTCAATATTCATATGAATATCTTCATTGGCAACAGAATAATCTACCTTTCCTGCTGCCACTTTTTCTCTTATTGTTACCAGTCCTCGGATTATTTGATCCCTTTCTTCTGCAGAAATGATTTCCTTATCCGCAAGCATTGTAACATGTGCCAAGCTTCCTTCGATATCTTCATAAACAAGTTGTTTATCAAAGTTTATGGATGCTGTATATTCTTCTACTAATTTATCTGTTTCTTTTGTAAATCTACCGCCCCATAATTTTGTCATGTCATTTTCTCCTCTTAGTTAAAAATTACTTTGAATGGATAACTATATTGGTATTTTTTTTATTTTGTGCATAAATTTCTGTTGGCAATCCCCACAATTTAATAAATCCAACTGCCGCATTATGATCAAACATATCTCCTTTTTCATACGTAGCAAGAGCTTCATTATACATGCTCTGTGGAGACTTGCGTGCTGTAACTTGATGGTTTCCTTTAAACAGCTTGACACGTACCTTTCCAGTAACTACTTCTTGTGTTTCATTAATAAAAGCATCAATTGCAGGACGCAATGGTGAATACCATAATCCATCATAAATAATTTGTGAAAATTGCTGGTCTACTTTTGCCTTAAATTGACTAACCTCACGCGTATGTGTTAAAAACTCCATTTCTTTATGGGCATTGATCAATATTAATGCTGCTGGATTTTCATATACTTCACGGGATTTAATGCCTACTAAACGGTTTTCAATATGATCAATACGTCCAACCCCATGTTTTCCCCCAAGTTCATTTAAAGTTTCGATAATATCAACGAGATTCATTTCTTGACCATTCAAGGCAACAGGAATACCTTTTTCAAAAGAAATGTCTACATGATCAGCTACGTTTGGTGTATTTTCTACCGGATTCGTCCATTCAAATGCTTCTTCTGGGGCTTCATTCCATGGATTTTCTAACACGCCTGCTTCACATGCCCGCCCCCATATATTTGCATCGATTGAAAAGGGATTATCTAAATTAATAGGAATAGGAATACCTTTCTCCTTTGCATAAGCAATTTCTTCATCACGTGTCATTCCCCACTCACGAACCGGTGCTACAACATCTAAGTCTGGATTTAAGGCTTTAATTGATACTTCAAAACGAATTTGATCATTTCCTTTTCCTGTACAACCATGTGCTACTGCACTCGCACCTTCTTGTTCTGCCACATCCACTAACAGCTTAGCAATAAGTGGTCTACTTAAAGCTGATGATAGTGGATATTTGCCCTCATATAATGCATTCGCCTTCAAAGCAGGCATTAAATAATCTTTTGCTAATAATTCTTTTCCATCAATGACAACAGCATCAACAGCTCCTACTTGCAGAGCTTTTTGGCGAACAGCTTCCAAATCCTTTTCTTCTCCCATATCAATCGCAAGTGCAACAACATCATAATTATATTTTTCCTGTAACCATTTTATTGAAACGGATGTATCTAAACCACCAGAATATGCTAATACAATCTTTTCTTTACTCATTAAAATCCATCCCTTCTTTACTTGAAACGAACTTTTTATTGATTATGAATTATTATACATAATAAAGCATAAAAATACAATACTAATTTTAAAAAACAGTTAGAATATTTTCTAACTGTTTTTTAAATAAATCTTTTACTTTACATCTGTATCCCGTTTCAGCATTTTTATAAATGATAGAACGATTAATAATAATATAACCGTAAACGGTAGTGCAGACGTCAAAGATGCTGTTTGTAAGGCACCTAAACCACCTGCTAGTAATAACACTACAGCAATTGCAGTTATTAAGACACCCCATATCATTTTTACGAGCAGATTCGGATTTAAGCTACCTCTTGACGTCATACTCCCTAATATATATGTTGCTGAATCTGCTGATGTAACTAAAAATGTAAAAATAAGGATAAGCGATAAAATAGATAATATATTTGTAAGCGGAAGGTTCCCAAATGTCTCAAATAATGCAACTGCGAGATCTGCATTTACCGCTTCAGCAATTGCAGTACCTTCGTTTAAGTCACTAAATAAAGCAGTTCCGCCAAAAGTTGCTATCCACAAGCAGGCTATTGCAGGAGGAACAATTAATACACCAAATACAAATTCACGTATGGTTCTTCCTCTTGACACACGGGCTACAAACGCACCTACAAATGGGGACCAGGCAATCGTCCATGCCCAGTAAAATATCGTCCAGTCCCGCACCCATGTACCTCCCTGGTACGGAGTGAGACGTAAACTATATTGAACAAAATTAGTTAAATAATCACCTAAACCTAATACGAAAGTATTTAATATAAATACAGTTGGCCCAGCAAAAAATACAAATGCCAGTAATAAAAGACACAAACCCAAGTTTACATTACTAAGCCATTTGATTCCTTTATTTAACCCTGTACTAGATGATATCAAATAGGTGAACAGCATGATTGCAGCAATAGTCATTTGAATCCAGATAGAATTTGGTACATCAAAGACAGTTTTCAATCCCCCATTCATCTGGAGAATACCAAGACCAAGAGATGTCGCCACTCCCATTACAGTCGCAATTACTGCTAGAGTATCAATGGTCTTTCCTATTGTTTTGTTTTTACCTATCACGGGCTCAATGGATGTTGAAATTAACCCGCCCTTGCCTTTTTTAAATTGTAGATAAGCAATTATTAAACCTACAACCGCAAAAACAGACCACTGACTGATTCCCCAATGGAAAAAGGCATATCCCATTGCAATACGGGCTGCTTCTTCCGTTTGCGCTTCTAGACCGGGGAACGGTGTTTCGAAAAAATGGCTCATTGGTTCTGCAACACCCCAGAACACTAAGCCTGCTCCAAACCCTGCTGAAAACAACATGCCAATCCAAGTAAAAAAAGGATATTCCGGTCTGGAGTGCGAAGGTCCCAAACGGACTTTACCATATTTACCAATTGATAAAGTAATTAAAAATATAATAAAGATAAAAATAGACAGCAGATAAAACCAACCAAAGTTAGTGGTTGTAAAACTAAAGAGCTTTTCACTAACTTCCCCAAATTTACCTGGCATAATAGCTCCAATGATTACTAGTAACGAAACAACGAATGCAGATACAAAAAAAACGGGATTTTTATACGTATGTTTTTTCATAAATTATCCTTTCAAATATTTTTATAGTATGTATCGACCTATATGTATACCACAAAATCACTTATGTAAAACTCCTCCTTGCTTATTTCTTAATTTTCGTTAGGCATCAACCTATTCTTTTATGTACTAAATAGAATAACCAAACATTCACTATATTAACACTATCACGATAAAAATAAAATCCCACTTTAGAATGATAACATTGGATATACAAAAGAAGTCTAACCCAAATGGTCAGCTCCTCTTTTATATCCAACATGATAACTAGGCTCTCTGCAGCATTCGTTCCAGTGCAATCATTGCGTTCTTTGAAACGGACTTTTCTACTATAATTTGATTATTAATCTCACCTTCATTTAATGTTTCTAATGTCCATAATAAATGCGGCAAATCAATTCGATTCATCGTTAAGCAAGGACACATGTGAGGGTTAAGTGAAAAAACTTCTTTATCTGCATGTTGGTTTGTCAATCGATTAACAAGATTCATTTCTGTACCGACAGCCCACTTTGTTCCAGCTTGAGCCTTCGAGATTGTTTCAATAATATATTTTGTAGAACCACAGTAGTCGGATAATGCAACAACTTCTCTGCTGCATTCTGGATGTACGATAATGTTTACATCCGATTTTGATTTTCTTACCTGTTCAATATTATTTACTGTAAAGTTTTCATGTACAGAACAATGCCCCTTCCATAAGATCACTTTCACAGCTTCGGGATCCCCATCATATTCAAACGTATCCGTAATCGGATTCCAAATCGCCATTTTATCTAATGGAACACCTAGATCGTATGCTGTGTTTCTGCCTAAGTGCTGATCTGGTAAAAACAGAATTCGCTCCTTCTGTGTAAAGGCCCACTCAAGCATCTTCCTTGCATTGGAGGATGTTACGGTTGCACCACCATTTTGTCCAACAAATGACTTGATCGCTGCAGTAGAATTCACGTAAGTTAAAGGCAAAATAGTATCACCAAAATTTTCCTGCATGACTTTCCATCCGCGCTCCGTCTGATTAATATCAGCCATATCAGCCATAGAACACCCCGCACGCATATCCGGTAGAATGACTTTTTGCTCATTCCCAGTCAAAATATCTGCTGTCTCAGCCATAAAGTGGACGCCACAAAACACAATATACTCCGCCTCTTTATTCTTGGCAGATACTTGGGCGAGCTTTAAAGAGTCACCAGTTACATCAGCAAACTGAATGACTTCATCTTTTTGATAATGGTGACCTGGAATAAATAATTTAGATCCAAATTTGTCTTTTATTGTGCGGACACGTTCTTCCATTTCAGGTATCGAAAGCTTTTTGTATTTTTCCGGAAGTGTTTGACTATCCTCATTTTGAATCAAATCTAATAAACTCATTTTATCTCCTCCTCACATACGGTTAAGCTAATATCCAATGCTTTTACGGAATGCGTAATATATCCAAGCGAAATATAATCGGCACCTAAGTTCCGGTATTTAGCTAAATTGCCTAATGTAATCCCGCCAGAAATTTCGGTTACGACCAAATCTGGAACATAGGATACTAATTCTTTTACTTGTTTTGGACTGCAATTATCAAACATAATCACATCTGCCTTCGCTTCCACTGCTTCGATAACTTGTTCTTTTGTTTCTGTCTCGACCTCGACATTTACCATATGACCAATATTTTCTCTCACCCTTTGAACAGCTTCGGTAATCGATCCGCAAAAAGAAATATGATTGTCTTTTATCATCACACCGTCATATAATCCGAACCGGTGATTTCTGCCGCCACCAACAGTTACTGCATACTTTTCTAGCATCCTTAACCCTGGTGATGTTTTTCTCGTATCACATATTTTCGTATGCTTATCATTTAATGTTTGGACACTTTTATTGGTTATTGTAGAAATACCGCTCATTCTTTGAAGCAAATTTAAAATCACACGTTCCCCAGTCAATAAATAAGTGATTGGACCTGTTACTTCAGCAATAACATCTCCTTCATAAACACGATCCCCATCTTGATAAAACGTTTTCACTTCAATAGCAGGATCAAATAAATAATACCCTTCCTTAATTACATCCAACCCCGAAATAATACCTTCTTCTTTGCTGATAAATACACCTTTCCCACATTCAGTAATTGGAAAAATTGCCTGACTTGTTATATCTCGATCACCCATATCCTCTTCAAAAAAAGCGTGGAGAAGGGTACGTAGTTTGATTAGATTCATGTTATAAAGCCCCTTTACTCTTAAAATTATGCTCATCTATGTGACGGGTAATGCGCTGTTTACACCATTGCTCCACTTGTACTGGATAATCCGAACGATGATGACCTCCTCGACTTTCCGGGCGTTCCAACGCAGATGTCGTTATTAACCATGCAGTAGTTAACATATTTACAATTTCAACTTCATTTTTAGACAGCTCGTATAGAGTTTGATTGAAGAAGTCATATTTTTCCAACCACGCTTTCATTTTTTGTAAATTCTTTGCATTACGGATAACACCCACATATTTCATCATTTTATCTTTTAACTCTTTCTTCTGAGGAAGTACGGTGTGATTTATTAACTTCCCTTCCCCCTGTTTACACGCTTTTTCAAGATCACCAGAAGGGACAAGCCTATCTTTAATAGAATTATTTAGTATATCATTTGAAGCTAGATGTCCAAATACAATACCCTCTAATAAAGAATTGCTTGCCAGCCGGTTGGCTCCATGCACTCCTGTACATGCTGCTTCACCGAGTGCATATAACCCTTCCATTGACGTTTGGCCATGGTAATTTGCTTCTATTCCACCCATCATAAAATGTGCGCCAGGAGTAACAGGAAGAATGCTTTTATTTACATCAATTCCATGTTCATTGCATAAATGATGTATTGTCGGAAAGCGGGAAGCAAAAGATTTTACATTGGCTATATTCAAAAAGACTTGTTCTCCCTTATTCTGTTTATGAAATATTGTTCTAGCGACAACATCTCTTGGTGCCAAATCTTCTAGTTCGTGAACACCTTGCATCACTCTATTTCCATGACGATCGATTAAGTATGCACCTTCTCCTCGTACTGCTTCCGATACGAGACCTAGTACCTTGTTGTCTTTATATAAAAGTGTCGGATGAAATTGTATAAATTCTAAATCAGCCAGTTTAGCCCCTGCTCGATACGCGATAGCAATACCGTCACCTGTTACAGTAGCATCATTTGATGTAGTGGCATATACATGCCCACATCCCCCTGTAGCAATAATTGTTGACGGAGCATAGTAGGTTATGAGCTTATCATTGGCGTTTTTGGTAATAACTCCAATGCACCGATGATCATGTACAATCAGATCGATTACCATTTCATATTCAATGATAGACACATTGTCATTCAGCTGTTGAAACATAAATGTTATGATTGCTTTACCAGTAGCATCACCTCCAGCATGAACAATTCTCCTTTTTGAATGGGCTCCTTCCATCCCAAAATACAAATCACCATCTTTTCTCTGATCAAAGGGCATTCCATCACTTATTAACTGTTTCACATAGTCAGAGCCTTTTTGTACTAATGTTCTTGTATTACTATCGTCGTTATGAAAGCATCCGGCAATAATAGTGTCTGTATAATGGGAATGCCAATCGTCATTGCTTCGAATTGCTGCAGCAACTCCTCCTTGAGCATGAAAAGAATTACTATGATTTACACCTGATTTTGTGATAATAATCACATTCTTTTCCTTGCTTAATTGATTAGCAGCTGTTAATGCAGCAATTCCACTGCCAATAATAATGACGTCAGGGTTATTCATTTTAGGTTCTCCTCTTAATTTCTGTGAATTTATGAAATCTAATGTATATCTATATGTCTTGACATCTATATTTACATATTATTATACTAAAAACAAGCGTTAAATGATAAAAGCTTAAAGTCGTTATCGAAAATAACTAGGAGTGCTTATATGATTTACTTAGATTATGCTGCTACAACGCCAACTTCTGACGAAGCGTTACATGTTTATAATAAAGTTTCGCAGTCTTTTTATGGAAATCCCAGCAGTCTCCACGATATAGGTTCAAAAGCGCAACATTTATTGCAGTCTTGCCGCAGAGAACTATCCTCCTTATTAAATGGTTCAGAAAACGGCATCTATTTTACCAGTGGGGGCTCGGAAGCAAATATTTTGGCATTAAAATCACTTATTAATGCACATCAAGGGAAAGGAAATCATCTTATTACAACTGCTGCGGAACATTCATCTGTTTTTAATTTTTTCCAATTAATGATGGAAGAAGGGTTTGAGGTTACTTTTTTACCAATTCATGAAGATGGTCTAATTCAAATAAAAGATTTAAAACATGCAATAAAAAAATCAACGATCCTTGTATCCATTCATCATGGAAATGGCGAAATAGGAGCCGTTCAGCCAATTGAAGAGATTGGAGATTTACTTGAAGCTTATGATATATTATTTCACAGTGATTGTGTCCAAACATTTGGAAAAATACCTATTAATATCCAAAAGGCAAAGCTTGACAGTTTATCCATCTCCAGCCATAAAATATATGGACCTAAGGGTGTAGGATCTGCTTATATCAATCCAAACACAACTTGGCAGCAAGAAATTCCTGGTACAACACATGAATCTGGATTTCGCCCAGGAACAGAAAACCTTCCTGGTATTGCAGCTTTTATTACCATAGCCGCAGCCGTATGTAATCATATGGAAATCGAGCAAAAGCGATTAAATAAATTAAAATTATATTTAGTCAACGAGCTGCGAAAAAGATCCACGTTCATCCATATTGAAAGTGGTTGGTCAACTGATTATTTGCCCCATATCCTTGGTCTTAGAATAAAAGGAATGGAAGGTCAATACACCATGCTTGAGTGTAATCGTTACGGTGTTGCTGTCTCTACAGGAACCGCATGTCAAATAGCCAACCTAGCGCCTTCGCGAACAATGCTAGCCTTAGGAAGATCGGAAACAGAAGCAAAAGAATTTATTCGCTTGTCTTTGGGTAAACAATCAACAATGGAGGATATGCAAAAAACTATCTCTATCTTTGATACAATCATCGAAAAATCCCTTCTTGTTAGGAGAGAAACAAAACATTGAAAGCAAAAAAGATTACTGGTGAAGCAAGACGCACCTTCATATTAAAATTATTAAAAGAAGCAAATCAACCAATTACAGGATCTTCATTTGCCGAAAAGGCAAATGTCAGCAGACAGGTAATCGTACAAGACATCTCTATATTAAAAGCAAAAAAAGAGCCCATCATCGCTACAAGCCAAGGATATCTATACATGGCAAATGAAAAGGATGAGAAGAAAAACCAAATGGTTATCGCTTGTAATCACCATCCGGTGCAGACTCGGGAAGAATTAAACATTATCGTTGATCATGGTGTTACGGTAAAAGACATAAAAATTGAACATCCCGTTTATGGAGACCTATCAGCTTCAATCATGGTGAGTAATCGAAAAGAAGTAGATCAATTTATCAAGCAAATTGAAGAAACAAATGCTCCCTATCTTGCGCCACTTACAAACGGTACACATCTTCATACCGTAGAAGCGGATACACCGGAAAAACTTCAAGATGCCTGTAAAAAATTATTCGAAGCCGGCATTTTAATTCGTGAATAAAAGAAAAACTGATAGTTCTGTAACATTTTAGGTATTTTACCCCCTTTTTAGAAAATACTAACTGTACAACAATAAGGGGGGGTTTTTACCTATGGAAGAAAAAAAGAAACTGGATTTAGTTTCAATTGCTTCCGTTCCTTTAGTGATGACACTCGGGAATTCGATGCTAATACCGATTCTTCCAGTCATCGAAAATAAATTAAAAATCACCGCATTCCAATCCAGCTTAATCATTACCGTATATTCAATGATTGCAATTATCCTTATTCCGTTTGCTGGATATTTATCAGATCGATTCGGCAGAAAAAAAGTGATCATTCCTAGTCTGATCATTACAGCTATTGGCGGACTCATCAGTGGCCTGGCTGCAATGCTTTTTGAACAATCATATTTATTAATTTTATTAGGCAGGTTTATACAAGGTATTGGAGCTTCGGGAACTTTTCCAGTTGTACTCCCGCTAATTGGAGATATGTTTAAAGAAGATCGAAAAGTCAGCAGTGGATTAGGGCTAGTTGAGACCTCTAACACAGTAGGAAAGGTATTAAGTCCAATCATTGGAGCAGCTTTAGCGTTAATCACTTGGTACACACCACTTCTTGCTATTCCTGTATTTTGTCTGGTATCCCTAGTGCTTGTTTTCTTCTTGTTAAAGGTTCCTAAACAGCAAGAAGAACCAGTCCCACTTCGTACATTTTTCAAAAATATTAAGGAAATTTTTGCTAAAAAAGGAAGATGGCTTTATGCTATTTTCATCATTGGCTGCATCTTGATGTATGTCTTATTTGGTGTATTATTTTACTTATCCACCATACTGGAAGAAAATTATCAAATAGAAGGTATTTTGAAAGGTCTAATCCTTGCAATACCTTTATTAACTCTATCTCTAGCATCTTATATTACAGGTAAAAAAATTGGAGAAAACAAACTTCTTATGAAATGGGTAACATTTTCTGGATGCCTATTATTAACTTGTACGATATTCGCCATTAGCTTTTCAGAATCCATTTATTTATTAGTTGGAGGTCTCATCTTTAGCGGAATAGGTATAGGAATGGCCCTTCCTTGCCTAGATACATTTATAACAGGTGGAGTTAAAAAAGAGGAAAGAGGGACAGTCAGTTCAATTTATAGCAGTATGCGCTTTATTGGTGTTGCTCTAGGACCGCCACTATTTGCGATGATTATGAAATATTCCCATCAGACACTTTTTTTGACTACTGCTGCTATATGTATAATTGCTTCTGGATTTGCTCTTATTTCCATAAAACCAAAAAGAAATTACAATCCGGCATTATCGGAATAACTAAAAAATAGCAACTGGAAATTCATCTCCAGCTGCTATTTTTTATTAGCTTGTACAATACTAGGAATAGCCAGACAAACTGATTGGATTATTTATCTTGATCGGTAATAATGAGAGGACCGTCTTTCGTGATTGCAATTGTATGTTCGTATTGGGCAGAACGGCCTTTATCGACAGTTCTGGCTGTCCAATTATTAGCATCCATCTTACTTCGCCACTCTCCCTCATTGATCATTGGTTCAATTGTAATAACCATTCCTTCTTTTAATCGCAAACCTTTATTTGGTACCCCAAAATGTGGAATGTAAGGTGATTCATGAATAGTAGGTCCGATACCATGGCCGGTAAAATCACGGACAACCGAAAATCCTTCACCTTCTGCATAAGTTTGAATTGCATGTCCAATATCACCAATGCGCTTTCCTGCCTGTGCTTGTTCAATTCCTTTATACAAAGCCGTTTTTGTAACTTCTAATAATCGCTTTCCTTTTTCATCAACATTTCCAACTGCATACGACCAAGCGGAATCTGCTAATCCTCCATTTAAATTCACTACCATATCAATTGTGACAATATCCCCGTCTTCAAGCTTTTCGTTACGAGGAAATCCATGACAAATTTCATCATTAATGGAAGCGCATGTTGCATATTTATATCCATTATATCCTTTTTGCTCAGCCGTAGCCCCGTGTTTAGCTAAAAAGCTTTCAACAAATGCTTCAATTTCCATCGTTGTAATTCCCGGTTTAATCATCTTAGCAATTTCTTTATGACACTGGACAAGTATATCACCTGCAGCTTGCATTTGTTCTATTTCTCGTTTACTTTTTCGTGTAATCATTTCTTTTCTTCCTTCCTGCTGATCGTTAAAATCAATCTAATTTTATGTTATATGATATCCTTCTGTTCTCATCATCCATAACCTACAGTCAGTTTACTATAAAATAAACGATGATGCGAACAATGCGCAAATCAAAATAAGACATAATACTTTCAACTACAACAAGAAGAATACAGAGAGTACAAAACCCTCTGTATCCTTTAAACCACTAACAATAGCCGCCGAATCCAGCGCCGCCATAACCATAACCGCCACCTGTATATGAGGTTCCAACTATGATTAATAATATAAACAGGACGACTATCAGTGCAAAACCTCCACCGTAGCCACCTAGACCTGTGCTCATGTTATTCCCTCCCCGTTGATTTCGATCACTATACATTATGCAACGTGAAATCATTTAGGTAGGGCGTTTGTCGGATGACCTTTTATAAGTAATCTCGTACGTAATAAATATTTCCATTTTTCACCGTTGCTTCATCTCTAAGAATATCAACCAGAACGCCTCCAACAGTCTCTGTGTTCTTTAAATGATTATTTTTCTTATAATCTTTAAACTTTTCAACATCCATAAATTCATCATAACTGCTCGTACGAATTTGCTCCTGCATGGCTGTATCCATAACCCCGGGGCTAAATGCGATAATTTTATTCCCTGTCTTTAGTTCATCCTGCTCTAATGACACAGTTTTAGTATACATGTTCATACTTGCTTTTGTACTGCAGTAGGCACTCCATCCGTAAACAGGACGTTCAGCAGCACCTGATGTGATTATTACGCTAATTAAAGGCACATCTTTTTCAAGTGATTTTTGTAAAAATAAATTTGTTAATACCATTGGAGCCACCGTATTTACCTGTACATGGTAAGCTAAATCTTCTGCTTGAATATTCATTGCCTGGTCAATTGGTTCAACTACAGCAGCATTGTTTACTAGGTAAACAAATGACGGTTCTTTAGCATAAAGCGTTTTACTAATATCATTAAACGCTTTTTCGATACTTGCTACATCTCCCAGATCACAAGTATAGTGTGTAAACAATTGATTATTCTGTTCTGCTATTTGTGATAACGCGTCATTTTTAGTGCGGGAGATTCCAATAACATTGACTCCGGCTTCTAGAAACAATTTAGCAACTGATTCTCCCAATCCTTTTGAAACCCCTGTTACAACAGCAAATTTCATTTGCTCCCCTCCTATGCTCCTAAAAAAAGCTTTGTTTTAATTTACTATCATTATAACAATTTTGAAACGATTTAACAGGATGGCTGTTTTCGTATACTTTGTTATTTATGCCATTCCAGTTGAAAATTTCCTTTCACCACACAAATGATTCAATTCTGTTTACATAAATAGTCTCCAGATAACACTTTTATTTCTTCCTTAAGCTATCCCAATAATACACCAGTGTTTCCATTCCCTTTTTGAAGCTGTCTAATGGAAAGCTTTCGTTTGGGGAATGGATACGGTCTTCTGGCGTTCCAAATCCTAATAAAACAATTGGAATATCGTAAATTGCTTCCATCCATTCTACAACCGGAATAGAACCTCCCATTCTTACATAGACTGTTTCTTTACCAAATGCTTTTGTATAGCTTGCTGCTGCTTTTTGAATGAGTGGATGATCCGGTTCCACTTTGTACGCTTTGGCTGATAATTTTTCCTTTTTCACATTTACTTTAACACCTGTTGGTGCATGATGATAAACATGCTTTTCTAACAAATTCTGTATTTTTTCAGGGTCTTGTCCTGGTACTAAACGACAAGTGATTTTTGCAGTTGCAGACGACGGGATAATTGTTTTTGTTCCTTCTCCCTGATAGCCACCATACATACCATTAATCTCAAAGGTCGGGCGCGCCATTGTATGTTCTTTTGCTGTATATCCCGTCTCAGATGCTGTTTCTGTTACACCAGTTGTCGTTTGATAATCTTCACCTTGCACATTTTTAATCAACTTTCTTTCTTCATCAGACAATGGTTCCACATCGTCATAAAATCCTTCAACTGTAATTACTTCATCTTTGTTTTTCATAGATGCTAAAATTTGCGTTAAAGCCATAATTGGATTCTTAATGGCTCCTCCATACATACCAGAATGGAGGTCGTGGTCTGGTCCCTTTACAGTAATCTCAATACCAGTAAAGCCTTTTAGTCCATATAAAATAGTCGGCTGATTTTTAGCAACCATGCCTGAGTCGGAAATGACAGCAAAGTCTGCAGCGAATAAATCTTTTTTAGTATGTAAAATATCATATAAATTTTCACTACCAATTTCTTCTTCGCCTTCAATACATACCTTCACGTTTATTGGCAGCTTCCCTTCTGTTTTTATAAAAGCTTCAAATACTGCTAAGTGCATAAATACTTGGCCTTTATCGTCACTTGAGCCACGAGCGTACAAACGCCCATCACGAATTTCCGGCTTAAATGGGTCACTCTTCCATTGATCTATTGGATCAACTGGCTGTACATCATAGTGACCATAAAACAACACGGTAGGTGCTTCAGTTCCTGCTTGAGTATACTCTGCATAAATAAGTGGATGACCAGGGGTTTCCATCTGTGTAACGTTCTCAAATCCCAGTTCAGATAAATAACTCTTTAAAAATTCTGCTGCTTCTAGAATATTCTGTTTATGTGTACTGTCTGTGCTAACACTCGGTATAGATAAAAAATCATTCCATTTTTTCATTAAATCTTCATTATGATCATTTAAATAATTTAATACATCCCTTGTCATAAAAATTCCTCCTATCCACCTCTATTTTAGCATATTACTTGCCGAAAATTGAAAAACGAGCGCTCTTTCGAGTCGCTCGTTTTATTTTATCTATTTCCTTGTGGGAATACACGTTCAATCATGTCTCCAAATTGGTCAAAGAATCCGCCAATTGGGTTACCATTCCTGGCTTCATTGGCATAATCATTCGTTAAATCAATAAAATCCGGGTTTGTAGTAACATAAACATTGTCAATATCATTATCAACAGATTTTACTACGTCGGTGATTTGTTGCTTGACTTCATCCGTAACATCATTATCATTGTTTTCATTATCATTGTTTCGTGTATTATTATTTTTTCTGTTTAAATCGCCTGTATTATTTATACCATCATTATTTGTTACTCCGTCATTGTTTCGGTCATTATGATTGTTGTTATTGTCATTATCATCATTGTTTAAAACCGCACCAACATATGCATTGTTGTCAGTTGTTAATACATATGCGCGATCAATCTCATCTACCTTATCTGTAATCTTGTCTGCTGCTTGCTTTGACACATTGTATCTGCGATCATTATCTCTATTCCTATCTTGTGCGTCATTTACCCGATCATTTCGGTTATCATTATCACGTACATTACGTGTATTGTTATCCGCACGGTCATTGTAGCGAGTTTGTTCTACATTATTGTCAGCATCATTATTTGTTGCACCATTGTCCCTATTGGCATCATCATTTGCTGTACCACAACCAACAAGTGCTAACGTTGTTGCTAAGGCTACACTTGCTACTTTAAATTTCATGTTTTTTAATCCTCCTTTTCTGTTTGGTTTTAGTATGTAACAGAAAGGAGTTTTTATTTACGCTTTTTATCATTGTGTCTTTTTGGTAATTACACCAATATTGTATCAGACAATATATAGAGAAATAGGAAACCCTACAAATAACCCTTTAATTAAGGAGGGATATTGATGGACATTCCTGATTACGACAAAGCTTTATATTATACACTTTGGGGACAATGGGATGATTTGCTTGTATTGATGGTTCGGACTAAAGATGATATGCTTTCTAAAAAAATAGAACTTTTTTTACATGCTTACCATTATGCTCCAGATCAAAAGTCTATATTGGAATCCCACGATGACCTTCTGTATTATTTGGAACATGCAATGAAATCAGTACCTGCTGCAGTAATGGAAGTATGATTACACGATGCACCATTCTCATGGATGGTGCATCTTTTTAAAGGGCCTTTTCTTTTGACATTCTTTACTTTGCTTTTATTGGCTTCACAAATTATTATCTTTTACTGGCTCTGTTTGAGGCTCTTGTATTTGTTTTTCTTCATTAAATTGATAAAAGGATTGAATCATTTCTTTGTCTTCTTCGTTGAAATTATTTTTCACCATATTCTTTTCATCTATTTCTAATGCCATTGTTTCGTTCATTGTTTGATTATTCTTCTGTGCTTTTTCCCTAATTTTTTTTGGCACTTGGAATGTAGCAATTCCCCAGCCAGATTCTTTATCGGATAAATGATTTTGTAATCGTTTAATTAAATCCCCATTTTGAGCCTCTTCATTCACAAAGCTTACACCAATCAGCATATTTTTTCCATGTTTAACTAGTCCTGCTTCCTCACTATGCATCATAATCTTTGCAATTACTTTTTCTAAATATTTGTTTTTATAATTTGTTAATTTTTTCACAAGTTGATCTGCATCATCGTTTAAAGGTGTAATACGATGGACATGTAATGATTCATCAATTATTAATTCGACACTAGGATTAATTTCTAAATTAATATAGGCATATGTTTTATTTTTTCCCATAATAAAATAAAGGGGCATTACAACAAGTAACAGCATGCAAACCATCGCAACAATACGAACGGGTGATTTTACCTGTTTTTTAAAATATAAAAAGAATGATTTCTCGGATGCGATGGGTTTAAAATATACTTCATCACCTATTTCAACGTTCTCCACAGATGCTGCTTTTTTAAAAATACCTTCCTTTGTCATAATAATAATATAACGACTGTGCTTTTCCATCACAATGCCTTTCTTCACTTACCCACCCCCCCTTAAATAATCCTTAAGATAAACATAGTCTTCGTTAAGTACAATAAACATTGCTAAAATAAACTTTCGGTTCCTCTCTAATGTTTTCTTACTCACATTTACCTTTTGGATTAGATCCTTTATTGGCAGTCTTTTTTTAGCTCGTACATATTCTCTTAATGCTTTATCATGAAAAAGAATTTTTGCTACTTCTACAGCAGATTCCCTGGCATCTTGGTGTTTGGGTGAAACTTCCGTGAGTTCAAGTAAAGATAATTTATACGTAGCTAACTTTTCTTTGTAATCCTTTATTTCTTCTTTCCGATGCCATGCATCCTGTTCCTGAATATAAGCTTCTTTCGCTGCTGCTACTTCCAGCGGATTTTCCATTTGCTCCACATCGTACGTTTCATCCAAAGATGCCGCAACAGGGGCTTTTTTGATATAACGAATATAGTCGATCACTCTTCGTTTAACAACAAGCTTTGCAAAAGAGAAGAAAGAGCTTCCCCTTTCAGCGGAAAAGCTTAATAAAGCATCATTAAACGCTGACAAGCCAATGCTAAATTCATCATCCTGCTCAGGGTCGATATAACGTTTGCAAACTTCTGAAACGCATTTAGCAATAAATGGCTGATACATTTTCAACAAATAATTCTGGGCTTCATCATTCCCTTCTTGAACTAATTTTATCATCTCATCCAGGGGCATATTATTAAACTCATCCATAACTTAGAGCACCCCCAGTCGCTATAAATTTCGTTTTAGGTTTATCTTTTTTGGGTGTACCATTATTTATATATTTAAAACATACGCGGTTCCTTTTCTTTAACATGATGATTCCACCATCTTTTTTTAGTTATTTCAAAATGCTTCAACATGCTTAATAGTACCCTAATGAACTATGTGAAGCTATCTCAAAATAGTTACATTTCCTTTAAATATCAGTAACTTATTTACCAGGTTACTGTAAAAAAAGTGGAACAACAGTTTATTTATTGAACTTTTGATACCTGTAATAGTAATCAATCGGAACAAACATTCCTACCTTCCCATATTCGTCATGATCTAAAGTACCAAATACAACTCCGATCACTTTTTCGTTTTCATTAATAACCGGACTGCCGCTGTTGCCACGATAGACCGGAGCTTTTATCATAACAACTTCTTCGGTCCAATTATTCAATTTCACATCATCAATAATTTCACCTTCATTAGCGATCCCTTGAAAGTTTAATGGATTACCAATAAACTTTATGATCTCGTTGGAGTGAAATGAAGGATTTTCGGCCAAATCTAAAAAGGGGAGTTTTTCCCCGTTTTCTCTATCTATTTGAAGAACTGCCAAATCAATATTTGGGTACGTCTCAACAACTTCAGCCGTAAAAAGACCCTTCTCAGGAAAAGCCACAGTGACACTGGCATCTCCCTCAACAACATGATGATTTGTTAATATCTTTCCATCATCTGTAATGGAGAAACCAGTACCTCTGGCATCTTCAGTTTCTATAACAACTACTGCCTTTTTATACACTTGAACCATTTTTTGTTGAGACAACTTTGCAGAAGTCGTTAAAAAATCAATCGCAGGAACCGAAAATGTTTGAGGCAAAAGAGCTACGATATTAAACACCATCGCAATAGCAATAAACCAAAACGCCCATTTTGGAAATGGACGTTTTGACTTGGGTGGTTTTCCTTTCTTTTCTCTATCTAATGCTTTTTCTCTTTCGACTTGCAATAGTTCCTCCATCTCGTCAGCATCTAATTCTTCAAATAGATCTTCATCTATGATGTCATTTTTATGTTCGTCATTCGAACCCATACGTCACCTCGTCAATTTAAAAACATGAAAAAAAAGAGAATCGAGCTATTCTCTTGAAAGTGGATAAGTTATATACTTTTTAACTCTAGTTTACTTTTTGTTTTAAGCCTAAATAAATGTACCAAGCGCTCTATGTTTCATTGACTACATTCGTTTCGCTGGAAGTGTTTATGAAAACTCTGGGATGTTTCATAGCAAAAACGGACTTGCTTCATTGGTTTAGTGCACAGCCGGAAATTTCGAACAATTCGTTTTATATGTAAACCCCATTTAGTTATTATACGCTTATTATAGCACGAATCGTCAAAAGTAGACAAGTTTAATTATGAATTTTCTGAAATAGTATATGCTATAAATTTATATTTTTTTGCAATAACTATACGAATTTATCTAAATTTCTGCTATATTATTATAATAAAGGCAAAATTTTAAGGAGATGTTTCCCATTATTAAGTATCTGGAAGAAATGCTAAAATATAACAAAGAATTCGTAGCAGACAAAAAATATGAACAATATAAAACAGATAGTTTTCCAAATAAACGGATGGTTATCTTTACTTGTATGGAATCACGCTTAGTAGAACTACTGCCACGTTCTTTAAACATCCAAAATGGGGATGTGAAGATGCTGAAAAATGCAGGAGCTATTATCCGAAAACCATTTGACAGTATAATGAAAAGTATACTTGTTGCCGTTTATAGCTTAAAGGCAGAGGAAGTAATAGTTATCGGGCATCATGACTGTGGCATGTCACATGTAAACACAGACCAATTAATGGATACTATGTCAGACAGAGGAATATCGGATGAAGCCTTATCCACATTAGAGCATGCAGGTATCGATTTCGAAGAAGAATTCCATGGTTTTGAAACGGTCGAGCAGTCTGTTGAACAAAGTGTAGGCATTATCCGTAATCATCCCCTTCTGCCGGAAGAAGTAAAAGTACATGGACTTGTGATCGACCCAGGAACCGGTAAAGTAGACGTTGTTACAGAAGATAATTAAAAAGCCAAGAATAAGTAAAAATGGGTTCGGTCTTTGATGATCGAACCCATTTTTCTCAGGATTACTTTCGTGATCTTTTGCCTATTTCTGTTCATGGCGATGCACTTTTTCAAGTTTACCGCCTTGAACGCAAACCCTAATTCATTTCCCACCTTCTCTTTGCCCCTCACCGACAAACGCGTGAAGCGCAAATTAGCCTTCTGAAAGCTTCTTTCTAATATATTCTTTTTGCTGCTCCCATTTTTCGTTATAATAAATTTTCCGGTTGTTTCCTTCTTTTGCTTTTCTGTCTTCAAATAACTGTTGCGTTTTCCGAGGATTTTCATGTCATTTTCGTATTTCTGTTTGCGGATTAAAAAGTCCTGGAATCGTTTGCGATATTGTTACGGTTCTTTACGCTCGGAACGAAGCTGCTTACGTTCACTTCCATCTTCATTTGCTTCCATTTGCGCAAACGATTAATCGTTTAGGGTTTCAAAATCTGGAATGTGGTGTTAAGCCATGTAGCGAAGAAATTAATTAGAGTCATATTCCATTTCATGCAAACAGGCGAATTATATAAAGAAGTTGTTTATACGTAATATTTTGACCGTTATAAAATACTAAAGTTTAACAAAAATACACAGATTGATGATTAATTAACCATCAAGCTTATTTGCATGTCCAAATTCCCAATAAAAATAGTATTAAATTTTGTCGCTAGCACTATTGACTTTATATAGTTAGTCTCTTTTTATTTTCATATTATATTTTTTTTGATTGGAATGTCAACACTCAACTGAACAAATTTTTAAAGGTGTTTCAACTTGTATTCAGCTGGTGTTAAATAATCTAGCGATCCGTGAATTCGAATATTATTAAACCAATTCACATAATCGAAAAGTTCAAGGTCAAGTGCTTGTTTGCAAGGGAAAATAGTGCCGCCCACAAATTCTGTCTTAATCGTCTTAAACATTGCTTCAGCGACGGCGTTATCGTAAGGAGACCCTCTTTCACTCAAGGAACGTTCGATACCAAAAGCATCTAAAGCATCGTCGATGAGCTGGTTTTTAAACTCATTACCGCGATCTGTGTGAAATATTTCG